>NZ_PVBK01000009.1:0-238924 GCF_002968535.1 Neorhizobium sp. T7_12 | reverse complement strand
GTGGGCTTCAGGGCGGGGAATTCCACGCGGCGCGGGACCTCGCCCTCGATCTGGTGGAAAAGGTAGTCGAGAAGCGGCGGAAGCGCCAAGTCGGGGCCGTGATTGTAGCATTCGCTCCAGCCGGAAATGCCTTCGCTGGTCTCGATCTTGAGCAACAGGCGAGGACGGTCGTCGATGCGCTGCATCTATGTCTTTATTCCGGTAATACGCACTTTAGTTTTCTCCCGTCAGGCGGCGAGCGCTTCGTTTTGACGCGGTCGACAATGCCGCGCAGGATCCGCCGCTCATCCTCGTTGAGAGCGACGACGCCCGGAATGCGCACCGGGCCGACATCGGTGCCGAGCATGCCGACGTATCCATTCAGGCGGAAATCCTCAACTTATTAAAGGATCTGCGCGATCGGGAGAAACTGACCTATATCCTCGTCAGCCACGATCTCGCGGTCGTCGCGCATCTTTGCGATCGCGTCGCCATCATGCAGAACGGCGGCTTCGTGGAAGTTGCCACCAGGGCGCAGCTGGTCGCGGGAACCGTGGCGTATCCTTATACCCGCGTGTTGACGGATGGCAGCAGAGGTTATGGCCCCAAAGCGCTCGGTTGGTGTTACCGCCTCCTGATCGCAGAAGACAGAGAAGGCGGACCATAAATAGTCCTCCTCCCTGCCAAGATGGGACTCATGCCGATGATTGCAATGGCAACCGGGCACCACCGCCAAGTTCTTCTTCACCCAAAAGCGAGCGTGGGAGTTGGTTGCGGACGGCATAACTATCTATCTATTGGATAGTGCCAGTCACGATGGGATCCAATTTGTCGAGTTGGTCCCAAGCGAGCGACGCGCCAAACAGCAGCACAGCAATAATCGGGATAACCAAAAGCACAGCACCACCGGAAACACGCATAACAAAACCTCTCAGCGATTGAGCCGCAGACTCATGCTCCGGCTTCGTTACCGAAAGGTTAATTGCGTCTCGCTTTCACACAGGAAGGCACACCAGCTGGACTTCTTCCCGACCCGCACTCCCTTCAATGATTGCTGAGGAGGGTTGGCAGATGGAGGACGTCATAACTTACGAGTTGCAGACACGATACCGATCCCCATTGAACGGACCGGACGGCCGGCGGTTCAGGAAAGGGCGAGTTCAGGGAGGGATGAAGCCGGGCGATCTGTCGACTGAGCGGCTTCATCAGGAATGGCTACTAGAACAAGAGCACCTATGCGAAGCTGGCTCCATCTATAGGGCGATGAAACGGCAATGCTCCTCGGGCTTTCGACGATCGTCGTGCTTTTCGTAACGAAACCGTTTTGATCGGATCGGCGTGCCGCGATGATGGTGCCGCTTACCAAGCTCCTGATAAACATGAGCGGGTGCAAGTCGTCCTGGTGATTCCGGGACAAAGAATGCTGTAGTGTGCCGGCGAGCGCGTGCTGCGGCTTTAGAGATTCTGAGAAGGAAGCTGATATGGGATGGAAAACGCCAAAGGTCGAGTTCGTCAACGGTTATAGGATTGTTGAGCTCGAGGGACCGACCTTCAAAGTTTATGACGGCGACCGCCAGCTCGGTGAGGATTTCCCCTACTCCGGCGAAGCGGCCGCTCACGCGAAGTCTCTTCCAACACTGGATCCTCCGCGGCGCTGAGTAGGAATTCCGAGCGATTTTCGGGCACTTCCTCTTCGGTGGTCTCGGTGGAAATCGGAGTCAAGGACACTTAGCCAAATATCACCTTTGTTGGGACCATGGATTGATCACTTTCATCCGGCGGCCTCGAAGGGGCTTGCGTTGCGTATTGCGACCGCGAGGCCATTCGCCGCTGCTGTGGCTGCAATATATCCGACTGCCTTCCCGGACACGCGAGCGCGCGCCATCAGTTCCGAGTAGATTGGGAGCGAAGTGAGGAAGCACGTCGCCCCCCAGGCGATCGCAAAGGACAGTTTGCCGTTTGCCTGAAGGATGGCAGTGAACCGCACCGGGTTTGCCGGAGGCTCCAACTTCTGAGAAAGTGGAGCCATCATGAGCAAGACAACGAACAAGTTTTCACCTGAAGTCCGTGAGCGTGCCATCCGCATGGTCCTGGATCATGAAGCAGAACATCCGTCACGGTGGGCTGCCGTTTCATCTATTGCGGCCAAGATCGGATGCTCGCCAGCCACGTTGCATGAATGGGTGAAGAAGACCGAGGTCGACAGCGGCAAACGAGCAGGCTTGCCGAATGATGTGGTCGAGAAGATGAAGGCTCTTGAGCGGGAGAACCGTGAGCTTCGTCAGGCCAACGAGATTCTGCGCAAGGCGTCTGGCTATTTCGCGATGGCGGAACTCGACCGCCCCTTCAAACGATGATCTCGTTCATCGACGAACACCGAGGCGTCTTCGGGGTCGAGCCGATCTGCAGACTATTGCCGATTGCCCCGTCAACTTACTACGAGAACGTCGCCAAGCGCTTGGATGTGGATCGCCTGTCGATCCGCGCCCACAGCGATATCAGTCTGAAGATCGAGATACGTCGTGTCTTCGAGCAGAACTTCCGCGTCTATGGCGTTCGCAAGGTCTGGCGGCAATTGAAGCGTGAAGGCTTCGATGTCGCCCGCTGCACGGTCGCCAGGCTTATGAGGTCGATGAGCCTACAGGGCATCATTCGCGGAAAGCCGATCCGCGCGACATTCTCTGACAAGACGGCCCCGAGCCCGCTTGACCGGGTGAACCGCCGGTTCAAAGCCCCTGGCAACGCGGCAGCAACGAAAACACCAACGGCCAGCTACGCCAGTACTTTCCGAAAGGAACAGATCTGAGCCAGCAAGGGCCTGATGAACTCAGCGCTGCAGCGCACACTCTCAATAGCAGGCCCCGCAAGACGCTGGGTTGGCGCACACCTGCAGAGGCTTTCGACGGGATGCTCAAATCGGATATGATCGAGAGTGTTGCGGCGACCGGTTGAATCTGCCCAATACGTGTCGATTAGATATTCCGAGCGCTTGGCGGAAGCTGGCATAGAGCTTTCTGTCGGAAGCGTCGGCGACAGTTATGACAACGCCCTCGCCGAGACAATCAACGGTCTCTACAAGGCCGAGGTCATACATCGGCGTGGACCATGGAGGAGCTTCGAGACAGTGGAATTCGCCACTCTTGAATGGGTCGACTGGTTCAACCACCGACGACTTCTGGAGCCCATCGGACCGCCAGCCGAAGCCGAAGAGCAGTACTACGCCATGCTGGACGAACCAGCCATGGCCGCATAACTTAAACGAAATGGCCTCCGGCAAACCCGGTGCGGTTCAGAGAGATGGAAACCACCATACGGCGCTATATGCACCTGCCCGTTTCGAACATCGGAACGAGCCGTCTTTATCTTTGTATAGCCGCCTTCTTGTAGGCTAGCCATCTGTCTCGGCCGATATCTTCAGCTCGTTGCGAAGGAGGGTGGGAACAACTTGGGATTTAGTCGGCCGCCAACAGATCTCCAGCGCAGATCAGTCAAGCCAGCATAGCTTGAACATAGGCCTGGGCACTGGCCTCGAACATTGGGATCGATCATGACATTTCATGCAGACCATGCGGTGGGTATCCTGTTCGCCGCAACTGGCGGCATCGCCGTCTATCTCGGCCTGGACTACGGCTTCGGCGACCTTTCGGAAATGGGGCCGGGCGCCCTACCGGTGTTGCTTGGCACGACACTCTCCGTCTTCGGCATAGCCCTCCTGATGAAAGCCACACTGGCGAATGCGGGTGCGGCAGCCATTGCGCTCATACCGCGCGAGGAAATCCGGCCATTCCTGGCGATCCTCGCGGCGCTGTTTGTCTTCAGCCTGCTTATCGACCGTGTGGGACTGCTGCCAAGCGTCGTCGCACTGATCGGTCTCGGCTGGCTTGCGGACAAACGCAGCCGGCTGAAGGAATTGCCCGCCCTGACCCTGGCGATCGTCGCCATCATCCTGGGCATCTTCCATTTCGGTCTCGGCATTCCATTCCACCTGTTCGACTGGAGTATCTAGCGTGCTGGACTTCGTTTCTTCCATTGCGCTGGGCTTGCAAGTCGCCGCCAGCATCGACAACCTCTTCTATTGCTTTCTCGGCGTCACGCTCGGAACCGCCATCGGCGTGCTGCCGGGCGTAGGCCCGATCATCACTATCTCGCTGCTCCTGCCGCTGACTTTCGGACTACCGCCAGAAGGTTCGGTGATCCTGCTGGCCGGCATCTATTATGGCGCCGCCTATGGCGGATCGACGACCTCGATCTTGCTCAATCTTCCCGGCGAAGCATCGTCGGCGGTCACCTGCCTGGATGGCTACCAGATGGCACGTCAGGGTCGCGCAGGCTCGGCGCTCGCCATTGCCGCGCTTGGTTCCTTCTTTGCCGGCACCGTCGGCACGCTGCTGATCGCGCTTGCGGCACCCGCCATGGCCTCGGTAGCCGCGAAATTCGGCTCGGCGGAATATGCCGCCCTCGTCTTCTGCGCGCTTGTCGCTACCGCCTCGATTGCCAAGGGCGGTTTCGTCAAGGGCATCGGCTCGGCAGTTCTCGGCGTGCTTCTGGGCTTGGCGGGTGCCGATGTCGCCTCCGGCGTCTTCCGGTTCACCTTCGGGATTGCGGAACTTCGCGACGGTATCGACTTCGCGGTGCTTGCCGTCGGCCTTTTCGCGGTATCGGAAATCATCACCACAATCGGCAGCACGGGGACGCCGGAACTGGTCACCTCAAAGGTCGGCCGTCTCTGGCCGAACCGCGAGGAATTCCGTCAGGCCTGGCCGGCCGTATTGCGCGGCACGGCGCTCGGGTCGTTCCTCGGCATGCTGCCCGGCGCAGGCCTCGCGATGAGTTCGTTCTCCGCCTACATGGTCGAGAAGAGCATTTCGAAACAGCCCGGTCGTTTCGGCAGCGGCGCGGTTGAAGGTGTTGCGGCTCCCGAGGCGGCCAACAATGCGGCATCGCAGACCGCCTTCATCCCCACTCTGATGCTCGGCGTGCCCGGCAGCCCGGTCATGGCGCTCTTCCTCGGTGCGCTGCTGATCCAGGGCGTCAATCCGGGCCCGAGCATGATTACCAACAATCCGCAGCTTTTCTGGGGACTGGTCGGATCGATGTGGATCGGCAACCTGATGCTCGTCATCCTCAATCTGCCGCTGATCGGCCTGTGGGTGAAGCTGCTGACCGTGCCGTATCACTGGCTCTATCTGTTCGTCCTCGCCTTTGCCTGCGTCGGGGTCTTTTCGATCGGTTTCTCATCGTTGCAGATCCTGACCCTCGTCATCTTCGGGGTCGTCGGCTACCTCCTGAAGCGTGCCGACTGCAGCCTTGCCATGTTCATCCTCGGCTTCGTGCTCGGGCCGATGTTCGAGGAGAATTTCAGACGTGCCCTGTCACTGTCGCGCGGCGATCCAATGACCTTTATCAACCGCCCGATCAGCCTCACCTTCGTGGTCCTCGGCATCGCGATCCTGCTGGCTGCCACCACATCTTTCGTAAGGAAAGGCGCACAGGAGGCGGCGGATTGAGGCCTACGTCGTCCTCCGGGCGGCTGTAAATTCGAGTGCCATCAGTGACTTTACCCGCGCAGCCCCCTGAACAGAGCGCCAATGTCCTCGGCTTCCTCCAAATTGAGCAGAGCTGTCGCCAGTTCCTGGCCCGCCGCGTCGGAAATCACGCCACGAACATTCGCCCGGAATTTCTGCAGATAGCCCTCGCGGGCGACCGGGTTGCGGCGGGTGCCCGGCATATCCTCGATCGTATGAGATAGTTCGCGTCCATCTTTCAGGCGGACGGAGACGGTCGCGCGCGAACGGCTGATATCATGTGCGGCCACCAAATCCGGCCGGTGGATGACCTTATCTGCCATCGCGTTGATGAGCGGGTTGACGAGGTTCTCCGGCGCGTAGGCATCCTTGTCCATCCGGCCAAGCACCAGCGCTTCGGCGACCGTATGTTGCAAGCTGATACGCCCGTGCCAGGAGGTCCGCGGCCGGCGCTTTTCTTCGACCGGCTCGCAGACGGTCGCAAAGGAACGGGGCATTATATCGCAATAGATGACATCCACATCTTCCGGCTTGACGCCATGAGCATCGCGAAGCTCGATCGCCGCGGCGATGAACGGGATCATCGTATATGCGCAAGGATGCGCCTTCGAGGCGATGTTCAACACTTCCCAGCGCTCGCCGAGTTCGTCCGTCAGGGCCGAAAAACGGAACTCGGGTTTGGACTGAAAATAGCTCTTGAACCAGCCGAACTTGCCTTCGAAGACCGGATAGGGACCGGAAATGCCCTGGTTCGCCAGTGCGACAGCGCGGATTGCCGACGATGCCGCCATGCCGATATGCAAGGTTTTGGTCGAGGTACCGTCCTCGAACGAGGCAATCGAGCCCGCCGAGAGGCTGGCCGCCGTACCGATCGCATGCACCGTCTGCTCGACCGAAAGGCGCCGTAGATGCGCAAGCCCCCAGGCCGCGCCGAAGACGCCATAGACGGAACTCGGATGGAACCCCACCTCATGCATCCGCACCGGTGAGACGAGGCCGAGACGGCATAACAACTCGCTGCCGATCAGTGCGGCGTGCAGCAGGTTTTTACCCGAAAGGCCGAGACGCTCGCATTCCGGCAGCAGGGCCGACAGCACGACGCCGGTCGGATGGATATTCGACTCGATATGAGTGTCGTCGAATTCGAGAACGGCGGACATGACCCCGTTGATGAAGGCCGCACTCGCGGGTGTCGTCGGCGCAGCGTCCGTCACGGAAAAGGCGCTCCCCTGGCCGCCGTCCGATTCCGCCACGGAGCGCCGTGCGGCCGAAACTACGTCGAGCCGGCTCGATGCGATCATCACGCCGACGACGTCCAAAATCCGCAACTTGGTATTTTCCAGGACGTCTGCCGGAACCGTATCGAGCGGAAACCCCGTCATCCATTCCGCCACCTTGGCGCTCAGGGTCGGGGCGGTCGAGCGTCTCTCCTGCATATTTGGATCCTTGTTGGCCTATACTAAAACAATACGCGCCAGCAGGTCCGCGCGTGTTGGTGTGGCTGTCTTATCCGGATTACTCCGACGGGTTATTTCTTGGGGAGCTCCATGCTCTTCAGCAGCTCGCCGAAATAGGCATATTCGGCCTCTAGCTCCTGCTGAAGCTGCATGCTGGTGCGGAAGCGCGGCGAGAAGCCGGCGCGGGTGAGAGCAGCGCGGAATTCCGGGCTGGCATCTGCGTCCTTCAGCGCCTTCTCGATCATGGCGACAAGTTCCTTCGGCGTGCCGGCGGGTACCATGACAGCCTGCCAGCCACCGGAGCGGATGTCCTTCAGGCCCACTTCCCGGAACGTCGGCACATCGGGGAAGTCAGGCAAGCGTGCCTCGCTCGGCACGGCGATCGGCACGAGCTTGCCTTCGCGCGACGGCGGAATGACCATTGCGTCGATAACGAACTGCACATCTCCCGAAAGAAGCGCCTGAACCGCTTGCGAGGCCCCACTATAGGGAATGTGCCTGGCAGTGACGCCCACAGTCCGCAGAAAATCCACGCCGATAATATGGCCGGTCGAACCAACACCCACCGAAGCGTAGTTCAGGGTTCCTGGATTGGCTTTCCCGTAGGCCACCAGTTCCTGGTAACTTTTCACCCCGAGCGATGCCGGCACACTCAGCATGCGCACGGATTCGCTGACATTGGCGATGGCGACGAAATCCTTGAGCGGATCGAAACCGATCCTGGTGATATGCGGCGCGATCGTGAAGATGGCGCTGCCGGCGAGAAGCAGCGTCCCTCCGTCCGGCTTGGCGCGGGCCGCCTTTTCGGTGCCGATCGTGCCGCTGGCGCCACCGATGTTCTCGATGACCACCGTGGTCTTAAGACGCTTGCTGAGTTCATCCGCGATCATCCGGCCGGTTATGTCACCGCCGCCGCCAGGGGCGTAGGGCACGATCATGCGCACCGTCGAGATGGGATACTGATCGGCTGCCCAGGCGCCCACCGTATAAAACAGCACCCCCGCCGCCGCACCCAAGCCATTCCTCATCCAATTTTTCCAGCGAACCATGGTCCCCTCCCTTGATGCCCGGCGACTGCAGAGATCGCATACTGGTAGCTGGATCTCGGAATTGCAAAAGACTGCTAGGAACGTTTCGAAGCGCGGAATAGCGAGTTAGAGAGCAAGCGAGGCGACGCAGATGATCTTCGCCATCGAGAAGCCTTGGCTAAAAAACGCCGGCGGAAGTGTCCCGACAGAAACTCCGCGCCCAGATCAGGCGCACTGGAAAAGCTTGGAAGGCGCGCAGGTCGTGGTTTGCCATGAATCTACATAGTGCACACCTTTGCCGGCAGGTCCCAGTTGCACGAAGTCTCCGTTTATACCACTGTGTAGCGGTGACAGAGGGTGCAGTGATGGATCAGAAGAAGCCGAACCCGATTGATATACATGTTGGATCAAGGATCCGGCTGAGGCGGGCCATGCTGAAGATGTCTCAGGAGAAACTGGCCGACGGGCTTGGGATTACTTTCCAGCAGGTGCAGAAATACGAAAAGGGAGCCAATCGGGTTGGCGCCAGTCGTCTTCAGATGATTGCAACTATACTGGACACGCCTGTTGGCTATTTCTTTGCCGATGCGCCAATCCCGTCATCGACGACCGATAGCAAGCCTGTCGTGCACGAGGAAGATGCGGTGACCTCCTTTCTGGCAACCCGCGAGGGGGTGGAACTCAATCTGGCATTCCAGAGGGTGGCGAATGCGAAGCTGCGCCAAAACATCGTTCAACTGGTCAAATCCCTGGGGGCCCCGTCAGGTCTGGATCGCGATCACGCGGATCCGGGCGCAACGCGTTAGCGGATCATTCCGATGCTCCGGCTTGTGACATTCGGAGGCCTTTGGCTTGCTGACGAGGACCGAGGGACGCTGCCACTGCCACAGAAGGCACTGTTCGGCCTCGCCTATATGTTGGCCAGCGGTGAATTTGAACTGCCGCGAGATTATCTGGCGCGACTGCTTTGGGCAGGCGATCAAGACGCCGCCAAGATCAACTTTCGAAAAATGACCGAGCGCGTGCGCAAATGCGCCGTGGACGGCTGGCCCGCGCCACTCGATTTCACGGCTTCGACCGTACAGCTATCCGCCGAGCCCGTTGAGGCGGATTTCTCCGTCTTCTCCAGTGATCTTGAAGCGCTGCCGCGATTGAACGCAATGTCGAAATTGATGACGCGGCAGTTTATGGATGAAGCCAATTTACCTGTCGGCCTAAAACCATGGGTCGAGAAACAACGGTCGGTCCAGTGGCAACGTTTTCGCGCGGGGCTCTTCGAGGCACAAGCCGCAGCGGCCAGTCGGTCGGAATGGGCCGATGTCAAGGATAGCGCAAAACAACTCCTCGAACACGATCCGGGCGATTCCGCCGTACGCGAGGTGCTGCTTGGGGCGCATCGTCATGAAGACCAAATTGGATCCTCTAGATCATCGATCAGTCGAGCTGAGTTCACGTTGCCCGTAGGGACAGCGATCGTCCCCTCAATGCCCACGGAACTGCCCCGGCTGGTATTGCTTCCCCCCCAGGAAGCAGAGCAAAACGCGGCTTATCCAGCCCGCGCATTGATGGAAGATATCACGATAAGTCTTTGCTCCTTGAGGACGGTGGCGGTCGTTGCTCCGTATACGGCTGCCCGCATCCGGCAGGATGCGGATAAGATGGCTCAGCTGGAGAGACATTCCATCTCCTACGTCCTCGACACCAACATCAGCAGCGAAGGTCTCTTCGTGCAGATGATCTTCCTTCCCTCGGACAGCGTTTTGTGGGCGGAACGCTTCCGCCTCAATGCCAGCTCGCTTGCTTCACACCGCAGACAAGTGGCGCAGATGATCGTGATGGCCATCAGCGGCCACCTCCAGCGCACCGAAATTGTGCTCGCCGATTACCGTGCTCATCCGGATGTCTATAGGTCCTATCTTGCAAGCGCCCAGCATCTCAACAAGTTCACGCTCCCTGACGTGCGCCGGGCTAGAAATGCATTTCGAGAAACGCTGCGAATGCGCGGGGATTTCGCGCCGGCGTTGGCGGGTTTGTCCCGTACCTACTCCTGGGAATGGGTCTTGACGGCACGGGGAGAGACCGAACTGCTGGTTCAGGCGGAGGAAACGGCAAGAAAAGCGGTGGCCTTGGAGCCGGAACTGGCATCGGCGCACCGCGAGCTTGGGCTATCGAGGCTTTACCGCGGCGATGTCGACGGGAGCCTGGAGGCATTCGATCGCGCGGAGGGATTAAGCCCACACCTTGCCGACGCAATATGCGGGTATGCCGACGCTCTGGTTCATGCATCGAAGCCCGCCGATGGGTTGGCAAAGATCAACAAAGCGATCCGCTTAAATCCGATATGCCCCGACGATTATTTCTGGATTGCGGCCGGCGCCAGCTATTTCCTAGGCGAGTTTCATCAAGCGATCGGCTACATCGACCGAATGGGCGACTCCTCGTCGGCCCGGCGATTGCTTGCGGCGAGTTACGCTATGGCTGGCGATACCGCGAAGGCACGCGTCCATCGCCGCAGGGCTCAGGAGCTCAACCCGCAATTCGATCTCGACAAATGGCTCTCCGTGCTGCCGGTCAAAGAGCAATGGCAGAAGGAACTCTACCGGGAAGGCCTGGTGAAAGCCGGTTTTTAGATTTTTTAGTACCAAAAACCAAGGGGGTAACATATGGCAAGAGTTGTGATAATCGGGCTGCCTGGAGACAATCAGCTTTACCTGGCGGACATTGATGCGGGAACGGTCCTGCCGATGCAGCCACCCGTTTCCGGGCCGCTGGCTGCGGCAAACGATCTTAGAAATGCAGGGGGAACAATTGTCAAAGACGTCAATTTGGCGGTTGCAGTCTCTTCCTCTGAACAGGCTTTCTCTGGTGTCTTCGATGGCTAAGCTGCCGACGGCGTAAACGATGGACCGCATCTGCTCGCCCGAGGAGACCTATGAGCGGGTGCGTCCTTTTCTGAAGACGCTCGGGATAACCCGCATTGGCCGCCAGACCGGACTCGATCACATCGGCATTCCGGTCTGGTGCGCCTATACTCCAAACGCCAAATCGATCGTGGTTGCTCAAGGCAAAGGGCTTACCGATGCCGATGCGAGAACATCCGCGGTCATGGAGGCCATAGAGCGGGCTGTCGCTTGCGATCCGTTCCTGTCAATCAGGAATGTTTCCGCGTCAGCTTTTTCGGATGCCGGCGAGCGTGTCGACTTGCTTGTGCCGCTCCTTGGCCGGAATCAGTCCCCTCCCCGGGCAACCGACATTATGGCATTTGCGGCGGGAGAAGACCTCTTCAGTTTTGATCGCGTCTACGTTCCGGCCGAAGCCGCGTCGCTCGATCGGAGCCTGTCGAACTGCCGGTACTGGCAATCTTCGGATGGCCTTGCATCGGGCAACACGCATGACGAGGCAATTTTCCACGGCCTTCTCGAGCGTATCGAACGCGACGCTCATGTCTTGTGGCAGGTTCTTCCTGAATCTGGCCAGCACTCCAGGTGTCTGGAACCCGACGCATTCAGCGATGAGGACGTTAGGTCCCTTATCGCGAAAATCGAGGATGCGGGCATCCTGCTGCGCATGTTCGACATGACAAGCGATATCGGCATACCGTGTATCGGCGCCTTCCTTGCGGCGAAAACCGCGCTCGCGTCCCGTGCGCCACGGTATGTCGACGTGACGTTCGGCTGTGGCGCTCATCCATCCCCCGAGCGCGCTGCAGTGCGCGCGCTGACGGAAGCTGCACAGTCCCGGGTCACTTATATCAGTGGCGCACGTGACGACGTATTCCATGAGACCTATCGACGACCACTGCCGGAGAGGTTGTTAAAGTTGTTTTCTGCTGATCCTTCACGCGGCGTGCCCTTGCCCGGTCCGAACGACCTTGCAGGAATCTTGGGGAACTTGAAGCGGTCGGATATCACGCAAGCAATCGCCGTTCGATTGAGCGAGCCGACATCACCTTTTGCGGTCGTCAAGATATTGGTGCCCGGACTGGAAAGCCCTGAGGGAGAGCGCCGGCGCAGATTTGGCGAGAGGGCGATGACAGCATCGTTTACCTCATGAAAGTACTCTTTGTCGGTCCAAGCCTTCCGGAGGCAAGACGTTTCGTCACTGATGATATAATTGTAAAGCCGCCGGCGATGCAGGGAGATGTGCGGCTGGCGGTCGACGAAGGTGCGCGGGCCATCGGATTGATCGACGGCGCCTTCGAATATGTCGCCCCCGTCTGGCACAAGGAAATTCTCTACGGTCTATCAAAAGGCGTTGCGGTCTTTGGAGCGGCGAGCATGGGTGCCTTGCGGGCGGCAGAGTGTCACGCCTTCGGCATGACTGGCATTGGCGAAATCTTTGCGGCCTATGCGAGCGAAACCCGTGTCGACGATGCGGATGTCGCACTGCTGCATGGACCGGAAGAGCTTGGATATGTCGCCGTCACCATCCCGATGGTCAATGTCGACGCGACCGTCACCAGCTGTTGCGCGCACGGCCTGATCGACGGTCGGGAGGCGCGGCATCTCAAAGAAAGCGCGCGGCCCTTGTTTTTCAAGGTCCGTAGCTGGAACGCGATCATGGCAAACTGCCCGGAAATTACGAGTGGGCGCGCCAACGAATTGCTGCGAATTCTTCGCCACAACTACGTGGACCAAAAAAGAGCCGACGCCATGGCCCTGATCGACGCTCTGCGCCGGGCAGACACGTATTCTCCCTCCACCCACTTTGAATTTAACCGAACGTCTCTCTGGCGTGATGGCTAGCGTCATCAGCCATGCGTTGTGTCACGCCGATGTCACGCCCGACGACCCTCAAAGCGTTTTAGATTGCCCACACAAGTTGGAGGTCGGTGCATGGCATACTCGGATTTGCAAACTGAAATGGAAGTAGAACTCGTCGCTCTGGCGAGACTGGTGATCTACGCGCGAGAGATCGCAAAAGGCCTCAAATCGATCGAGGTCGAGGCTGGACTTTCCGTGACGCTTGAAGCGATCACCAAGGAGCTTACTGGTGACCTGGATGTTACGGCGACCAAGCACTCACGCAAAACATCAAGTCAAACCTATCAATAGGCGGAAACCGCGATCGGATCATGGTCGACGATTGAGGTCGCTGAACGGTGCAGTGGGGGCGGCACGAAGGGCTCGACGGGCGGTATGGAAGCACGTCGAGCCCTCGCCGCAGTGGGGGTAACCGCTGGGGGCGGCCCTGCGGCAGTGGAACTTCCACACAGCTGTCGCTGTCGTCCAGTTCGGTCGGGAAGTGTAGCGAATATCCGGCAAATTTCTACCACAACCGACGAATACTGGGACAACTTTTGCAGGCGCATGATCTCGTCGGCGTACCGGGTCAGCGCGCCGGCAATCAACTCCGGCGGAATACCATCAAAAATTGACGAGAAGCTTCCGGAGATCGGCGGTGAGATCTTTGGTCAGCGCCACAACATTGCTTGAGACCGCCAAGCTCTCTCTCGGGTCAGCAATCGTCGCTGGCGTGTTCAGGGGGCCATTGCCCTCAAGTCGAGAAATCGAATGGATTTGGTTGGACTCGGTGAAAAATCACGGACAAAATTGGATGAGACTGGCATGAACGCGAGACCATCAAAAGCATCTTCTGCTGAGGAAAGCATATCGGCCTTCGGAGTGACCACGCCCAATAACACGTCTGCCATGAGCCTGCGCGGTCCACAGCGGCCGTGGGTTCAAGTTGACCGCAGAACGGTTGCTGTTTCTCTAGGCCTTCTGAGCGGGCTTTGGTCATTGGGAGCCGCAATCCTTGTCTATCTACTCACATAGAGCGCTGATTGATCTCATGCTGCACTGCGTGTCGGTCCCGCGTTGAAGGCCTCCTGGCAGACGGCGCGGACCCCTCGGGGCTTCCAGCCGTCACAGGTCCAGGCTTTCTTGATCGCATCCTCAAAGGGCCATTGAGCCAGATATGATCCGCGAACCTCTTGTGGGGCCGGTTGACTTGCCAACCCGGAGGACTACTCTTTTAGTGATCGCAAACATATCCGCGCGAAGATGACGGCGGATGATGTGGCAATTGGGCAACCTTGAGGAGGATGAGGTTTGCCATGACCTATCGTGTTGTTCTGTTGATCGGCGCGTCCATCGTCGCCGTTTCGTCGCTTGATGCCCTAGCTCAGGAAGGTGACGCGACGGCGGGCGCCACCGTTTTCAAGAAATGCGCGACCTGTCATGTCGTCGATTCCGATACGAACAAGGTCGGTCCGTCGCTGAACAAGCTGTTCGGCCGAAAGGCCGGAACGCATCCCAATTTCGCCTATTCGACCGGGATGAAGGCGGCCGGAGACGGCGGTCTTGTCTGGGACGAGGCGGCGTTGCGCGACTATCTGCACAATCCAAAAGCGAAGGTGAAGGGCACCAAGATGGCCTTCGTCGGTGTGAAGGACGAGCAGGAGATTACCAATCTCATCGCCTATCTCAAGCAATATTCCCAGTGACAGTCTGAGAGACGACCGGGTGGACATGCCTAAATTGCAGTAATTGCCCATCTTTTCCATTCGTGCGATAATAACCCGGTATTTCTGCAGAATGTGGTTTCACGGTCGACCTGCTCAGGGAGGGGCGGAAATGGCTGTTGTGCTGATTCTCGTCCTGATTGTCGTCGGCTCCGTGCTGTTCCATGTGCTGAGCCCGTGGTGGTGGACGCCGATCGCGTCCAACTGGACCTATATCGACAGCACACTCGTCATCACCTTCTGGATCACCGGCATCGTCTTCGTGGCGGTGGTTTCGTTCATGGCCTATTGCGTCTTCCGCTTCCGGCACAAGCCAGGCAGCCAGGCGGCCTATGAGCCTGAAAACCGCAGGCTGGAATGGCTGTTGGCATCGGGAACGGCAGTCGGCGTCGCGGCGATGCTGGCGCCCGGCCTCGTGGTGTGGAACCAGTTCATCACGGTGCCTGACGATGCCGTACCGGTCGAGGTCGTCAGCCAGCAGTGGCTGTGGAGTTTCCGCCTGCCGGGCGCGGACGGAAAGCTCGGCCGTGCGGAGACGCGCGACGTCAGCCCCGAAAATCCGCTCGGCCTGAACAAGAACGACGCAAGCGGCCTCGACGACGTGATCATCGAGGGCGGCGAGCTGCATCTGCCGGTCGGCAAGCCGGTGCGCATATTGCTGCGCTCCGTCGATGTCCTCCACGATTTCTATGTGCCGGAATTCCGCGCCAAGATGGACATGATCCCCGGCATGATCACCTATTTCTGGTTCACGCCGACACGGACGGGAAGCTTCGAGATTCTCTGTGCCGAGCTCTGCGGCATCGGCCATGCGCAAATGCGCGGGACCGTCGTCGTCGAGGAAGCGGCGGACTATCAGACCTGGCTCGGGCAGCAGCAGACATTCACCCAGCTTATGGCATCGGGAGAGCCGCGACCGGCAAACTGAACCGGTGAAACGGTTTCAGGCAGCATCGGAAGGAAAGGGAAGAGACATCATGGTCGAGATTCCATCCGGCAGCGCAGGCGCCATCCCCTCCGCCGAGGTCGAGGATGTCGAGCTTTATCATCCGAAAAGCTGGTGGACGAAATATGTATTCAGCCAGGATGCCAAGATCATCGCCGTGCAATATTCGCTGACCGCCATCGCGATCGGCCTCGTGGCGCTGGTGCTCTCCTGGCTGATGCGTCTGCAGCTTGCCTTTCCCGGCTATTTCGCCTTCATCGATGCCGATCACTATTATCAGTTCATCACCATGCACGGCATGATCATGGTGATCTATCTCCTGACCGCGCTGTTTCTCGGCGGCTTCGGCAATTACCTCATTCCGCTGATGGTCGGCGCGCGAGACATGGTGTTCCCTTATGCGAACATGCTGAGCTACTGGATCTACCTGCTGGCCGTACTGATCCTGGCCGCGGGCTTTTTCGCCCCCGGCGGCCCGACAGGTGCCGGCTGGACGCTCTATCCCCCGCAGGCCGTCCTGTCAGGTACGCCCGGCGGCAAGGACTGGGGCATCCTCCTCATGCTCTCCTCGCTGATCGTCTTCATCATCGGCTTCACCATGGGTGGCCTGAACTATGTGGTGACGGTGCTGCAGGGACGCGCGCGCGGCATGACGCTGATGCGCATGCCGCTCACCGTCTGGGGCATCTTCACCGCCACCGTGATGGCGCTGCTCGCTTTCCCTGCCCTGTTCGTCGCCTGCGTCATGATGCTGTTCGACCGCCTGCTCGGCACGAGCTTCTTCATGCCTGCCATTGTCGAAATGGGCGAGCAGCTGCAACATGGCGGCGGCAGCCCGATCCTGTTCCAGCACCTGTTCTGGTTCTTCGGCCATCCGGAGGTCTATATCGTCGCACTGCCGGCCTTCGGCATCGTCTCCGACCTGATCAGCACGCATGCGCGCAAGAACATCTTCGGTTATCGCATGATGGTCTGGGCGATCGTCGTCATCGGCGCGCTCAGCTTTATCGTCTGGGCGCACCATATGTATGTCAGCGGCATGAACCCGGCCTTCGGCTTCTTCTTCGCCACCACGACCTTGATCATCGCCGTCCCGACGGCGATCAAGGTCTACAATTGGGTGCTGACGCTATGGCGCGGCGATATCCACCTGACGCTGCCGATGCTCTTTGCGCTCGCCTTCATCGTCACCTTCGTCAATGGTGGCCTGACGGGCCTGTTCCTCGGCAATGTCGTCGTCGACGTGCCACTGTCGGATACCATGTTCGTCGTCGCGCATTTCCACATGGTCATGGGCGTGGCGCCGATCCTCGTCATCTTCGGGGCGATCTGTCACTGGTATCCGAAGGTGACGGGACGCATGCTGAACGAGACGCTCGGCCAGATCCACTTCTGGACCACCTTCCTCGGCACCTATGCGATCTTCTTCCCGATGCATTACCTCGGCCTGCTCGGCGTGCCGCGCCGCTACTTCGAGATGGGAGAGACGGCCTTCGTTCCGCCTTCGGCCCACACGCTGAACATCTTCATAACGGTGATGGCGCTGATCGTCGGGGCCGCGCAGATGGTTTTCCTGTTCAATCTGGTCTGGAGCCTTTTCCGCGGCAGGGAGGCAGGCGGCAATCCATGGCGGGCAACGACGCTGGAATGGCAGACGCCGCAGACGCCGCCTGCCCACGGCAACTGGGGCAAGGAGCTGCCGGTAGTCTACCGCTGGGCCTATGACTACAGCGTGCCGGGAGCGGCCGAGGACTTCATTCCGCAGACCGTGCCGGCAGATGGCGGCGTTACACGGGAGGTTCCGGCATGAGCGTCACGCTGATCTTCCTTGCCGTTATCGCCGCCATCATCGTCTGGTGGCTTTCCGGACAGCGGCTGGCCTCGAAACCCTGGCTCGAAACCGGGTCCGTGCAGCTGCCGGATCATCACGGCACCGATCGGCAACAGCCGCCCGTACCGGCGGTGAAAATCGGCCTCTTCGTGTTTCTCGGCGTCGTCGGCGCACTCTTCAGTCTTGCCGTCAGCGCCTATTTCATGCGCATGGCATCGACGGACTGGTGGGGCACACCGGTTCCCCGGCTGCTCTGGGTCAACACCGCAGCACTGGCCTTAAGCAGTGTCGCGCTGCAATGGGCGAGAAGAGAAGCGGGGCACGGCCACATGGAGAGCCTGCGGCCGGTGCTTGCCGCCGCATTTGCGCTTGCCCTCTTCTTTCTCGTCGGACAGGTCCAGGCATGGCGGGAACTGACGGCGGCCGGCTATGTGCTGGCCGACAATCCCGCCAACAGCTTCTTCTACATGCTCACCGGCCTGCACGGCCTGCATATCCTCGGCGGGCTCGCCGTGCTCGCTCACACGACGGTCAGGGCATTCGCGAGCGACGTTCAGCCGGACAGGCTGCGCCTCAGCATCGATCTTTCCGCCATCTATTCGCATTTCATGCTCGCCGTCTGGCTCCTGCTCTTTGCGCTCTTTGCCGGCTGGGCGAATGACTTCTTCGATCTCTGCCGCACATTGCTGACCTAGGGGCCGAACCAAGGGAGCTCAACCAGGAGATTTGCAGATGGCACAGACTATCGGGACACATGGCGAGCCAGACCTCAGGCCGGCGGGCCTGCGCGGTGTCGCCGCCGATTTCGCGTCGGATCAACGCGCCTTCAAGACCGCCTCCTGGGGCAAGGCGATGATGTGGATCTTTCTCTTGAGCGACACCTTCGTCTTCGGCTGTTTCCTGATTGCCTACATGACCGCCCGCATGTCGACGCCGGTCGCATGGCCCAATCCGAGCGAGGTCTTCGCGCTGCATATCGGCGGCCAGGACGTGCCGCTGATCCTGATCGCGATCATGACCTTCGTGCTGATCTCGAGCAGCGGCACCATGGCGATGGCGGTCAATTTCGGCTATCGCCGGGAACGCCACAGGACCGCAATGCTGATGCTATTGACGGCGCTCCTCGGGGCAGGCTTCGTCGGCATGCAGGCCTTCGAATGGACGAAGCTGATCACCGAAGGCGTGCGGCCCTGGGAAAACCCCTGGGGGGCGGCACAGTTCGGATCCACCTTCTTCATGATCACCGGCTTTCACGGCACCCATGTCACGATCGGCGTCATCTTCCTCCTCATCGTCGCCCGCAAGGTCTGGCGGGGCGATTTCGACCAGGAACGGCGCGGTTTCTTCACCAGCCGGAGAGGCCGCTACGAGGCCGTCGAGATCATGGGCCTCTACTGGCACTTCGTCGATCTGGTCTGGGTCTTCATCTTCGCATTCTTCTATCTGTGGTGAGGTCGTCATGAACGAGACAACGGCGCATGCACACATCCAATCTGGACAGCAGCTCCAAACCGGGCAGCAGCATCCGATCCGGCTCTACCTCTTCGTCTGGGGCCTGCTCTTCGTACTCAGCGCCTTTTCCTACATGGTCGATTATCTCGGCCTCCAGGGCTATCTCAGATGGACACTGATCCTGCTGTTCATGCTGGCGAAGGCCGGGCTGATCGTTGCGGTCTTCATGCACATGGCTTGGGAACGGCTGGCGCTCGTCTACGCCATCCTGCTGCCGCCGCTGCTGGTGCTGGTTTTCGTCGCGCTGATGGTATCGGAAGCGGACTATACGATCTTCACCCGCCTCGCCTTCTTCGGCACTGGTCCCTGACGGGCAGTGCCGAAGCCGGTTTTCCGACCTACCGACCGGTGCCGCTCCCCGAGACGGATTCCGGTTCAACGACCTTGCGATACAGATGCCAGGTCGCGTGCCCAAGTACGGGGATCACGATAGCCAGACCCGCAAAGAACATCGCAAAGCCGACGACCAGAAGCACCGCCACGACGAGACCCCAGAGCATGAATTCCATGGGATTGACCGCGAAGGCTTTCATCGAAGTATAAACCGCGGCCGCCGCACCGGTGTCGCGATCAAGAAGCAGCGGAAATGCAATGACTGTGGTGCAAAGCACGGCCAGAGCGAAGAGGAAGCCGACGGCAATGCCGTAGAGGATCAGCTGCCAACCCCTGCTCGTCGCAAACACCTCGTTGACGAAAATCAACAGCGATTCCGGCCGTTCCGGCCCGAACAGGCTGACATAGAGCGACTGCGCCGTCAGAAGCCACAGGATAAAAATCACCGCCAGCATAAGGCCGATGGCAAGGATTGCCGGGACCGCCGGGGAATGCCTGATTTCGAGCGCATGCTGCCAGGAGGTGTCAAGGCCAAGCTCCCGCCGACGACTGATTTCATAAAGGCCCAGCGCCGCTATCGGACCGATCAGGGCAAAGCCTGACATCAGCGGAAACAGCAGCGGCAGCGCATTGGCACCGGATGTCCAATACGCCAGGACCACACCGGCCATAGGGTAGATCAGACAAAGAAAGACGTAGTGCGACGGCTTGGTCCAGAAATCATCCAACCCCTGACGCAGCGAGGTGAAGACATCCGCCACATTGATGCGCCGCACGGTGGGATAGGCCGCCTTCCTGGCGCCTCCCGCGATCACGTGAAAATGTGCCATAACAATTCCTCTCCATTCTTGTCACAGACAACAACGACCACAACGGATACCCGCGTTAGGAACGGCGCCATAGGACTGAACCTGCACGCCTGAAGACTATACACCCCCGGTCGAAACTTGACCAGCGGCGCACCCTACGGCGCAGAATTGCTGCGCAAGTCAGCCGGCTCCGGCCAAATGATATAAGTTTCAACCGTAACCAAATTTTCTCCTTCTGAAATCGTAGCGTAGCCCTGCGCGCCCAGATTCGCACCTGAGCAGACAGGAGCCACAGTTCGCCGAATGGATGGCCACAAGCCAGCCGGTTGCGGCTGTGACATGCTCTGAAAAAGAGGTGATCATGGTCAGTCAATTTTCGCAGGCAGCACGTCCGGCCAAGCATACGAACGTCCAGCCGATTGCTACGCCGGAGCTTCCTTCCGCCGTCCCGCTGATGGCGCTTTCGACCGGGTTCTGGGCCTTCAAGACCCTGGCCGCTGCGCACGAGCTGGACCTCTTCAGCCGCCTTGCGGGCGGCCCGGGCGCGACTGCCGGCGAGCTGGCGCAAGCGCTCGGTCTACATCCACGCCCGGCCGAGATGCTGTTGACCGGCTGCGCTGCACTCGGGCTTCTGGAGAAAACGGACGGCCGCTATCGCAATACGCCGTTAAGCGAAGCCTATCTAGTGCGCGGGAAACCGAACTACTTCGGTGGCTTCGTGCAGATGGCCGACAAGCGGCTCTACGCGGGCTGGGGCAAACTTACCGAAGCGCTGCGAACGAACCGGCCAACCACGTGGGACCCGGAGGTACAATCCTCGCTGTTCGACGGCGAGGACCCGACAATGCTGGCGTACTTCTGGGAAGCGATGCATTCGATGTCCACGATGAGTGCGCGCAAGCTCGGCGAAGCGGTGGATCTCGGTCATTTCCGCCGCCTCCTGGACATCGGCGGCGGATCGGGCGCCTACGACATCGAGCTCTGCAAGCAATATAACGAGCTTTGTGCGACCGTGTTCGACCTGCCGCATGTCGCCGAGATCGCAGCAGGCAAGGTTGCCGAGGCCGGCTTGGCCGACCGCGTGGATACCGTCGGCGGCAGTTTCTTCGATGGTCTTCCGGACGGGCATGACGTACATCTTTTGTCGATGATCCTGCACGACTGGGACGAGGCGACGAACCGCGCCCTGCTGCGCCGGTCCTTCGAGGCTTTGCCGAGCGGCGGTGCAGTCGTCATCAGCGAGCTTCTTGTCGATGACGAAAAGACCGGGCCAGTGCCGGCCGCGCTGATGAGCCTCAACATGCTGATCGAGACGGAAGGAGGACCAAACTACACGCCGGCCGAATATTCGGCATGGATCGAGGAAGCCGGATTTAGGCACGTCGAGACGGTCTGGTTCGACGCGCCCGCCGCCAGCGGCGGCGTAATCGGCCGCAAGCCGTAAGGTGTAAAAACGGAGTGGAATAGGCGTTCTGCCGTCCACCCCCAAGAATATGCCCCTGATCTGGAAAAATGGGAGGCCGAAATGCCTCACACCGAAACCCGCAGCAGCCGTAAGTTGTCGAGAGTGCGCCCGCCTGGATTCGCGCTGAAAACCACAGTGGCTGTAATCCGGGTTCTCATAACCTGGCAACTGACCATCACAAGACGTCGGGCAATCGCGCATTTGTCCCCCGAACAGCTGAGAGATATCGGCTGTTCCGAGGTTCCCGCGCCAGTATTTGAAATCAAGCCATGTCTGATCACCAACCTGATGTCGATGAAGTAGCGAACCGAATTCCGACGGCCGACAACCGGCGATCAAATGATCGGTGGCACAATCCATGCCGCCCGGCTGAGCCCACATCTGTGGGGGCGGCAATCCCGCCGATCCTTCGCGGCGATACCGGTCGAGCCATTTGCGGACCGTTCGCGGGCAGACGCCTGCGGTCTTCGCAACCGCCTGGAGCGTCTGTCCGCTCTCGACCTGCATAACATTTGGCTCTCGATCGCGTGGCGTCAGCCGGGCATTCTTATGGACTTTCATCCGGTCCTCCGAGAACCACTGAAGCTTCGACAACCTCAGCTTCCCGGTCGAGACCGGATGGACCAACCCAATGAAAGCTCACGCCTAGCTAGGAGATTGTTACGGGGGTCGTGAACAAATAGCCTGCTCCACGCTCTGTGACGATCAGCTTCGGGTCGCTGGGATCCTGCTCCAACTTGCGGCGCAAACGCAGAATCTGCACGTCGATGCTGCGGTCGAAAACCTCCTCGTCGTGCACGCGGCTGGCGCTCAGCAATTGGTCACGCGTGAGCATCTGCTGCGGAGAACGCAGGAATGCCGTCAGCAGATTGAGCTCGCCCGCGGTCAGCGGAACCGGCTTTCCTTCTGGAGAAACGAGGCGGCGCATCCGCATGTCCAAATGCCAGCCGGCGAACCAGTAGCGGACCCGGCGCTCGTTGCTGCGCAGGCGCTGCTGAGCGGCGGCGGAACGGCGTAGCACCGCTCTCATGCGCGCCAGCAGTTCACGGGGGCTGAAGGGCTTCGTCAGATAGTCATCGGCTCCGAGTTCGAGACCGACGATCCTGTCCGTTTCCTCGCGGCGGTGTCCGGTGACGACGATGATCGGAGCTTCGGGAGGACTGCCGAGGCGACGCATCAGATCGAGCCCGTCCTCGCCTCCTAGCTTCATATCGAGGATAATCAGGTCGACCGGCTTTTCCCGCAGGACCGATTCCATCGCCTGCCCGTCGGCAACTGCGCTGACGGTGAAGTTCTCTCCTTCCAGGTACTCGGCGAGCATATTGCGCATGTCCGGATCGTCATCAACGATCAGCACATGGCTCGCTGCGGAGGAGGTCATGATGATTGCTCCGATCGCTCGCGCCGCTTTTACCATTAAAGCGCCGATTTTTGGCGGTTTCGTGTTGAAATGGTCATGCACCTCGCCTGGTTGCAGCCCGGCTCCCGAATCGACCGGGCGATGAGAACACTGGCCATCGGCGTGGCCGGTGCCGGACTCTTGCTTCTTTGCGTCACCGCTTTGATGCCATGGCCGCCGATGGCGGCGCTCGGCCAGACCGCGCAGGATGCCGGAGAACCCATCGCGCCCCTACAGCCCTCGGAGGCAAGGGATGCCGCCAGGGTGTCGCTGGGCGAGTTGCTCTTTCACGACGCGCGTCTGTCGGGTGACGGGACGGCCGCCTGCGCGTCTTGCCACGACCTAACCGCCGGAGGAGACGACGGCCTCGAGCGTCCCGCCGGGGCCGAGGGCAAACTGCTGGATTTCAACGCCCCCACGATCTTCAATGTCTCGCGCAATTTTCGCCTGAACTGGCGCGGCGAGTTCCGCAGGATCGAGGAGCAGAACGAGGCTGCCCTGCTCGATCCCGACGTGATGGGCGCGAGCTGGAATGAACTGCTTCGAAGACTGCAGGGCGATGCTGGCTATCTCCGGAGATTTGCGGCTGCTTACAGTTCCGCCCCCACAAAGGACAGCGTCCTCGACGCACTGGCCACCTTCCAGCGCTCCCTCATCACTGTCAACGCGCGTTTCGACCGGCATCTTATGGGCCAAAAGGGTGTGCTCACCTCCGAGGAACTGCGCGGCTACGAGCTCTTCAAGGAATATGGCTGTATCGCCTGCCACCAGGGGGCGAATGTGGGCGGAAACCTGTTCCAGCGGTTCGGCGTCTTTGCCGATCCTTTCGCGGATCGCGCGAGCGAAGATGACAGTGATCTTGGCCGCTTTACCGTCACGGGCCTGGAGCAAGATCGTCATGTGTTCCGGGTTCCCAGCCTTCGCAATGTCGCGCTCACGGCGCCCTATTTCCACAACGGCCGCACCGCTTCGCTCGAGGAAGCGATCAGCATCATGGCGCGCGCGCAGCTGGGTCGCGAATTGCCGCAAGACGACATCGCATCGATCACTCGTTTCCTGAACACGCTGACGGGCGAGTACCGTGGGCGGCGTCTTGGCGAAGGGCGAAAGCCATGAGACGACTTCCGTTCCTCGCCGCCACACTGGTGGTGTTCCTCGTTGTCCTGACCTATTTCCTGGCGCAAGGCACTTCCCTCAATGCTCCGCGGTACGAACGCGCGGACGCGCTACAATCGGTCATCCTGTATGACGCCGAGCTTCAAAGGGACGTGCTGCTCGGACGGGCGGGGCTGTTGCCGAACTATGACCCACTTGTCGGGTCGATGAACAACTTGCGGGTGGCTGCGGCCGACCTACCCTCCGACGACGGTTGGATTGGAAATGCCAGCTCCGACATACGGCAAAAGACCGCCGAGGTCGCCAGAGCGGTCGCCGAGCAGGAGGCGCTCGTCGAATCCTTCAAGTCGGACAACGCATTGCTGCAGAACTCGTTGTCCTATTTCAATCACCTCAGCCAGCGCCTGACCTCTCGAAACGGACAAGCGGGCGTAGCGGGCGAGATCGGCATGCTGACGGCAGCCATGCTTCGATTCATCAACGCGCCCCAGCGGGATCTTGCGGAAGAAGTCACGAGTTCGATCAATGCGTTGGAGCGTCGTGCAGTGGAGCCGCAAGCAACAAGCGACGTCCACTCGCTGATTTCCCACGCCCGACTCATCATTGGCACACTGCCGCGCGTCGACGGTCTCGTTGCCAACATTCAGTCTGCCCCGCTGGGCGGTGCCGCACGGTTGCTCCAGGACTCCTATCTCCAAGCGCATTCCCGCGCGACCAGGCGAGCCAACGTTTTCATGAGCCTGCTTTACGGCGTCGCAGTCGTATTGATGGGCTATGTCGCCTACTTGTTCGTCCAGCTGCGCGCCAACAGAGATCGGCTCAAGGCGAGGCTTGAACTGGAGCGGCTAGTCGCCGAGATCTCTACCCGGTTCATCAATTTGCCACGCAGTGAAATCGAGCCTGCAGCGCAGGGGGCGCTTGCGCATCTGGCATCTCACCTGAAAATCACTGGAGCCGAACTCGTTCTGCCTGAACCGAACGAATACGACGGCGTTCAGCACGAACCTGCCGACGGCATCGCCCGGACCGAAAGCTTGTCTCGACTTATCCATAACTGGCGCGTGGATGGCCGTGAAACGCAAGCCAGCATTCATGTTCCGGACATCGCAAGACTCCCTGACGGCTACGAGAAAGAGGCGCTGGCGCATCTTGGGATCCGGTCCCTGCTCTCGATCCCAATAGACATGGCCGCAAGAGGCCGGGGTGCGGTATTCCTTTTCCACGAGCGCCCGCATGCCTGGAGGGAGGACGACGTCGCGCTCTTTCGTACTGTGGCTGAAGTGTTCGCCAATGCGACGATCCGTGAACGCAGCGAGGCCGAGCGCGAAGACCTGCAACTGCGGCTCAATCGCTCGCAGCGGCTGGAGGCGATCGGAACTCTGGCGGGCGGGATCGCCCATGAGTTCAACAACATACTGGGTGCCATCCGCGGCTACGGGGAAATGGCCCTGGCCATCCTGATTAAGGATTCGCGCGCACGCAGATATGTGCTGCAGATCATGAAGGCGGGCGAACGGGCGCAGGATATCGTCGAGCAAGTCCTGGCTTTCGGTCGCCTTCGCGAACGCGAACAAAAACTCCTTGATGCGCGAACCGTCGTGGCAGAGGCCGTCGATCTCGTGCGGGCGTCGCTGCCCGCCACCATATCCCTTCATGTCGATTTGGCCGTGCACGATGCCGCCGTCATGGGCGATGGAACGGAGCTGCAACAGGTGGTCGTGAACCTCGCGACCAATGCCGCTCAGGCCATGAACGGCAGCGGCGCGGTCCGGGTCGTTCTGAAAACCGTCTTCATGCCGGACGAACGCGAGCTGTCGCATGGCTCGACGCAGGCCGGGCGCCATGTCCTGCTACAGGTCTCGGATAGCGGTTCCGGCATCGACCCCGCAGCGATGGAAAGGATCTTCGAACCATTCTTCACCACCAAGCCTGCCGGCCAGGGCACTGGGCTGGGGCTTTCCACCGTTCACGGAATCGTCTCCGCGCACCACGGCGCCATCGATGTGCAAAGCAAACCCCGACAAGGCGCGACATTCTCCGTTTACCTCCCGCAAATCGAAGCGACGGTGCACCCGGAGCCTGACCACGACCGATCCGTCCCGCACGGTCACGGCGAGACGATCCTGATCGTCGAGAACGACGAGCCGCTCATGCTGCTCGGCGAAGACATGCTCGCGGCGCTCGGCTACGAGCCGGTGGGCTTCGGACATGGCAAGGCAGCGCTGTCAGCATTCCGCGCCGATCCCGAACGCTTCGATCTCATTCTCACCGATGAGATCATGCCGGAGTTGAGAGGCACCGAGCTCGCAAGTGTCATACACACCATCCGTCCCGACGTCCCGGTCGTGCTGATGACGGGATATACCAGGACCCTCAAGCCTAAGCGATTGCAGGCCGCAGGGATACGCGAAGTACTGAAGAAGCCGCTGCTCTCGAGAGAGCTCGGCGATTGCCTCGCACGTCAACTGCCCGCCTGAACAACGTTCTCACTACCGGCGACGAACCCTTTCCGCCGTTACATCCGTAACGCAACTGCCTCTCGCTGAAATCACCAGGTAGCCGCGTCTCCGTAAGATCGCCACGTGTCGGCCTGCAACGCGACGTCGGCCAGCCGTAGCCTATTCAACCGCTTTGAAAGGAGCCGATGATGATCCGCTACGCCACACTGGGTACGAGCCGCGTTCTGTACGGGCTTCTCGGCCTTGCGATCGTCGGGTCGGTTCAGGGCATGGCCCAATCAACCGACATCGAGCGCGGTCGCTATCTCGTGAAGATCGGCGGATGCAACGATTGCCATACCCCTGGATATCTTACGACTGCAGGCAAGGTGCCGGAGGAAAACTGGCTTGTTGGAGATGCGATTGGATTTAGCGGTCCCTGGGGTACCACCTACCCTTCCAATCTACGCGGTTTGCTCGCGAAAATGACCGAAGACGAATGGGTGGGGTATGCTCGCTCGCTGCAGACGCGGCCACCGATGCCTTGGTTCAATCTGCAGGCTTTTGCGGAAGACGACCTGCGCGCGATGCATCGCTACATCCGCTCGCTACCGAAAGACAATCGCAGCGTTCCCGATTTCGTGCCGCCCGGGCAGCGTCCCTCGACGCCCCACATCGTCATGGTGCCGCAGGCGCCGGGTTAATGCGGTTGGCCCGTGGGCATGAGGTTCGACTGCTTCCCGTCTCACGCGGACTTGGGCGCAGAGCGCCGCTGTTGCAGCTGTAACCCTCATTCCTCGCCGCTGAAATCGGGACGTAGCAGACACGTGCGACATTGTCTCACCGAGTTGGCGGTGGCTTTCGCCAACCAAAAACGAACACGGGAGGGAACCATGCAGAAGGCTCTTCTTGATCATAGGCGTCCAAACGGCATCGGGCCTGGATCGTATGACGAGGCTTCCTATGCGCTGGGCTATTCGAAACACGAACTCAGGCGGCTTGCCTTGCAGGCCGAGTTCATTCGCGATCTCACCGAAGATTTCCTGCGGCGAGCCGGGCTTGCGCGTGGCATGCAGGTACTCGATCTGGGCTGCGGGGTCGGCGACGTGTCGCTGATTGCAGGCCAGATTGTCGGGCCTTCTGGGGCGGTGCTGGGCGTCGACCGCTCGAGGGAAGCCATCGAGATCGCCGAAAAGCGGGCGGTGGAAGGTGGGCAATGCCATTGGGTTCGGTTCGACGTCGCCAAACTTGAAGATTTCGATCCGGACAGGAAGTTCGACGCGATCATCGGCCGTCTGATCATGATGTATCTGCCGGATCCCGGGGCGACGCTGCGGCGGCTCGCCGATCGCCTTCGGCCCGGCGGAATAGTGGCATTTCAGGAAATGGCGATGTCTTCGGTGCGAAGCGTCCCGGACGGGTCGGAGTTCCGCCGCTGCAGGCGCTGGATTCTGGAAACCTTCGAGCGCGGCGGCTTCGAGGTGGACATGGGGCCAAAGCTGCATACGACCTTTCTCGAAGCAGGACTGCCGGCACCGCAGATGATCGCTGCCGGGCGCGTCGAAGGCGGTCCGCAATCCTTCGTCTACGACTATGTCGCGGAAACCTTGCGCAGTCTGCTTCCGTTCATGGAGCGGCTTGGGATTGCTTCGTCCGAGGAGGTGCAACTCGATACGCTCGCGGATCGATTGCGCGCCGAGGCCACTGAGAATTCAGCCTGCATCATGCCGCCGCCACTCGTGGGCGCGTGGACACGCCTGGACGTCCCACTCAACGAGGAGCGATGAAATGCGTGAGACTACATCGATAGAACCTGTTGCGCACGTTATCAGGCGCGAAGACATTGAGGCTTTCGAGGTCTTCGGCCCGACAGTGGAATACCTGACACAGCCGCGGGATGGAGAACCGTGCATCATGCGGGGCACGATCCCGCCGCATGTTTCGGTGCCGCTTCACTCTCATGCTGACCCGGAGACGTTCATGATGATTTTCGGTGTCGTGGAAGGACTCAGCCATTCCGCAGACGGTTTCGAATGGATTGAGGTCCGGCCGGGCGACATCTTCCACGTGCCCGGCGGAGCCATGCACGCTTTTCGCAACCAGACAGGCGAACCGGCCATCATGCTCATCGTCAGCACCGACAGGATCGGGCGCTTCTTCCAAGAAGTAGGTTCGCCGGTACGTGACGGTCCTCAGGTCCGGCCGTTCGACCCGTTCGAACGCTTTCTTCAGGCTTCGAAGCGTTACGGCTACTGGAATGCCAGCCCGGAAGAAAACGCCCGCGTGGGAATCGTCCTCACGACGCCATGAACAGCGCGGTTTTCGCGCATGCCTCCAATCGACCAGGAGATTGATACGATGACAAAAATCTCAGTGATCGGCGCAGGCACGGCCGGTCTAATCTTCGCCTACGCATTGTTGCGCAAGGGATATGAAGTGACGGTGTATTCCGATCGCACACCCGACCAGTGGCTCAATCATTCGAAACCAACGGGAAACGCCTTCCTCTTTGGCGAGACGATCGACGTCGAACGCGAGCTGGGCATGGACTACTGGTCACAGGACATGTTGGGCGCGAGCGGCGCGCTGGTCCACATGAAGCCGGCCATCGAAGGATCCGAACGGATGATGGTTGCCGGCTTCTTTGGATCGTACGGAGGTGCCATCGACATGCGGATGCGCATCCATCGTTGGCTCAGTGACTTGGAGAGTCGCGGTGGGCGACTGATTGTCGAGTCCGTTACGGCCGAACGAATTGACGAGATTGCGACCCATTCCGATCTCACCGTACTGGCAGCCGGTCAATCCGAGCTGGCCGACCTTGTTCCGCGCGATCCGGGAAGGAGTGTCTATGACGCGCCGCAACGCCACCTCGCAATGGCGATTGTCAGCGGGGTGCGAGGCTGGGATGATTTCGTCGACTTCGTTCCGGTGAAATTCAATATATACGGTGACGCTGGGGAAGTCTTCTTCGGGCCGTACACCCACAAGACCGCCGGTCCGACCTGGTGCGTTCTGTGGGAAGCAAAGCCTGGATCCTGCCTTGACCGTTTCACCGAGGCCAAATCCGGCGAGGAGGTGGTCAACATCTCTCGCAGCTTGCTCCAGGCACATGCATTTTGGGATTGGGATGCAGTCAAGGACATGAGATTCCTTGATGGAGACGAACACGCTTGGCTCGTTGGGCGTGTCACGCCGACCGTGCGCCAAGCTTTCGGCCTCCTGCCGTCCGGAGGCCTGCTCATGCCGCTCGGAGACACCGCAATCACCTTCGATCCTATCGCCGGACAAGGAGCAAACAACGCCAACCGCATGGCGAAGTATGTTGCTGATGCCGTTATTGCCCGGCGCGACCATTTCGACGCCGCGTGGATGACCGGAGTGTCTGAGGCCTGGTGGGAGTTCCACGGTCGGTGGGCATATGCTTTTACCAAGATGTTCCTGGAGCCGCTTACGGAACCGGCAGCCGCGGTGCTGGGAGAATGCGGCCGCAATCGGCTGTTCGCAGACCAGAAGCTCTTCGGGAATTTCTCGAGGCCGCAGAATCTCTTCCCCTGGATAGAAGACACTGAAGCTGCCAGCGGGGTCATCGAAGCCTACCAAGCGCGAAAAGCGGCTTGAAGGTCCTCCAGGCATCGAATGGTTTCCTCAACCCTTTGCCTGGGCGATTCGTTCGAGGAAGGAGCAGACAATGCGCGACATCGAAAGCAAGGAGTTCGTTCTTGCAGGCATCGTCATGAAGTGCCTGTTGTCCGGAGAGCAGACCGCCGGCCAGTTCTGCCTCTTCGAGAACAAGAGTGACGGAAACACGAAGACACCGATCCATGTCCACACCAGGGACGACGAGACGGTTTACGTCATAGAAGGCGAACTGACTGCGGTGCTCGATAGCCAGCCTCGACGCCTGACTTCGGGCGAGAGCATCTTCCTGCCCCGCGGCATTCCACACCAGCTTACGAACATGAGCGGCAATCCTTGCAGATACATCTTGATCGGGACCCCCGCACTATTTGAACGCTTTCTCGAGGAGGGTGGCCACCAACTGCAACCGAACGAAGACGTAGGACCGCCGACGCCTGAGGAGATCGAGCGTCTCCGCGAGGCCGCGCCAAGGTTCGGCATCACCTTGCTCCCGGATTGGCCGCACCCAAGTAACGCTCGGAAGGTCTTTTATGGGGCCGATTCCAGAACGTCTGCTTTGGGCCGGCTGGAATGATGGCGGACCAAACCGGGAGCTGCTGCTTAAGCGGCGGCTGGTCTATAGTGCATCAGGCCCCTATCCTTCATCAAAAGCGGATACTACGCACGGAAACGGCGCCGGTACTCGGATGGCGACAGACCTACGATCCTCTGAAACACCTTCCTGAACGCGCTTGCATCCGTGTACCCAACGCGCCAGGCGATCACTTCTACGGGATACTTGCCGAACTGGAGCAACTCGCGTGCCTTGTTCATGCGGAACCGCTGGAGGTACCCGGTGACCGTCATGTCCGTTGACTTGCGGAACCGGCGCAGGAAGGTCCTTTCCTCGAGCCTCGACTTGCTCGCCAGGTCGGCGAGCGTAATGTCGTCCGCGAACGACGCATGAAGCAAGTGCTGCGCGCTGAGCACCGCCGTGTCACCGTGGTTCAGGCTAGGCACAAAGGTACTGTAATATCGCTGTTCCCGGCCGGGAGGATCGATGAGCAGTATGCTTGCGGTCTCCATCATCGCCGTGGGGCCGAGGTAGCGATCGACAAGCTTCAGCCCTAAATCCGTCCAGGCCATCATGCCGCCAGCGGTGATGATGTCGCCGTCATCGATAATCAGCCGGTCGACGTCTAGATTGACGTCGGGGAAGCGCGCCACGAATGCCTCAGCAGCGCCCCAATGAGTGGTGGCTGACCGCCTGTTCAACAGGCCGGTTTCGCCCAAAATGAAAGCGCCGACGCAAACTGAGGCCAAGATCGTGCCGGCTGAATGCAGTCGTCGCAAACCCGCTGCGAAAGTGCGGGCGACCTCGGGAGGGACTGGTCCCCCTTTGCCCGAAGGAACGATGACCACGCTTGGGTGGCCGCTCGGTTCGGCAGGGACCAGATAATCGCTCTCGATCCGCCATCTCGTCACTCTCAGGGTCGGTCGGTCAGGGCGGTTGGCGATCTCAAATAGGTCTGTAAGGCCGAGTAGAGCGGCCTCCTGCGCGCCAGGGTACTCTAGCAAGCCGATGTCGATGGTTTCGGGCATATGTCGTTTCCAACCCGTTCTTTGTCATTACCGCCAATAGCGTCATCTTTGGTTGCCGTCCATAAGAGACGCTTCGAAAGGATGAACTCCATGAACAAGCAAGCAATCGTTGTCGTCGATTTCCAGAACGATTATCTCACCTCGGGATCTTGGCCGCTGATTGGTATTGACGCCGCCGTAAAAAAGGCGGCCGAGGTGATCAAGCGTGCCCGGTCCAAGGGTGTGCCTGTCATCCACGTGCGCCATGAGAGCCCCAAGGGCGCGCCATTCTTCGTCGCCGGCTCTCCCGGCGCAGAGATCATTCCGGCAGTCGGTCCCAACGACGGTGAGCAGGTCGTGGTGAAGAATTATCCGAACGCGTTCCGGGACACTGACCTCAAGGCCAAGCTCGATGCTGAGGGTGTCACGGATGTGATCATTGTTGGCGCCATGACGCACATGTGCATCGACGCAACCGCCCGAGCTGCCGCTGACCACGGCTACAACGTAACGGTCGTCCAAGACGCCGCAGCCACGCGCGACGCCGAGTTCAACGGCATGATCGTGCCGGCGGGCCAGGTCCACGCGGCCTTTATGGCGGCACTTGGCTTCGCCTATGGCAAGGTCGTCGCAGCCGATGATTTCCTGAAGTAGCTATTGTGGGCTCGCGTACCGCCTGCCTCTGCGCGGCTGGCGGGACGCTTGGCTCACGCTTCACATCGCGTACCTGACCTGGAACTCGTCGTGGTAGATGACTTCTTCGAAGCGAAGCTTCAGGCCGTGCTTGACCATTAGTTTCTCGACGATTGCGCAGCGTCTCACGGTGCCCTTTTAGCGCGGAGCTGAGCAGAAAAGTGCCCTCGCCCTTGTCGCACGGCATGCGCCTGAGTTCTTCCCAGGCCAGGTCCACTGCGTTCTTCTACGACCGAGATATCCAGATCACCGAAATGCGCTGATAGGCGGTCAAGACGAGCTGCCTGTTGTTCGCGGTCATCGTAAAACTCGTGGAATTTGGAAAAACGGTATGGGCGGGGACGCCTTGGTCCGCCGCCGTGGCTCGGTGACGTTTCAGCCCCAGAAGGCGTCTTCCTGCTCGGGGTTCGAGGAGAACAGCCACACTTCGACGATCTTGCCGTCGGCGATGCGCAGCAGATCAATACCGGGCTGGTTGACCTGGGCGCCTTCACGTTGGCCGGCGAACTCGATCTCAATGGCCACCAGGTTGCCGTTAGCGAGATAGCGATGGGCATGGGTGATGGCGAAACTGCCGCCAGACCTGGCCATCATGGCACCCATCATGGCGCCGAATTCGGCAATTCCATTCTTGGTGCCCGAGAACTGGTTGGCGCCCGGCTGATGCCAGATAACCTGCGGGGAAAGCAGGCTGCCAAGCGTGGCCTGATCGTTGGTCTGGACGGCTTCGATGTAGCTCTGTGCGATATCGATATTGGTCATTTTCTATCTTTCATTGCCGATGTTAAACCTGCCGCGGAGAAACCGCGCCATTCATGGAGTGGTAATAACGGGCGATGTGCCATGCTGTCGTGGTGCATACGGGCCAAAATCTGATACTTAATGGACATCGCTGCTGATTGAGGAGGGCGAAACATGGCAAGGAACGCATCAAAGGTGGATCAACTCGCGTACCGTCCGCGGGGTCGCGAGCTCGACGTCGAGGTCTTCCGCTTCACTGACTTGCGGCGCCGGGTCGCCCGCGCGGAAATCCTGGCGCTGTACCACTATACCTTTCACACCCTGATCTGCGTCACCGATGGTGCGGTGACCCAGCTGGTGGACTTTCAGCCGGTCACCTGCTCAGCCGGATCCCTCCTCGTGCTCAGGCCAGGGCAGGTTCACAGCTTTGGCAGTGATGAAGGGTGGGATGGATGGATGGTGCTGTTCCGGGCCGAATTCCTGCCATCAGAAGCGCAGACGGCCGCCGATCTGTTGCCGGCTCTCGGTCTGGACCGGCTGCCGGATCATTTGTCGCTGTCGACCGCGGACTTTCATGCCGTCAGCGAGATCATCACCAGGATGCAGCTGGATGTGGCGATCGACGCGATGGCCAAGGATGTCCACGCCCTGCTGCGATACCAGCTTTGCGCACTGCTTTTACGCCTGACAATTCTGCAGGACCGGCAGGTGGGCGGTGCCGACGCGGGGAGCTTGGCTGTGCAGCGTTTCGCCAAGTTTCGCCGGTTGGTCGAGCAGAACTATGCTGGCTGGCATCAGGTATCCGCCTATGCGTCGGCTCTGGGCTGTACGGAGAAAAGCCTGACGCGAGCGGCGTTGGAGGCCACCGGCCAGAGCGCCAAGAGCGTCATCACGGCTCGTATTGCCCTTGAGGCAAAACGGCTCCTCGTTCACACCGACCGGCCCATTTACCTTATCGCCGAGGGCCTGGGCTTCGAGGAAGCAACCAACTTCGCCAAGTTCTTCAAGCGTGAAACGGACCGCACCCCGATTGGCTTTCGCCGGCAATACAAGGGCTAGTTATGGCTACCTTTCGGCTCCAGTGAGGGTGGCCAATATTGAAGGCGGTTCTGTCGCTGTGGCCGCCTGTTTTTCCGCGAGCAGTTCGTCAAGGATGCCGTTCAGCGTGGCCAATGGCGTACCGGTGGCGGGAAGCTGGTGAACGCTGGTGCCATCGATGTAGAGCAGCGTCGGATATGAAGATACCCGCAGCGTGCGGGTCAAGGCGAAGTCCGCTTCAGCCTGAGCTTGTGCTGCGCCACCGGTAGGGATGCAATACTTGCCCTTATCGAGACCATTGCAGTGTCGACTTTCGCTAGCCTGCCTTCAAAGCTCTCTTTGGCCTGCTAGAAAATCAGAGGCCGTGGGCTCTCGCCAGCAGCGCTTTCAGTCGGCAAGGGTAGCGGCACTATTCGGCGCCAGACATCCGCTGGGATGCAGCAGGCGAGCGCGCTCGAACGTAAGTTCTCAGCTGACTTTCGATGACGGGATCAGCAACCCATCGGCTCGGCGATGTGATGACCTTTTTTCTCAATGAGCAGACGCAACGGCCTGCTCGTCGATATTTGCGCGGGCATAGATCTTTCGGGCGATGACCGCGAGCACGAGCAGCGTCACCATCCCAACTAGGCAACAGCTGGCAAAGCCTGTTGAGAAAGACTGGCGGGCCGCGTCAAGCCAGGCCGGCACGACGCTCTCCTGAAGAGCCCTTGCGGTTTCGACCGCACCACCGATCGTCGTTTTCACCGCTGCCCTCTCAGCGGCATCGAGGCCTCCAACATTCACCCCGTCCATCAGCATGCGATAGATCAAGGTGCCGAGGCTGCCGAGCAATGCGATGCCCAGCGCGCCACCGAATTCGGCACTTGTCTCTGAAATCGCCGAGGCGGAGCCCGACTTTTCCGGCGGCGCGCTTCCGACGATCAGGCCGGTTGTCGTCAGCACGACCGGCACGAAACCGACGGCGATCACCATGGTTGCGCCGAGAACCCCGAACAGGCTTTCGCAATAGGCGGCGATCGACATCAGAAACATGCCCGCAGAGTTTATCAGCAGGCCCAGCAATACGGTACGGACCGGGCCGAAACGGTTGGTGAACCGATAGGCTTGCAAGGACATGACTGTGAAGACGATCGATGAGGGAACCGACCAGAGAGCCGCTTCGAGCGGTGTGAGGCCAAGCACGAACTGGAGGAACAGGTTCTGGTAAAGAAAGACGCCGAACACGAAGAACATCCCGGCAAGGTTTACCAGAAGCGAGGCCGTGAAGGCGGGCAGAGCAAAGAGCTTCAGATCGATCAGGGGATCCGGCAGGGTTTTCTGACGGCGCACTAACAGCCAGCCGACAATGAGCCCGCCGCCGATGGGAAGCAGATGACGAATGTCAAAACCGTCTGCCGCCACGTGCTTGAAGCCATAGATGATTGGCAGCACGGTGGCGAGCGACAGCAGTACGCTCAGGAGGTCAAGCCTGGCGCCGTCCGCGCTCTTGTATTCCGGCAGCAGGATGGGAGCTGCTATCAGCAGGATGAGCATGACCGGGATGTTGATGAGAAATACCGCCCCCCAGTGGAAATATTGTAGCAGAAAGCCGCCCAGAAGCGGCCCGATCAGGCCACCCAGGGCGAAAGCCGTGCCCCAGATGCCGATGGCGCGGTTACGCTCCGCCTCGTTGCTGAACAGGTTGACGATCAACGACAAAGTTGAGGGTGCGATCGTCGCTCCGGCAATGCCGAGAAGCGCCCGCGACACGATGAGCTGTTGCGCGGTGGTAGAAAAAGCCGCAAGCGCCGAGGCGACGCCGAAGGCGGCTGCTCCGATCAGCAGCACGCGGCGACGACCGATCCGATCTCCCAGCGTGCCCATCGTAACCAGGAAGCCGGCAACCATGAAGCCGTAGATGTCGTTGATCCAGAGGAGTTCGGAGGCCGACGGGTCGAGGTCGGCGACGATCGCGGGAATGGCCAGGAACAGGATGGACAGATCCATCGAATAGATGAGGCAGGCAATCGAGAGCACGCAGACCCCGATCCATTCCCTGCGTCCGGCAAGGTTCTGGCCTGCTTTGGCACTTCCGGTATGCATGGAACTCCTCCTATAGCGGTGGCGGCAATGTGGCGCGCCAGATGATAAATGGCAACGCTCCACCTTGGAGCGCTGGTCGGAGATGCCCCGATCCAGCCAGACACGGTCAAGACGGGGCGGCCGGCAGGATTTTTCAGGTGAACCAATTCACTCCTTGAATGTTGACATGTGGGTCAGAAAAACGAGGAGGTCACATGCTTGACGTGCAAAAGGCCAAGCATCAGACGGTCACAGTAGATGGGGTCAACCTGTTCTATCGCGAGGCGGGGCGACGCGATGCGCCCGGCGTGCTGCTGCTCCATGGCCAACCCAGTTCATCCTACAGTTTCCGCGACGTCATCAGCCCCTTGGCGAGCGTCGCGCGGGTCGTTGCGCCCGATCTGCCCGGCTTCGGTTTCACGGAGGCACCCGACGACTACGAATACACGTTCGACGCCATGGCGCGGACGGTCGATGCCTTAACAAGGGAGATCGGGTTGGAGCGGTTCTTCCTCTACATCCACGATTTCGGGGCGCCGGTCGCCTACTATCTGGCGCTGGCGCGACCCGACCGGGTGCTTGGGCTCATCATTCAGAACGGCAATGCCCATGAGGAAGGCCTCGGTCCAGTTTGGGAGGCCAGCAAAGCCTATTGGGCGGAACCTACCCTGGAGAACCGCGCGAACCTGCCCGAATGGCTGAATTTCGAAGGGGTGCGGCACACATATGTCGGCGACATTCCGGATAGGCTCAAACCGCAGTTCGCGCCGGAAGGCTGGCATCTCGACTGGGAACGGATGAGCCGGCCCGGACTGGTCGAAATACAGTTTCGCATCTTCAGCGACTATGGCCGCTACGTCGCCCGCTTTCCGGAGATTTCGGCCTATCATCGCGACCATCAGCCGCCGGCGCTGCTAATCTGGGGGCGGCACGACCCCTATTTCGAGCTCGATGAGGTAATGGCTTATGCCCGCGAGCTCAACCGATTGGATATGCATATTTACGACGGGGCGCATCTTCTGCTTGAGACGCATCATCAGGAATGCGCCGCCCTTATATGCGAGTTCATCGTAAATTCACAGAGCGCAATGCCCAAGTCGATATGACCCCACCGAGATCAAGATGGGTCCGAACCGGCCGGTTTTCGATCTTTTTCGCCCACTGACGCACACAGGACGGTGGCTGAGGCGCTGTTCGGCATAGGCTGCCGCATCGAGAACTTGCTTACCCGCGGCAGGCTCCGCCCTCCCCCGACATTCGCTTCTTTGAAGGCTTCGCGCGCAGACAAGAGATGGACGGCGCGGCGATGCCTGTCGCATACCTGTAATAGTGTAACTTTAGGTTAGAACGGCTCCAGACTTGGGGCAAATCCTAACTTAGAGGCGAGCCAATGAACGAGCACACTTCCCAGAAGATATTCCCGACGACTCAGCTTGAAGACGCGGATGGCGATGGCCACAACACGAGCGTCAACCCGACCATGGGTGAAATCATCGGCAAGCGTTTCTCGCGCCGGAATTTTCTGCAGGGTTCACTCGCCGTCTCGGCTATCGCGGCAACTGTCAGCCCCGTCGCCCTGATGAGCGCCGACGAGGCCCGTGCCCAGGACAAGAGCGGCTCCGCCTTCAAGTTTACCGAAGTGGAAGCCGGCGTTGATGCCAGCCACCACGTGGCCGATGGTTATGACGCCGACATCCTGCTGCGCTGGGGCGATGCCGTCCTGCCCGGCGCGCCGAAATTCGATCCGACCAAACAGACGGCCGATGCGCAGAGCAAGCAGTTCGGCTATAACAACGACTATGTCGGCTACATTCCGCTCGAAGGTTCGAGCGAGCACGGCCTGCTCGTCGTCAATCACGAATACACCAATCCGCACCTGATGTTCCCAGGCCTCGTCAAGGTCGTGGATGGCAAGATCCAGCAGGGCACGCTCAGCAAGGAGCAGGTGGATGTCGAAATGGCGGCCCATGGCGGCACCATCGTCGAAATCCGCAAGGCCGGCGGCAAGTGGCAGGTCGTCACCGACGGCAAATACAATCGCCGTATCACTGCCAACACGCCGATGGAAATTACCGGCCCGGCCGCCGGCAATGATCGCCTGAAAACCAATGTCGATGCGTCTGGCACGCGCGCCATCGGCACGATCAACAACTGCGCCGGCGGCGTCACGCCGTGGGGCACCTACATCATGGCGGAAGAGAATTTCCATGGCTATTTCTCCGGTAAGCTGCCGGAAGGCCACAAAGAGGCCGCCAACTACAAGCGTTACGGCGTTCCGGAAGGCAGCTACGAGTGGGCCAATTTCTACGACCGCTACGATCTCGCCAAGGAACCGAACGAGCCGAACCGCTTCGGCTGGATCGTCGAGGTTGATGTCATGGACCCAGCCTCCATGCCGAAAAAGCGCACCGCGCTTGGCCGCACCAAGCACGAAGGCGCCGAATCGATCGTCGCCAAGAACGGCAAGGTCGTCTTCTATCTCGGTGACGACGAACGGTTCGACTATGTCTACAAGTTCGTGACTGAAGGCACGTTCAACCCGAACGACCGCGCAGCCAACATGAACCTGCTCGACAAGGGAACGCTTTACGTCGCCAAGTTCAACGAAGACGGCACCATGCAGTGGCTGCCGATGATCCACGGCCAGGGGCCGCTGACCGCCGCCAACGGATTTAACAGCCAGGCGGACGTGTTGATCGAATGTCGGCGCGCGGGCGACGTGCTCGGTGCCACGAAAATGGACCGGCCGGAGGACGTCCAGCCGAACGGCGTCAACGGCAAGGTCTACGTGATGCTGACCAACAACACCCGCCGCAAGGCCGACCAGGTCAATGCCGCCAACCCGCGCGCAGAAAACGCCTTTGGCCATATCATCGAGATCGCCGAAAACGACGGCGATTTCACCGCAACCTCCGGCAAGTGGGAAGTGCTTCTGAAGTGCGGCGATCCTTCCGTTGCGGCGGTCGGCGCGACCTTCTCCACCGAGACCACCAAGAACGGCTGGTTCGGCATGCCGGATAACTGCGCGGTTGATTCCGCTGGCCGGCTCTGGGTCTCGACCGATGGCAATAACAACAAGGCGACCGGCCGAACGGACGGTCTCTGGGCCGTCGATACGGAAGGTGAAGCCCGCGCCACGTCCAAGCTCTTCTTCCGCGTTCCCGTCGGTGCCGAGATGTGCGGCCCGCTCTTCACCCCCGATGACCAAACGGCTTTCGTCGCCGTCCAGCATCCGGCCGATGGCGGCGAGGACTGGCCGGGCCATGGCCGTCCGTCCTACTACGAGGACCTTTCCACCCGCTGGCCGGACTTCAAGCCCGACATGCCAGTGCGACCTGCAGTCGTTGCGATCACCAAGGTGGGCGGCGGCAAGATTGCCGTCTGACACTATCAACGCGGCGTCGAGCCGCAACGAGAGCGGCAGCGAGGCTGCCGCCTGGCTGTGAATGCCGGCCGGGGTGAGTGCATCACCCCGGCTCGCAGCAGACGGAGGTTATCCGCCTTACGAAGCTAGAGAGTTCAGCCGCGGTAATCCAAGGGAGTCAGGACAAAATTGAAATCGGAGCGCCAGATCGTCGCTTCATCGATCCGCTCGAAGGGAGCGATCAGGCTGTTTTTCACCCCAAAGACCGCATCCGACTCCAGATAGGGATCGTCGCCGACAAACGTGTGGGTGACGAGCTTCTGGTATCCCTCCGCGGTGATCATATAGTGAGTATGGGCAGGGCGATATGGGTGGCGGCCCAGCGATCTCAGCATCTGGCCGACCGGACCGTCATCGGGGATCGGGTAGGAAACCGGCTTGATGCCGACGAAACTATAGGCGCCGTCGGCGCCTGTCACGAAGATCCCGCGATTATTCCATTTCGGCTGAATGTCCGGCTGCTGGACGTCGTAGAACCCATCGGAATTGTCCGACCAGACATCGATCAGCGCACCCTCGACGGGGTGGCCGTCAAGATCCAGCACGCAGCCGGTGAAAAGACAACTCTCGCCCCTGCCGTCCAAGGAGATCGTCTCCCCCATCTGGCGCACTGGCGCTCCTTCGACGTGAAACGGCCCAAACACAGTGTTTTCGGTTGCCCCTTCCGGCCGGCGATTGTTGATGGCATCGACCAGCATGGAAAAACCCAACGCGTCGCTCAGCAGGATGAATTCCTGTCGCTCGTCGTGACAAAGATGGCCTGTCCGGGTGAGGAAGCTGATTGCCGTCTCCCACTCCTGCTGGGTAAGGCTGACATCCTTTGCAAAGGCATGCAAATGCGTGACAAGCGATGCCATGACCTCGGCCAGCCGTGGCGCTATGTCCTGGGCCATGCGTGCGTTGACCGCTTCTGCGGATTTTTCCTCGCTGAAATATCGAGACATTGAAACTCCTCCGAATGCGTTATTGCGGCCGCGCGCCCTCCCAGGCGTTTTGCAGCAGGGCGCGGATCGCCTGGCGCTCTATAGGACGCGGGTTCCAGTACGGGTTGCGGGTCGCCAGATCGGCTGCACGGTCGAGATCTGCTTCCTTCATACCGAGATCTCTCAACGCGGTAGGCGCGTTGATCGACGCGGCAAAGTCGTAGAGACCGGCTCCCAGCGAGCCACCGAAGAGGTCGGCCGCCGACTTCAGTTCCTCTGCCGCTGCATGCGCGTTGTAGGCGGCTGAATGCGGAAGCACGATCGCATGGGTTTCTGAATGCGGCAGGTCGAAGCTGCCACCCAGCGTGTGGCAGAGTTTGTGGTGCAGGGCCATGCCAACGGTGCCGAGCACCGTCCCGCAAAGCCACGCACCATAGAGTGCGTCCCCCCGCGCGCCGAGATCTTGCTGTTCGTTCAGAATCCGTGGCAATGCCTGCTTCAGCGCGCGCAGACCTTCCATTGCCATCATCGAGGAGATCGGATTGCGATCCCGTGCGTAGAGACCTTCTACGGCATGGGCCATCGCATTGAGGCCGCTGCTCACGCTCATGGCGACCGGCAATCCGACGGTCAATTCGGGGTCGTAAATGACGACCTCGGGCAGTATGCTGGCGGCCCGGACGGTCGTCTTTTCACCGTTTTCCGTCTGGCCGAGGATCGGCGTCACTTCCGAGCCGGCATAAGTCGTCGCTACCACGATCTGAGGCGCATCGTTGCGATAGGCGATCGCTTTCCCGAGCCCGATCGTCGATCCACCCCCGAGGGAAACGACGCAATCGGCTCCGGCGGCACGATAAGTTGCCATCGCCCGCTCGGTCACATCGACCGGCGTATGCATCGTGGCATCGGTAAACAGGCCGGCCGAAAGCGGGCCGAGGACGGCGGCAATACCTTCGGCTTCCGCACTTTGATGTGGGGTGGACAGGATCAGGGCGCGCTTGCAGCCCTGCCCCGTGATTGCGTCGGCGAGTTGGCCAAGCGAGCCGGGCCCGAAAATGACCCTTGCCGGACCGATATTGTATTGGAAGGACGCTACCACACCCATCAACTCCGTCTTCGTTGCGCCATGTTCAACGATCGAGCTTGAACAGCGAAAGTGCATTGGTCCTGCCGATCTTCAGGCGATCTGCCTCCGAGATCGTGGTGCTATCAAACCAGTCGGCGGCGTGGTCGATATTCTCGAACGGCCAGTCGGTGGAGAACAAAATCCTGTCAGCGCCGATTTCCAGCATGGCATCGATCAGCGACTGGGTGCGGAAATTCCCCGACGTGGTGATGTAGAAGTTCTCGTTGAAGTAATCTGCGATGCGGCGCTTGGCGGGATAGCTCTTTTCGACCTTGACCCAAGCATTTCGGTTGTCGATCCGCCACATCATATAGGGCAGCCCCTCGCCCATGTGGCCGACAATGATGCGCAGGCCGGGATGCTCGTCAAAGAGGCCGGACCCCATGAGCCGCAGCGCATGCACGGCGGTTTCCTGTGCGAAGGCCCAGGTCGGGCCCATCAGCCAGGAGTGGCCGGCATAGATCCGGCTGTCCTGCGGCAGCGGATTGCGCGGGTGGAGATAGAAAGGAACGTTGAGCTTTTCCATCTCCGCCCAGAACGGGCGGTATTGGGGCAGGTCGTAGTAAAGCGGGTTAGAGCCGTCGCCTTCCTGCGAGAACCCGTTCACCAGCGCGCCGACAAAGCCCATCGTCTTCACGCAGCGTTGCAGTTCCTCTATCGCCTTATCCGGATCCTGCAGGGGGAGCGCCGCAAAACCCAGAAAGCGGTCGGGGTTCTTGAGGCATTGCTCCGCCAGGAAGTCGTTGGCGCGGCGGGAGATCTCCAGAGCCTTGGCCTTGTCCGGGATAGCCTGCACGGCCGGAGCGTTCAGGGAAAGGATCATCTTGTCGATGCCGTGGGCGTCCATCAGCCGCAGGCGATTGTCCTGGATGTCCAGAAGGCGGGCCGATAGTTCCGTCCAGTAGTCTCCAGGCACGAAACCTGCCGAATCCTGCAGCGTGTCGGGAATGGCGAAGTGTTCTTCAAGCGCTATTTTACCTTGCACGATACTCTCTCTTTCCTGTCTCAAATCTGGAATGGACGTGTACGGATCAGTACTGACCCTTGGGCGGCAGGCCTAAGAGATGCTGGCCGACCATGGTCCCAACGGCGTCCCAGTTCATCGAAATGTGGCGTCCGACGGCATTCGCATCCCGCCATGCCCGCTGGACGGGATTGGACATTTGAAGACCGAGACCGCCCGTGGAGGCGTTCAAGGCTTCGACCGCCTGAAGGGACAGGCTGACGGCGAAGGACTGCGTGCGCCGTGCCAGAATTCTGTCTTCATCGGTGATCTCGACCGTGCCGTTTTCGCGTGCCTGCGCCAGCTGCTGCGCCCTCGCCACATCACGCAGCATGATTTCGCGTGCTGCGTCGATAGATGCCGATGCCTCTGCTACCCTCAGCTGGATGGTCGGAAACTCGGCGATCTTGTTGTTACCCCCGGCGACCGCGCCGCGCGTGATCCGCGTGCCCATATGGTCGAGATAGCTGGTCAAAGCGCCTTTTGCGGCACCGATGGCAGCGCTGCCAAGGCAAAACGGAATCCCCATGAGGAGCGGAATGTTGAAAAGGCCGATGCCCTCGTATCCCCGCCCACCCGGCGTTCTGCCCGCAGTCGCATCCGGGAAAGCCAGGACACGGTGCTCGGGTACGTAGACGTCTTTCAGGATCAGGCTCTTGGAACCGGTACCGGCCAGACCGACGACGTCCCACGTCTCGGCGATCGTGTAGTCGCTTGCAGGCACCAGGAGAAAGGACGGGACGGCGCGGTCTCCCTCGATTTTTGGCGGGATGATGGCAGCGCACAATGCCCACTGCGCATTTTCGCAACCGCTCGCAAAGGCCCAGTCGCCGGAAATGCGAAAGCCGCCCTCCACGCGCTCCGCCATGCGCGTCGGCGCATAGGAACCGCATACAAGTGCATCGGCGTTCGTGCCCCAGACTTCCTGCTGAACCCGTTCGTCGAACATCGCAAGAAGCCACTGATGCGCAGAGAGAAGTCCCGCAACCCAGCCGGTCGAGGCGCAAGCCGACGACAGCTCGATATTGGCATCGACAAGCTCTGCAAAGGAGCCCTGGTCGCCGCCGAAACGGCCCGGCTTGACAATATCGAAATACCCGACGCCGCGCAGCAGGTCGATATTGCGGGCCGGCACGCGCCCCGCCTTCTCGGTATCACGAGCAGTGGCGCGGATCTCATCAAGAACCGGCGCGATGCGCTGGGCAAGACATGCGTTTTCTGCCCGCATCGAAGCGGGAAACAAGGCTGCTGTACTGTTCATGGAACTGCCCTCAGTTATGGGAGGTAAAAGGCGCGTGCTGTGGCGCGCAATAATTCGAGTTTTCGTACATTAACGGGGTGGTATCGTTGGAAAGACGGGTGTCTATCACTTGGCCGATGAAGATCGTATGCGTTCCATAGGGAACGGCACCCATGCGACGGCAAATCACGGCGGCATGGGCCGAATCCAGGACCATCATGCCCCGTTCATGGCGAACCCAATCGGCCGCTTCGAACCGGCGTTCCGGAGCGATCTTTCCGCTGAACCCTTCCGATACGGAAACCTGTTCGTGCGTCAAAACGCTGACGGCAAATTCCGGCACTTCCAGCAGCATGTCGTGCAGGTAAGTGCGGTTGTTCAGGCAGATAATCAGCGACGGCGGATCCATGGAAAGCGATGTCACCGCCGTTGCGGTCATGCCGTGGTCGGCTCCATTGCGACAGGCGGATATCACGGTAACCGTCGCCGGAAACCTGCGCATGGTTGCGCGAAACGCATCGCTGATAGGCGGAATTGCCGGCATGAGGCCGGCGGCAGCTGTGGCAGACATGAGTTCCTCCCGAGTCTCCTTGGGGTTAAATTATTGCAAACGCAACTATTGTCAATGCAAATTTTAGACTGCAGGCAATTTCTCGTTCAACGCTGATCCTTTTTGCGAAGTGATCCAGCGGCTCGTGTTGTCATTTGGGCCATTTAGGTGCATGTCGGAACAAGCCGCGGTCAGCCGCACACGAGATTTCGCCAGCAGACTGAGACATGTACAAACTTACCGATTCAGTTCCCTACCTGCTCAACCGTGCGGGCGTGCGTATCGCCGAGGTCTTCTCACAACGAATTGCCGAGAACGATCTCAGCGTTGCCATGTATCGAGTGTTGGCAATGTTGAGGGAACGCAAGGAAAGTACGCTTGGGGACCTTGCCGACGTCGTCTCGGTTGAGATCTCCACCCTCTCGCGGCTCGTCGGCACTCTGGCGAAACGCAAGCTGGTCTCCAGAACCCGTCCCGAGGACAATGGCCGTATCGTCATCGTTCGGTTGACCCCACAGGGAGAGGCCCTGACCGAAAAGCTGATGCCGCTTGCCATGGAACTCGAGGCCACGGCTGTGCAGGGCATGTCCAAAGAGGAGGTCACCGCCCTGAAAAGTGCGTTGAAGCGGATGCACAGCAATCTGCCGGCCATGTCCGGAAAAGGGAAAACCAGCGACCAATAACTTTTGCACTTGCAAATATTTTATCTGCAAGTATTTAATGGCGCGTCAATCGTTGTCCTGGCATCATCTCTCTTCGGGATGAGGGTCCGGTGTGGGAGGAAACACGCCGACGACGATCCGGAGGATTTGTACATGGATCGATGCTGGCCTGCCGATGGCGGGAGCGTACTTCCTGTACTCAAATGTGTGGGGAGGGAAAATGACCATACAAGATGTCGCTATCGCCAAGGAACGCGTCCGCAGCCCGAACATGATCATCGCCCTATGCGGCCTGTTGATCCTTTTCGACGGTTATGACCTTATCGTTTATGGTGCGGTCGCACCTTCGCTGCTTCGAGAGGCAAGCTGGGCTCTGACGCCCGGCATGGTCGGAAGAGCCGCGTCAATCACCCTGTTCGGGATGCTGCTGGGCGCCCTGATTGCCGGAACCCTTGCCGACAGGATCGGCCGCCGCAAAGTCATAATCGGGAGCCTCCTGAGCTTTTCGGTGATGATGATCGGCAGCGGTTTGGCTCCGAGCTTCCTGATTTTCGAAGGAACCCGTTTTCTCGCCGGTCTTGGCCTGGGCGCGCTGTTCCCGACGGTAACTGCCTTGATCATCGAGTTTTCTCCGCCCAAGCGGAAAGCCATGGCCTACTCGACGGCGCTTCTCGGCTATCTCGCCGGCGGCATCATCTCGGGCATTCTCGGCATTATGCTGATCGAGACTTACGGTTGGCGCGTGCTGATGTTCATCGGCGGCGCACCGATACTGCTTCTTCCGCTGTTCCTGCGCCTCCTCCCGGAATCGCCGGAATGGCTGGCGACCAAGAACCGCCAGGCAGAAGCCAATCGGATTGCAGATCAGTATGGGTTGCCCAATCCCAATCCAAGGCCTGCTGCTCTGCGTCAGGTAGGCATCAAGTCGCTGTTTTCCGAAGGCCGCCTGCTGCCGACCCTGAACGCCTGGGGCATCCATTTCTGTTCGCTTCTGCTTACTTTCGGCATGGTGAACTGGCTGCCGACGATCATGAACAAGATGGGTTACGACCTCGGTTCCGCCCTTCTCTTCTCCGTCACGCTCAATCTTGGCGCGGCAATCGGCCTGCTGATCGGCGCGAGAATTGCCGACCTTGGCAACGTCAAGATGGTCGTGGCTGGAATGTTCCTCCTCGGCGCATGCTCGATCTGGATGTTGACCCAGGTAGGCCAGGGCCTTCAGGTCTATGGTCTGGTCGCGCTGGCTGGAACCGGAACGATCGGAACGCAGATTCTAGCCAATGTCCTGGTCGGAAATCTTTACCCGGTCGAAATTCGCGGCACCGGCCTTGGCTTTTCGCTGGGCATCGGTCGCGTCGGGGGAATGATCGGCCCCGCCATCGGCGGTGCCGTCCTCGGAGCAGGACTTGCACCGCAATGGAATTTCTACATCTTCGCGACTGTCGGCGCGGTGGGCTGCGTTCTGGCTCTGGCGACACTGCTGTACAAGAAAAAGACTGTCTGAACTCTCGCCCGGGCCTCGGCAGGTCAAGGCATCCTATTCTGCAGGTATTGAACCCAAGAATGTAGGAGGCGGCTTCTCAAAAGCCGCCTCCTACTCTTGTTGTCCTGGCAGAGGTGCTGTTTCAATTCATCCGATGCCAATCCTGTCGGCCCCGGTTTGATTGCTAGAAAGCCAGTTGCACCTTCATCGACCGGGTTCTGTCACCGGCAGTCTCAAAAGCCTCCACGGCCTTGTCGACCGGAAAGATGCCGGTGAGCAGCGGCTTCAGATCGACGCGGCGTTTTCCGATAAGGTCCACGGCAAGACCGAATTCCTCATGAAAACGGAAGGTGCCCTTCATCTCGATTTCCTTGGCGACGACGATGTTCTGCGGGATGGCGACGTCGCCGCCGAGACCTAGCTGGACCACCGTCGAGCGGGGCCGGAGCACTTCCAGGCCGGCTCGTACGGCGCGTTCGTTGCCGGAAGCCTCGAACTGAACGTCGAAATAGCCCTTGTTTGCGGAATAGGCCACAAGCTGTTCCGGATTGCTGGCGACGTCGATGACCCGATCGGCACCGACTGCCAGCGCCTTGTCGAGGACCGCACCCATGACGTCGGTCGCGACGATCTCTCTGGCACCATGGGCACGGGCAGCGATGATCGCCAATGCACCAATCGGACCGCAGCCGGTGACCAGCACGCGCTTGTCCGTAAGCGACCCGGCACGGGCCACCGCATGCAGCGTGACCGCGAACGGCTCCGCCATCGCCGCTTCGTTGATCGACACACCGTCCGCTATCCTGTGGCACTGCCACCGTTCGGCAACCAGGCGCTGGCGGAACGCGCCCTGGATATGCGGCATCGGCATGGCGCTGCCGTAGAAGCGCATGTTCAGGCAATGGTTCTGCTGCCCCTTCAGGCAGTAGTCGCAGGCATTGCAGGGACGGCTCGGCGACACCGCCACCCGGTCGCCGACAACGAGGCCCGATGTCCCCGCCCCCAACGCCTTAATCGTTCCTGCAACCTCGTGGCCGAGGATCATCGGCTCGCGCACCCGCACGGTGCCGAAGCCGCCGTGATTGTAATAGTGCAGGTCGGAGCCGCAGATGCCGCCGGCCTCGATGGCGACCTCCACCTGTCCGGGCCCGAGCGCCTCGACCTCCCTCTCTTCGACGCGCAGGTCCTTGGCGGCATGAATGACGACGGCTTTCACGGGCATATCCTCAGATAACGGGGGTGGGCAGGGCGACGCCTGCAAAATGGGCGGCGAGATTGTCGCGCACCAGCTTGCCCATCGCCTTGCGGGTCTCGATCGTGCCGGACGCGTGATGCGGTTGCACCAGCACGTTGCCGAGTTCGAGGAAACGCGGATCGAGCTTCGGCTCGCTCTCGAACACGTCGAGTGCCGCAGATCCGAGCGCTCCGCTTTCGAGTGCGGCGAGCAGCGCTTCCTCGTCGATATTGGAAGCGCGCGAGATGTTGATCAGCATGCCTTCCGGGCCGAGCGCCGCAATCACATGCCTCGAAACGATATGGCGCGTGACGGTCGAGGCCGCCAGCGTCACGAACAGGAAATCAGAATGCCGGGCAAGTTCGACCGGATCGGCTATGAAGGTCATGCCATCCGCATAGGTTTTTTCCGACACATCGCTGTAGGCGATGTCCATATCGAAGCCCTTGAGTCGCTTGGCGACCTCGAAGCCGATACGGCCGAGGCCGAGCACGCCCGCTCTTCTCCCCCAGACGCGGCGCTTCAGCGGATAGAGGCCCTTCTCCACCCAGCTGCCATCCTTCACCCAGCGCTCGGCGCCGATCATGCCGCGCGATTGGACGAGCATCATCGCGACGCCAAGGTCGGCCACGTCGTTGGTCAGGACATCGGGCGTATTGGTGACGCTAATGCCCCGCGCCCGGCAGGCGTCGAGATTGACTGCGTCATAACCGACACCATAGACCGAGACGATCTCCAGCTTCGGCAGCCTGGCGATCAGTTCGGCAGAGGCGCCGAGCTCACCCCGCGTGGCGATGGCGCGAATGTCGTCCGCATGATCCTGAACGAATGCATCGCGATCTTCAGCCTCGTAGAGCTTGCGCACGTTGTACAGTGCTTCCAGCTCGACGAGATCCCATTCGGGGTAAGGCCCGACGAGCAGGATGTCCGGCTTGGCCATCGAATTCCTCCATTGTGATGTAGATGATGGGTTGTCGCTACCCGTGTGGCGGGCTTCCCTAGAGGCAGGTTGTGATGCCGCCGTCGACATAGAGCGTGTGCCCGTTCACAAAGGAGGAAGCCTTGCCGGCGAGAAACACCGCTGCCCCGACGAGCTCTTCGACATCGCCCCAGCGGGCTGCCGGTGTGCGTTTCTCAAGCCAGGACGAGAATTCCGGGTTATCGACCAGCGCCTGGTTCAAGGGTGTCTTGAAGTAGCCGGGTGCAATCGCGTTGATTTGCAGGCCGTGCTTTGCCCAGTCCGCGCACATGCCGCGTGTCAGGTTCTTCACCGCGCCTTTGGTGGCCGTGTATGGAGCGATTCCCGGGCGTGCCAGCTCGCTCTGCACCGAGGCGATGTTGATGATCTTCCCCTGCCCTCGGCCGATCATGTGGCGCGCCACTGCCTGGCCAACGTAGAAGACACTGGAGACGTTGGTCTTCATGAGCTGCTCCCAGCGATCGGCCGGAAACTCCTCCAGCGGACTGCGGAACTGCATCCCGGCATTGTTGATCAGGATGTCGATTGCCCCGATCCCGCGCTCGATCGCCTCGACACCGCGTCTGACGGCATCGGGATCGGTAACGTCGAAGTCGGCAGCCCTCGCCTCATAACCTTCATTCTCCAGGCTATCGGCGGCGACCTGAAGCTTCACAGGGTCGCGGCCGTTCAGCACGACCGAAGCCCCATGCTGCGCAAGCCCCCGCGCAATCGCCAGCCCAATGCCCTGCGACGAACCTGTCACCAACGCACGCCGGCCAGCCAGATCAAATAATGGGAAGGTCATTCAAACCTCTTTCCGAAAAAGAAAGCCCGGCGCTTCGCGTGACAATCGCGGCCGGGCTCAGATATCGACGATCAGGCCCTTGGCCTTCAGCACCGGCTCCAGCTTGCTGACCTCGATCACCGACTTGCCCTGCTTGTAGGCAGCTATATAGCCGGCTTCGGCATCCTCGCGGGCCTGCGAAAGCACGGCGGCCTCCTGTGCTTCAGCGCGGCGGACAACGACCAGTCCGTCGGCATCGCCAACGATGATGTCGCCCGGATTGATCGTCTCGCCACCGACGATGATCGTGTCGTTCACCGCCGCAATGGTTTCCTTGACGGTACCCTTGATGCAGACGCTCAGGGAAAAGACCGGAAAGCCGAGGTCCCTCAGCTGCAGCGTGTCGCGCACGCCCGTATCGGTCACCAGGCCGCCGATGCCCTTTGCCAGGCAGGCATTGGCAAGTACGTCGCCGAACGAGCCTGCCTCTTCGTATTCGCCGGCGGACACGACGATGATGTCGCCCGGCTTGGCATAGTTGATCGCGAGCTGAAGCATGATGTTGTCACGCGGCGCGCATTTGACCGTGAAGGCCGGACCGCACAGCTTCATCCGGTAATCCACCGGCTTCAGGCGTGAGGAGAGTGCTCCGCGGCGTCCTTGCGCTTCGTGGATGGTCGCCGGCGAAAATTTGGAAAGTGCCTCGATGTCGGCTTTGCTCGGCCGTTCGGCGATGTCTTTAATGTGGATCATGGAAACCTCCCACGGTTAGGCCGACGGCGGGCACGTCCCGCCGCCTGCAGTCTTCGATGATTTGCAATTGGATGGAGTACCCGGACCAAAGGCCTCAGGGGATCGGGTCGAACTTCAGTTCGGAGAGCGGCACGACCTTGTCGTTACGCGTCATCTTGTATTCGGTATTCGGGCCAAGCCACTTGTCCCAAATCTTGTTGAGATCGCCCGACGTGTCGAGCTTGCGGAGCACCTCATTGATCTTCGTCGTCAGTGCCGGATTGTCTTTTGCCATACCAATGCCGATGGGCTGGAACAGCATCGGATCCTCGATCATCCGCATTTCCTTGCCCTTGGTCTTGGATTCGTTGACGAACTTTGTCGTCGTCATCGTGTTCGCCACCATGCCACGCGCCTTGCCCTGCTGGACGGCAAGATAGGCGGACGCGGTATCCTGGAAGGTCAGCGGGTCGGACTTGTTGAGCTTGATCGACATTTCGGAAGTCGAGCCCTTGGTCGAGGCAATGCGCTGGCCTTCGTAATCGACCTTTTTCTTGCCGGGATCATCAGCCGGAACGATCAGCATTTCCTTGGCAAGGTAGTAGGGATCGCTGAACTGGATCTGCTCTGCGCGGCTCAGCGTATAGGCCAGATTGGCAACCGTGATGTCGACGCGTCCGAGCTTGACTTCCGGCACGCGAGCTTCGACCGAGACCGGCTTGATTTCGGCCTTGACGCCCAGTTCCTTGGCGATCGCATTGCAGAGATCGACGTCGAAGCCGGCCATCTCGCGGGTCTTCGGGTCGGGTGCCGCGAAAGGCACCACGTCGGCAAACGTTGCGCAGCGAAGCGTCTTGGCCGACATGATCGTGTCGAGTTGATCCGCCTTTGCCGGCAAGGCCGCCGAGGCACCTGCCAGCACGGCGGTAAGAGTTGCGTATTTCCAGTTCATTGCTGTTCTCCTTTGTTATTGGTGGTGAGTGTCAATGGCGCAGATCGGCGAGGAACCGCTGAGCACGGGGATGGCGGGGGGTCTTGAAAAACTCGTCGGGCGGGGCCTTTTCGAGAATCTGTCCCGCATCGATGAACCAGATGCGGTCGGCGACATCGCGGGCGAAGCCCATTTCATGTGTGACGCAGATCATGGTCATGCCCTCCGATGCCAGGCTCTTCATGACCGCCAGCACCTCGCCGACCATTTCCGGATCGAGCGCGCTGGTCGGCTCGTCGAACAGCATGACCGGCGGCTCCATGGCGAGTGCGCGCGCTATCGCCACCCGTTGTTGCTGCCCACCCGACAGCTGGCCGGGATAAGCCCGCGCCTTGTCGGCGAGCCCAACGCGATCGAGAAGCTTCAGCGCCTTCTCATGGGCGACATTCGCCGCCACGCCCTTCACGCGGATCGGCGACATCGCCACATTTTCGACCACGGAGAGGTGCGGGAACAGGTTGAAGTTCTGGAACACGAAACCGATCCGGCTGCGCAGCAGGTTGAGCTCCCTCGTCCGCATTGCCGCATGAATGTTCTGACCATCCAGGGTGATCGATCCGCTGTTGATCTCCTCAAGACGGTTGATCGTACGGATCAGGGTGGATTTCCCCGAACCGGAAGGTCCGCAGATCACCACGACCTCGCCTCGGGCAACTTCGGCGTCAATGTTCTTGAGGACCGGATAATCGCCATAACTCTTACAGACGTCCGAAAGGTGGATTGTCTGCAACTGCTGGGTCCACGCGGCTGAGGTGCTCATAGCTGCTCCGATATGATTTTGGCCGGCACGAGGGCCACCGGCGCTGCGCCGCCGGACAGACCCGCGCGGCGGCGCGTGATGCGGCGCTCGACGATGTTGGCGACATGCGTCAGGCTCCAGCAGATCGCGTAGTAGACGACCGCGAGGATGAGGAAGACCTGGAAGGGCTGCGTCAGAAGCTGGTTGTTGACCTGGCTGGCCGCAAAAGTGAGGTCCGGGACATTGATGACATATCCGAGCGTCGTGTCCTTTATCGTCGAGACGAAGGTCGAGATGATGCTCGGGATCATGTTGTAGAGCGCCTGCGGAAGAATGATGAAGCGCATCGCTCCGAGAGAGCTGTGCCCGAGGGCACGGGCGGCATCCATCTGGCCGCTGCCGAGCGCGACAATGCCGGCGCGTACGACCTCGCTCAGGAAGGCGCCCTGGTAAACGACGAGCGTGGTCAGCATCGTCACGAAGCTCGGAACGTCTGCGCCTGTCCAGAGCGGCACGAGGAAGTAACTCCAGAGGATAAGCATCAGGAGCGGCACACCGCGGGTTATATAGACGAGTGCGGTGACCGGCCACCGCAGCAGTCGCCATTTCGAAAGGCGCGCGAGTGCCAGCAGGATGGCGACCGGGAAGGCGAGCATGATGCTGAGCGCCGACAGGATCAGCGTGTTTGCAAGCCCGCCGAGCGGGCCGTTCGGATATTGACCGATCAGCAGCAGAAGCCAGTAGTCCTGGATGATGGCGATGACATCGTTGATCATGCGCGCGCACTCCGGGCCGGATCGGCGCGCATCGAGAGATAGGCGCCGGCGCCCATGATCAGGAGCGAGAAGAACAGGTAAAGAACCGTACCGACCAGGTAGATTTCGAAGGTGCGGAAGCTCAGGTTTTCGACTTCCTTCACGGCATGCGTCAGTTCGGACGCACCGATAACGATGGCGAGACTGCTGTTCTTGAACAGGGAAACACTGTGGTTGATGAGCGGCGGAAGCGCATTGCGCACACCCTGGGGCATGACTACGAAGCGCATCGCCGAGACATAGCTGTGCCCGAGAGCCTTGGCGGCTTCCATCTGGCCCGGGCTTACGGAGCGAAGGCCGGACCGCAGGTCCTCGCTGAAATAAGCTGCCTGGCACAGGCCGAGGCCGATGACGGCGAAGATCGTTTCGGCATTGTGGGCCGCGAGCCAGGACGTCAGGCCTGGCGGGAACAGCGTGAATATGCCGAAATACCACAGCATCAGCTGCACGAGGGTCGGCACGTTGCGATGGTAGGAGACATAGGCGGCCACGGCCCTGTCGCCAAAGCGGAGCGGCGAAAACCGGATGCACAGAAGCAGCAGCGCGAGGGTCATGGCCAGCAGCCACGACCCGATATAGATGATAAAGGTCATCTCGATGCCGTGCAAGAGCATCGCGGTATATTCAGGGTTCCTCAGGACGGCCCAGAGATCGAATCCGTTCACCGCCCCGGCTCCCTGGAACTGTCCGGACCTGCGGGAGCCGGCTGCGGCCGGGCTGTCTGCAGGCCGCCCATGACCTGCAAAGTCGGCGTGATTTCCATGTGGCCGATATTGACGGCCACCGGCGCGCCGATCGCGAATGCTATCGCTTCGGCGATATCGGCTGCCTGGGGCAGCTCGAACCCATCGATGAACCGTTCGCGAATACTGGGATCGTCGCCGTGCACGTGATTGAAAATGTCGGTCGCGACCCGCCCGGGGCAGATTTCCGTCACCCGCACGCGCTTACCGAAAGCATCGATGCGCAGCTGGTTCGACAGCATGGCGACGCCGGCTTTCACTGCGTGATAGATGGAGTTGCCGCCGAAATTGTAGTTGCCGGCGATCGAGGAGATGTTGATGACATGGCCCCGATCGCGGGCGACCATTCCCGGCACGATCAAACGGCAAATGTGCAGGACGGCACGGAGATTGACATCAACAAGAAGGTCGATATCGCTCTCGTCCGCTTCCAGGAATTTCTTCGGCCGGTCGACGCCGGCATTGTTGACGAGGATATCGAACTCGACGCGGCCGGTGAGTTCGACGAGTGCCGGACGGTCGGTGACATCAATCACATGAGCGATGCAGCCCGTGCGTTTGGCCAGATCCTGCAGAGCATCGCCGCTGCGGGCGATCGCGTGGACCTCGATATTCTCACGCCGAAGCCGCTCCACCACAGCGGCGCCGATACCGGAGGAGGCGCCGGTAACCAGTGCGGTCTTGTAATCGGAGAATGGCATTCGGATCCCCTTGTTGTTGCCGCCGACAGTAGCGAACCTTTAATCTCTTGCCTAAGACCGATTATTTGTGGAGCAATAAGCAACGGCTATGGAGGCTCGGCCCCGGAATGTCGGCAGGTGACCATCACCGGGCGGGATCGCAATCGGCGGCGTTGCAAAAGAAGATCGCGTCTGCAAACATACGTCTGCTCAAGACAAAAAGACAAAGATCCGAATGGACATCAGACGCCTCAAATCCTTCATCGTGATCGTCGACAGCGGCAGCATCACGCGCGCCGCCGACCTGCTGCATATCGCGCAGCCCGCGCTCAGCCAGCAGCTGGCGGCGCTGGAGGAGCATTTCGGTCAGAAGCTGCTGATCCGCAGCCAGCAGGGCGTCAGCATGACCGATGCGGGGCATGCAGTGTACCGCCATGCGCAGATCATTCTTCGCCAGATGGAACAGGCGCAGGCGGACGCTTCCGCGGCCGGCAACTCACTTGCCGGGCGCGTTTCCGTGGGGCTCGTGCCGTTCAGCAGCGCCGCCACGCTGTCCGTCGATCTGTTGGCCGAGACGCGCAGGCGCCATCCCGGCATCCTGCTCCATCTCACGGAAAGCGTCGGCCAGACCTACAGTCAGATGATCATGAACGGTCGTCTGGAAATGGCGCTGATCCACGGGGCCGGGCCGATCAAGGGCGTACGGTTCGAGCCGATTCTCAGCGAGGAGTTCTATCTCGTCGCCCACCGCGATTTTGCGATCGAAGCGGACAGCAAGCCCATTCCGGTTACCGCTCTCGACGGCTTGCCGCTTCTGATGCCGCCCGCTTACAACTTCGTTCGCCGTGCGGTCGATACCGCGTTCACGCGCAGCCGGATTAACCTGAAAGTCGTGGCGGAGGTTGAAATCGTCAGGACATTGGCGCGCGCCGTGGGCAGCGGTCTGGGAGCGACCATCATGCCGAAAGCCATCGCCGACCGTATCGTGACGGAATCGGGCGAGCCGCTGATCTGTCGGCTCGTTTCCCCGCGGATCGAGGAAACCCTGTCACTCTGCATTGCCGAACAGAACTCGCTGTCCGAGCCGGCATTGGCGGTCAAAAATATCCTTCTCGAGCTGACCGCGCGGCTGAGAGCATAAGGCGAGTTCCGGCACGACGCAGCCACGCCGAATCATCGAAGACGCGTCAACGCATGTCCCTGCAGAACTGGGCGATCCGCGCGCATCCCTCGTCCAGCATTTCCATGCTCGTTGCGTAAGAAATGCGGAAATGGGGGCTCATGCCGTAAGCTGCGCCTTGCACCGTCGCCACATGATGTTCGTCCACGAGAGCCATGACGAAATCGATGTCGGTCTCGATCTTCCGCCCGCCCTTGCTGGTCTTGCCGATCAAGCCGGACATGTTGGGATAGAGGTAGAACGCGCCCTCGGGCTTGTGGCAACGCAATCCCTCCACCTCTGACAAGCGGTCGAGGACGAAATCGCGCCTCTCGCGATAGATCGCAGCCCGCTCCTTCAGGAGATCCTGAGGCCCGTCCAGCGCCGCGATGGCCGCCGCCTGCGTCACCGTGCTGATGCCACCGCCGTTCTGCCCGTTGACATTGCTGATCGCACCAATGAGCTCCTTGGAGCCGCTGGCGCAGAAGCCGAGCCGCCAGCCGGTCATGGCGTAAGCCTTTGACACGCCGTTCATGGTCAGGACACGATCATAGAGCCGGGGTTCCGCGTCCACGATGGTGCAGAATTCGAAACCGTCATAGACCAGATGTTCATAGATATCGTCAGTCAGGATCCACACGCCCGGATGGCGCAGCATGACCTGCGCGATCGCCGCCATTTCGGCGCGGGAGCAGGCCGCACCGGTCGGATTGTTGGGAAAATTCAGGACCAGCCATTTGGTGCGTGGCGTGATCGCGGCTTCCAGATCCTCCGGACGCAGCTTGAAGCCGGCCTGCTCGAAACAGGGCACCGCCACCGGAACGCCACCGGCAAACTTGACGATATCGGCATAGCTGACCCACGAGGGCGTTGGAATGACAACTTCGTCGCCGGGATTGCAGGTGGCGAGCATCGTGTTGAAGATCACCTGCTTGCCGCCGGCTGAAACGACGATCTGACTGGCATCATAATCCAGATTGTTGTCCCGCTTAAACTTCCTGCTGATCGCCGCCTTGAGCGCCGGTGTGCCGTCCATCGGCGGATATTTCGTATCACCGCCAAGCGCCGCGGCATGGGCCGCCTCGATGGCATGCAGCGGCGTCGGGAAATCCGGTTCCCCGGAAGAGAGGCTGACAACCTTGATACCCTTTGCGGCCAGTTCCCGGGCGCGTTGGGTCATGGCAGCGGAGGCGGATATGGAGACGTTTTTCAGGCGATCGGCTGTAGAAGACATCGGCATTAACTTTCGACGAAGATTGGGACGGGAGACGGCCGACCAGGCAGCCGGTGGGTCAAAGCGCGAGTTCGGCAGCCGGCGCGAGCATCGCGCCGGAGGCTTCGATCTCGCTTCGGACGATATGCGCAAGTTCAAGGGAACCCGGCGTGTCGCTGTGCACGAGGATCGACCGCGCCGGCATCGCTATGACGCCTCCCTCGATGGTTTCGACGGTTCCGTCGAGAAGAAAGCGGCGCACCCTTGCCCGCACCGAAGCCTCATCCTTGATCACGGCGCCCGGTAGGCCGCGGACAACAAGCCTGCCTTCGGCATCATAGGCCCGGTCGGCCAGGAAAAGCGCCAGCGTCTTCAGCCGCGCCCGTTTGGCCGCCTGCTCTATTTCGCTGTCCGGCGTCACGAACACGACAAGACCCGGCGCCACCGTCGCAATGGCATCCATCATCAGATCGGCGAGCACCGGGTCGCGGTTGACCATATTGCCCATGGCGGCGTGAAAGCTGATATGCCCGACGGTGACACGCTCGCTCGCGGCGATCGCCATCAGCGCACCGAGCTGGTAGAGCATCTGCTGGCGCAACTCATCCGCCTGGAAGGGCATTTCGCGCCGTCCAAAGCCGAGCCGGTCGGGCAGGCCCGGATGTGCGCCGATGCCGACCCCGTTCGCCTTGGCAAGCCGCACCATGCGCGCCATCGTATCCGGATCGCCACCGTGGAAACCGCAGGCGATATTGGCCGACGACACGACCTTCATCATCGCTTCGTCGTCGCATAGCCGATAAGGGCCGAACCCTTCGCCCATGTCGGAATTCAGATCGATTTTCATCGGCAACTCCCTTTGACCGATCGTATTTCAGGCCATCGCCTTCAAGGCGCGTTTGACCATCTCAGATGTGGTCCGGACGTCTTCGACATAACGCGCGACCGCCTGCTCCACCGCGCGCGCCTCCGCGTGCGTGGACCGCACGAACCGCAAGCGGCTGCCTATGCGGGCCTGGCCAAGCCGCCACAGGTCGCATTCGATCACGCCGGCGATCTTCGGATAGCCACCCGCCGTGTTCGCATCGCTCATCTGGACTATGGGCTCCCCACCGGGCGGGACCTGGATCACACCGGGCACGATCCCATGGGAACGCATCTCAACCGACGCCGTCGGCTTGATGGGCTCGCCCGACAGACGATAGCCCGTACGGTCGCTACGGGAAGAAATCTTCCAGGTCTGGCTCCAGAAGGCGTCGCCGTCATTGGGAAACAGGGCATGCTCGCCACCGGGCAATGCACGGACCGGCAGCGCGCCGTCAACGAGATCCGGAAAGACGTCCCGGAGCGCCACGGCGGGCTCGATGACGGCCAGGCCGTTCGCCGGAACCGGGGCAAAATTGGCGCAGTCACCGAGCGCGATCCGGTCACCTTTTACCAAAGGCCGACCAGCATTGCCGCCGAAGCTGCCGCGCAGGGATGTGCTGCGCGATCCCATCACCGATGGAACATCCAAGCCCCCGCCGATGGAAACATAGGCGCGCGCAAGTGTCGGAGGATGCTTCAGCTCGAGCACCTGTCCGGCCTCGGCGGTATAGGCGCACCAGGGAAGCAATTCCAATCTGTCCAGTATCGGATCGCCATCGGCGCCCGTGACCGCAAAGACGGTCCGCCGGTCGAAACGCAGGCTGAACGGAAAGGTCTGCACCTCTATCCCAGCCGCACCCTCGTCGTTCCCGACAAGGATATTGCCGATCCTCACGGCAAGCGGATCCATCGCGCCGCTGGCGGAAACGCCGATGTCGCGATACCCCGGTCGCCCCAGATCCTGAACCGTATTGAACGGGCCGGTTTCCACAATTTCGATCATAGCTCGATCCTAGCCGGCACGAACCGCACCGTATCGCCCGGCGCCATCATCGCCGGCTTGGGCGACGTCGGATCGAACATCTGCAATTCTGCGAAACCAATGGAATTCCAGCCGTTCGGGCCGGTGAGCATCGCAACGCCGGTCTGCATGCCGCCGATGGTCACGCAGCCCTTCGCCATCTTCAGCGACGGCACGGTCTTTCGCGGCATGTAGATGCGCGGATCGAGGCCGTGCAGGTAACCGAAGCCTGGAGCGCTGCCCAGGGCAAAAACACGATAGGTCGCTTCGTGATGAATACGGACGATCTCACGGTCGCTGAGCCGGGCAAGATCGCAAAGCGCGGGCAGGTCCGCCGCATGCTCCCCGCCGTAGTGAACAGGGATTTCGATCGTCTTTCCGTCCAGATCGATGCTGCGGGCATTGTCCCATGCCTTCAGCAGCCGCGCCACGACGGCCTCGGGATCCTGCGGCGCCTCCTGGAATATCGTCAGAAGGTTGGTCATTCCCGGAACGATTTCGGCGATATCCGGCCAGCCTCGGACCGCCTGGGAGAGCGCCCAAATCCGGCGCTGTGCGGCGAGATCGAATTCTCCCGGCGCCTCCAGCAGGAAGGACCTCGCGCCGATCGACGAAACCCGAGCCCGGCCGTGAGTGGCGGGCAGGATTTCGCGCAGCGGTGCATGGCTGTTGATTGTGGCAATCATGATTGAGGCTCGATCTCGAACAGGGGATCGCCGAAGCCGACCAGCGCATCGGGTTCGGCAAGCTGCTTGGTCAGAGTACCTGCGCGGCCGGCACAAAGTGGAAGCAGGACAGGGCCAACGCGAAGGAAGCCGAGGAGGTCTGTCGCGAGAACCGATCGCGGCATACGATCGGTGGCTGCCTGCCGCGATGGGCTGCCTGGGTAAAAATGGCCGGCCATCGGCGCCTTGACGACCACCAGCGGCTGAGCCGTCGGGGCTGGCCGAGGGGTCACGGACACATCGACCCCGGCTTCATTCCCCGTGGCAATGACGATGCGCAACCGTCCGCCGGGCCAGGAGATTTCCAGGCCACTTGCCCCGGCTGCCGTCAGCGCCTCGGTGAGAAACGCGATCGTCGCGGGATCGCTGAAATCGATCGCGCTCATGGCGCTCTCCGTTGTTTCAGCCATTGCTCGAGATAGTGGATATCCGTCTCGCCGCGCGCAAACGCGCTGTCCTCGATGAGCGCACGCAGGAAGGGAATATTCGTGGAAATTCCGTCCACCCGCGTTCCGGCAAGCGCCTCGCGCATCCTTGCCATTGCCTCCGCCCGCGTCGGCGCATGAACGATCAGCTTGGCGATCAGCGAGTCGTAATAGGGTGGCACCTTGTACCCCGCATGGATGTGGGTATCGACCCGGATGCCCATCCCTTCGGGAAGGGCGAGACTGGTGATGACGCCGGCTGACGGCAGGAACGTATCGGGATTCTCGGCATTGATGCGGCATTCGAAAGCATGGCCCTCGCATTTCACGTCAGCCTGGGCCAGTTCGAGCGGATCGCCCTGAGCCACTTTGATCTGCGCCTGCACGATGTCGACCCCGCTTGTCATTTCGGTGACCGGATGTTCGACCTGAAGCCGGGTATTCATCTCGATGAAATAGAAAGCGCCATCCTCGTAGAGGAATTCGAAGGTTCCGACGCCCTGGTAGCCGATCTGGCGGCAGGCCTCGACACAGGCTCTCCCGACGGGCCGGATCACATCCGGCGATATCCCCGGTGCCGGAGCCTCTTCCACGACCTTTTGATGGCGGCGCTGCATCGAGCAATCCCGGTGCCCGAGCCAGACTGCATTGCCATGGGTGTCGCAAAGGACCTGGATTTCGATATGGCGCGGATGCTGGAGGAATTTTTCCATGTAGAGCGACGGCGAGCCGAAAGCCTGCCGCGCCTCCTCCCGGGTGAGCGCGACCGCCTCTTGCAGCAGACCGGCCTCTGGCACGACACGCATGCCCCGCCCGCCGCCGCCGCCGGCAGCCTTGATGATGACGGGATAGCCGATCTCCAGGGCCAGGCGCTCGACGGCGGCCGGATCGTCGGAAAGCGCCGTATCCGGTCCCGGGACACAAGGAACTCCGGCTGCGATCATTGCCCTCTTTGCCGAGATCTTGTCGCCCATCGCCTCGATTGACGACGCGCTCGGACCGATGAACCCCAGTCCGGCTTTTTCGACGGCATCGGCGAATGCGGCATTTTCCGAGAGAAAACCATAACCGGGATGGATGGCGCCGGCGCCCGTCAAGCGCGCCGCCAGAAGAAGAGCATCCTTGTTGAGGTAGCTTTTTGCCGCGCTCGAAGGGCCGATGCACAAGGCGCTATCGGCGGTCTTGCCATAGGGCGCCTGCCGATCCGCTTCGGAATAGACGACGACCGTCTTGAGACCCAGTTCCCGGCAGGCTTTCTGGATCCTGGTCGCGATCTCTCCGCGATTGGCAATCAGAACCGTATCGAAACGCGGGGGACTGTCGAATGTCTGCGGCATCACGCGATCTCCGCGAGCAGATCACCCGTCTCGACTTCGCCGCCGTCGATTTCGGTCAGGTTGACAATGCGCCCGGACCGCGGCGCGGCGATCTTGTTGAAGACCTTCATCGCTTCGATGATGAAGAGAGTCTGCCCCTCCGTCACCTCGTCTCCCGGCTTGACGAACGGCCCCTCGCCCGGTGCCGAACTGCGATGCAGCACGCCGGAGACCGGCGCTTTTACGGGAATGGCCGACGTCCGGCCGATAGCCGGCAGCTCATCAGGTCCCAAGGTGATCGACGCACCCGTAACCGACTGTTGCCCCCGCGCCGAATCGGCGGAGGCCTCTCCCGCCATTGGCTGCGACCGGAAGATCCGGACCGTCAGGTCCTTCTCGGTCACGGTGAGTTCGGTGATGCTCGATCGGCCGACAAAGTCGATCAGGGTCTTGATCTTCGAGAGGTCCATATTCGCGCTCGGTATTTCGAATGCCGCCGCGCGATTTCGGAGATCAAGTCGCGTGATACGGTAACGTTGCGTAACACGATCGCGCCGCCGATGGGGTCAGACGAACTTTTGATGGACCGGCTCAGTTCCGGCATCCGTGCGGACGATCGGGCATCCCGTCGAATTTCGGCCGTTGCTCATGGCGCGTCAGCCGTTGCAGATCAGCGAAAACGGGCGGCAGACAACGCCGATAGATCGACGGCACATTCGCGCCCGGCGATCAGGCCTGCAACAAGCGCGCCGCTAACCGGTCCGGCTGCAAGGCCGACATGACCGTGGCCAAACGCATGAACGATATCTTCGGAAGACCGCGAAAAACCGATCACCGGAAGGCCGTCCGCAGTCGAGGGACGATGCCCCATCCAACGTTCGATACTCCTGTCCTCGGATATATCCGACAGTGCCGGATAGGTTCCTTTCGCGTGTTTCAACAGGATGTCGGCGCGGGTCCAGTTCGGTCTTTCCTCGACACTTGCCAGCTCGACCTGTCCGGCAATGCGAAGTCCGGCAAGCGTCGGATTGTTGCCCATCCTGCCGTCGCTCGGCATGATCGGCATCTCCCCCTTGCCCAGATGATAGGGGATGACCACGTGGTAACCGCGCTCGCTCTGCATCGGGATTGTGTCACCGGCGAGCGCCGCAAGTTTTTTCGAATGTATTCCGGCAGCGATGACGGCCTTGTCGCACGCCACGATGCCCGCTTCTGTCCGGACGCTCGAAAGCCGGTTGCCGGTAAGAATGAAACCGGTCGCCCTTGCATTGATGCGCTGGGCGCCAAGGTCCACCGCATGATCCACCATCGCTGCGACATAGCCTCCCGGATCCACGCAATGACCGCCATCCTCGACGAAGGCAGCAAAGGAGTAGCGGGATGAAAGATTGGGCTCGAGTTCGTGCAGTTCGGCTGAGGATAGCTCTCGATAGAAAACGCCGTTGTCGCGTCGCAGGCGCCACGCAAAAGCCTCGGCCTCGAAAGCCGCGCGATCCTGGTACACGTAGAGCAGGCCCTTGCGGTGGATTAGGTCCGGCCGTCCGATTTTTCCCGCCAGTGCCGCATGCCGGGATGGCGCATCATTCAGGAGGCTCGCCAGAATTCTCGCGGTCCGTTCGACCTTGGATCCAGTCGAGCCGGCCAGCATGAACCGCAGCAACCAGGGTGCGAGGCGTACCAGATGCCGCCAGCGGATGGTCAGCGGCCCGGAGGGATCGGAAAGATAGCCGGGCACCTTCCTCCAGAGGCCGGGCATCGACATCGGGATGATCGAGGCGGGGCTCAGCCAGCCGCTGTTACCATAACTCGCCGCGTGGCGACCACCGGGCTGTTCCGGTTCGACGATGGTGACCTCGTGCCCGTCGTTCAACAGTTCGAGTGCCGTCGATGCACCGACGATACCCGCTCCGATGACCACTACATGCATGGCGTTTCACTCTGCGTGACTGGAATAAGCCGGTTCATTCCTGAAATGCCTCTTCGCGGACGGCCTTGATCTTCGGCAGGGCGACCAGGGCGATGGCGAGCACAGCAAGGACAAGCAGACCTGCCGAAATCGGACGATCGACAAAAACGCTGGGATTACCGCGTGCGAGGAACATGGCTCTACGGAAATTTTCTTCCATCATCGGCCCGAGAATGAGGCCCATCACCAGCGGTGCCGCGTCGCAATCGAGCTTGGCGAAGACGTAGCCGGCGACGCCGAAGGCGCCGAGTAGCCAAATATCGAAGACCGAGTTGCCGAGCGAGAACGCGCCGATCGAGCAGAACACCACGATAGCCGGAAAGAGATAGTGGAAAGGCATCGTCAGCAAGCGCGTCCAGACGCCGATCAGCGGCAGGTTCAGGACCAGCAGCATGACATTGCCAACCCACATCGACACGATGACGCCCCAGAACACGTCCGGATGTTCGGAAATCAGCGTCGGGCCCGGTGCGATACCCTGCATGATCAGGGCGCCGAACATCAAGGCCATGACGGCATTGGCTGGCAGGCCGAGCGTGAGCAGCGGGACGAACGAGGTCTGTGCACCGGCATTGTTGGCGCTCTCGGGCGCTGCTACGCCTTCGATCGCACCACCGCCGAAACCTTCGGGCGGGTTGGCAACGCGTTTCTCGACGGCATAGGCAGCAAAAGCGGCGAGAAGCGCGCCGCCGCCCGGCAGAAGTCCCAGCACCGAACCTATCCCCGTGCCGCGAAGGATCGGCGCAACCATCCGGCGCCAGTCTTCCCGCGATGGGATCATCGAGAAGAACGGTGCGTTGATGGCCGTGCGGCTTTCCGGGGTTTCCAGATCCTTGATCAACTCGCCGATGCCGAATAATCCCATCGCTACGACGACGAAATTGATACCGCTCGACATTTCTTCAAAACCGAGCGTGAAACGCGGCACGGCAGTTTGCACGTCCTGGCCGACAAGGCCGACCAGAATGCCGACGAAGACCATGGCAAGTGCCTTCGGCAGCGATCCGCGCGAAAGCACGACAGAGGCGACAAGCCCGAGGATCATCAACGAGAAGCATTCCGCCGGGCCAAACAGCAATCCGATTTCGGCAAGCGAAGACGCAAACAATGCCAGCAACAGCGTGGCGACGGTGCCGGCAAAAAAGGAGCCGATCGCCGCTGTCGACAGTGCCACGCCCGCACGTCCGTTGCGGGCCATCTTGTAACCGTCGATCGCCGTAACCACGGACGATGCTTCGCCGGGCAGATTGAGAAGGATGGCCGTCGTCGAACCCCCATATTGCGCACCGTAATAGATGCCCGCCATCATGATCAGCGATGTCACCGGTTCAAGTCCGATGGTGAAAGGCAGGAGGACGGCCATGGTCGCGGCGGGCCCGAGGCCTGGCAGGACGCCGACAAGGGTCCCGAGTAGCGTGCCAATCAGGCACCAGAACAGGTTCGTCGGCAGGATTGCCTGGTCAAAGCCGAGCAGCAGGGCGTTCAGCGTCTCCATGTGATCTTCCTTAAAACCCGAACCAGGGGCCGATAATGGCAATCGGCATGCCGAGCCCCTTGATGAAGGCAAGGCTGCAGGCTGCACCGAGCCCGAGCCCGTACAACGCTGATTTCGCCGGCTGCAAAGGACGTGAGGCAAACGAGGCGATGAAGCAGCAACAGAAGATCGCCGGCAGCAATCCGCCGCCGCGAACGACCAGTCCAAACACCACGATCGCTGCAATGATGAACGTGACCTTCGAGGAATGAAGGCTCGGTTGCTCTTTGCCGGTGTCATGTTTCTCGGCCGTAAAGGCGACGACAAGGCCCATGGCGATCAGGCCCGAGGCTACCAGGCCCGGAAATGCACCGGGGCCGATTTTGCGCCAGGTACCATAGGAGAGATCGAGGCTGCCCAACAAGAAAGCCGCGCCGATCAATACGAACAGGAGCCCTGCAATCAATTGCGGATTGACACGTGAGGTCACGGGCATTCCTTTCCGTTGGACGCTTTCGATCGCGGATCGGGAACCAGATCAGGCGGGCGATAGGCCCGCACCTCTGGCGGCGTGCCGACGAAGCGGGAAATCTCGACAAGGCATGAGTTCGGGCTTGGCCCCTGTGCGAGACGGGAAGTTCCATGGTCCGGCGTCAGTACGTTCGGATTGCCGTTCAGTTCCAGCGAACCCGGCTTCGAGGGGTCCGCCGGATCGAACCAGGCGCCCGTCGCCAACTGCACGACGCCGGGCATGACGGCGTCGGTAATGGCTACGACCGCCAGGCACGCACCGCGGGCGTTGGAAATGGTCGCCACCTCGCCTTGCGCCAGCCCGCGAGCCGAAGCGTCGTCGGGATGAATGCGCACCGGCTGACGGCCGCCGCTTTTGGTCCGGCGCGACGGTGCTGCATGGTCCCACTGGCTGTGTAGCTTGTCATGCGGCTGGCAGGACAGGAGATGCAGTGGATAGATGGCCGCCAGTTTGCCCCCCAGCCATTCGGCCGGTTCCACCCATGCCGGATGGCCGGGGCAATCGGCATAGTCGAAGCCGGCAATGAGCTCCGAGGAGAGCTCGATCAGACCGGACGGCGTGCGCAGCGGATGGGCAACCGGGTCCGCGCGAAACGCAGAAAGGAAAGGCCTGTCCGCGTTTTGGCTTTCCACCTCGATCAGTCCCGTATTCAGGAACGTGGGAAAGTCCGGCAGGGAAATGTCGCGCAACGCAGCGTTCGCCTGCGCGTCGGCATAAAGCTTCTCCAGCCATTCGGGTTCGCTCAATCCGCCCGTGAACGCCGCTTCAGTCCCCAGCTTTTTGGCAATGCGACGCAGGATCTCGTGATCCGACAATACGTCCGCAGGTGGTGCTGCCGCGTGTGTCGAATATCCGAGAAAACTCTCGCGGCCGCTGGCAACCAGATCGTCGCGTTCGAGAAATGTCGCGGCCGGCAACACGATGTCGGCATGCCGGGCATTGGCATTCCACCAGTGCTCGTGGACAATGATCGTTTCCGGCTTCTGCCAAGCTTCGACCAGCCGATGAAGATCCTGATGATGGTGAAAAGGATTGCCACCAGCCCAATAGATCAGCCTCATGTCCGGATAGATCCGTTTTTTGCCGTTGTAGTCGTATTCCGCTCCCGGCGAAAGCAGCATGTCGGCAATCCGCGCAACCGGAATGTAGTCGGAGATGGCATTCTGCCCCTGCGGCAGCGACGGCCATTTCACGGCCGGCGCCGGCTGGCCGATGCCCGAAATGGATGCATAACCGAAACCAAATCCTCCGCCGGGCAGACCGATGCGACCCAGCAGCGATGCCACCGCGATTGCCGCCCAATAGGCCTGTTCGCCATGGTCGGCGCGTTGCAGCGCCCATGCCATCATGATGAAGGTTTTTTTCGAGGCCATGGTTCGGGCAAGGGTGAGGATATCCTGCGCTTCAAGGCCGGTAATGCCGGCTGCCCAGGCGACATCCTTGACGACGCCGTCCACTTTTCCGAACAGATAATCCCGCAATGTCTCGAAGCCGACGGTGTAACGTTCGACGAAAGCCGCGTCGTGACGATCCTCCTGGATCAGCACGTGGGCGATGGCCAGCAGCAGGGCGGCGTCGGTACCGGGTCTCAGAGCCATCCATTGGGCATCGAGTTCGCTTGCGGCATCATCCCGGACGGGTCCGATGTTGACGAAATGGGCGCCTGCGTGTTTGCAGTCGAGTAGATACCGTCGGGTTTCATGGCGGGAAACGCCGCCGGCATTGACCTGAGCGTTTCGAAGCGGCGTGCCACCGAACATCACGATCAGGTCCGCATGGCCGACGATCTGGCTCCATGGGCTGTGGCCGGAGATCAGCCCATCGGTGGAACCGATGACGTGCGGCAGGATGACCTCGCCAGCGGCATAGCTGTAGGTCTGGACGGAACGAACCGAACCGCCATTCATGTTGAAAAAGCGCTTCAGCTGGCTTTGCGCATGATGAAACCGTCCGGCGCTCGACCAGCCGTAGGAACCGGAAAAAATCGCGCCGTTGCCATGCTCGTCCCTGACGCGGCGAATTTCGCCGGCAACCAGCTCGATTGCCTCCTCCCAGGAAACCTCGACAAATGCCTCGGCTCCCCGCCGGCCGGCACGATTGCCCGGTCCATTTTCCAGGAAGGATCGCCGGACTGCTGGCTTGAGAATGCGGCACGGCGCAAGCCTGTCGGCTGGAAGTTCGCCACCGAATTGCACCGGGTCGGGGTCGCCCGCCATCGGACGAATGGCGCCCTGCAAGCCATCATGCGTGTAGAACCCCCAATGGGTTCCGACATGGCGCTGGCCTGCCGAAGGCTCCGAATGCTGCGTCGTTTTCGGAGCCTTCGTCATCTTCATTCCACCTTGATGCCGGCCGTCTTGACGATCTCACGGTACCGCTTTGTCTCGTCAACCACGAAGGTCCTCAGATCGGCGCTGGTCTTGTACATCGGCTCGAAGCCGAAGACCGTCAGCTTGTCCTTGAATTCGGTGGAGGTGACAACATCCTGCAGGACCTTGCCGAGATATTCCGCCGCCTTTGGATCAAGATTTTTCGGCGCCCAGACGCCGTACCAGGAGAGCATTTCCAATGCAGGCATGCCGCTCTCGGCAACGGTCGGGACATCCGGTGCCAGGGGCGAGCGGGTCAGGCTGGTCACCGCAAGCGGCTTCAGCCGGCCTGCCTTGACATGCGGCAGCGACGACAGGATCGGGTCGGCGATCAGTTGCACCTGGCCGCCAATCATGTCGGTCAGGGCCGGACCGGCTCCCTTGTAGGTGACCACTTCAGTATCGACGCCAGCTTCACCCTTCAGGACTTCCACAGCCAGATGACCGGCCGAGCCATAACCGGAGGTGGCGAAGTTGTAGGAATCCGGATTTGCCTTCACCTCGGCGAAGAATTCCTTCAACGTGTTGGCCTTGTCCGACGGATTGGTGGTGATCAGCAGCGGGCCAGCCGCGATGCCGCTGATATGCGTGAAGTCATTGACGACATCGAAAGGCACGTTCTTGTTGATCAGCGGCGTGACCACATGGATCGACGCATTCAGCAGCAGGGTGTAGCCATCGGGAGCAGCCTTGACCACATCGGACGAACCGACCACGCCGCCGGCACCGCCCGCACGGTTATCGACCACGAAGGTCTTGCCGGTCTTGAGCGAAAGCGCGGCGGCAAGAACGCGTGCAACGCCATCGACTGCACCGCCCGGCGGATAAGGCACGACAATGGATACCGGCCGACTGGGATAGTCGTCCGCCTTGGCGAGGCCGGCCACCGGCAGCGTCACCGAGAGAAAAAGCAATGCTGTTGCGAAGCGGTTCATAGATGGATTCCTTCTGGCTCCAAGAGGATGTATGCAGTCGAAAGTCATTTTATGCATCGCGGATCCTTCGCGGCGAGCAGCAATCCGCTCCGACCTCAGAACGTTCCGGGATATTGCCCGCCATCGATCAGCAGGTTCTGAGCGGTGACGAAGCCGGCATTCGCCGAGCAGAGGAAGGCAATGTAGGCGCCAACTTCTTCGGGGCGTCCGTAACGGCCAGCCGGATTCTGTGCCGCACGGGCGGCCCATATTTCGTCGAAAGAACGACCGCTTTCCTGAGCAAGTACCTCGACATGCTGGCGCTGGCCATCCGAAGCAACAATGCCCGGGAGCATGTTGTTAATCGTCACATTATGGGCGATCGTCTGCCGAGCCAGGCCCGCGACGAAACCGACGAGGCCGGAGCGTGCCGCATTCGACATGCCAAGCTCGGCCTGGGCGATCTTGACGCTCCGCGACACGATGTTGACGATGCGGCCGAACTCGCGCTCCATCATTCCGTCGACAGTCAGGCGTATCATGTCGATCGGTGTCAGCATCATCCGATCAATGCCCCGCAACCAGTCCTCACGAGACCAGTTGCGGAAATCACCGGGCAGTTCGCCATCGGCGTTGTTGACCAGGATGTCCGGTTTTGGGCAGACAGACAGAACGGCTTCACGACCGGCAAGCGTGGTAATATCGCCGACGACAGCGGTAACGCGGGCGCCGGTAGCCGCTCGGATTTCTGCGGCTGTCGCCTGCAGTGTTTCGGGCGTGCGGGCGATGATGGTCAGATCCACATTCTCCCGCGCGAGAGCCATTGCGGCGGCCTTACCCATGCCCCGGCTTGCGCCGGTAACGATAGCATTCCGACCGGAGATCCCGAGATCCATCGGCCGAGCCTCAGGCGGCCAAGGCCGAAGCGGGCTTCAGCTTCCAGCCGTATTTCTTGTCGAGGCCGAGATCCTGGACGATACGGATACCCTTGGCGAGCGCTTCGCCTTCAAGGCCGGTCAATGGCCGCCGCAGTTCGCCAGCCGGCAGTCCGACAGCCTTCATCAGCGATTTCACGGCCACCGGATTGATGGCCGAGTAATTGTAATGCAGCAGCGGCAGAAGGTTCAAATAGGTGTCGCGGAACCCTTCGGCTTCGACATAACTCGTCCACGGACGTGACATCACCGCCACTTCGGCCGGGGCAATATTACCGCCCATATTGGCGGTGCCATGACCACCAAGGCTCATTGTTGGCACGACGAGGCCGAGATTGGGGCTGTCGCAGCACATGACCGAAACATCCGGACGCGCGGCGAGAACCTGGGCAACCTGGCCGACACGCGCGGTGGATTCCTTGTGAATGACGTAGTTGGGATGCTTGAAGATGCGCAGCAGGTGATCCCAATGCAGGTCGCTCTTGACGCGCGGCGGGTTGTTGTAGAGCCCGAGAGGCAGGTCGGTCGCGTCGGCGACCTCCAGGAAATAACCTTCGATGTCGGCTTCCGGGGCGCAGATATACGCTGGCGCAGCGAGAATGGCGCCGTCTGCGCCGTTATCCCTGGCGAACTTCACATTTTCAATCGTAACGTCCGTGTTGTTGCCAGTGCAGCCAAAGAAGATCGGCATCTTGGCCGTTTTCATCTTCGACGTCTCGACGATGATTTTCTTTTTCTCGTCAGCCGACAGCATGGATACCTCGCCGGTCGAGCCCATGATCAAGACGGCAGAGGTGCCGTTCGCCTCGTGGAAGGAAAGCAATGCGCGGAATGCGCCCATATCGACGGCGCCCGACTTGTCGAACGGTGTGATCAAGGCAACGAAGGATCCGGTGATCTTGGGGGCAGCAGCAGTCATTGCACGACTCCAGGAATGTTAAACGATGTTTGAAACATAATTTGAGACGAGGCGGAGTCAATGACTTTAATCGGTCAGACCGCCCAAGAATCAAGCAGCGGCCGGCGATTTTGGAAAAACCCGCATGCGATCGAAGGGATAACCGGAAAGACAGTCTAATCTTGAAATATTAGCCCCAACCTTTTTCTCAAAAGGCAATAAAAAAGATTATTATCCAGCGTAGATCCGATTTTAAATAGAAACTGAAGTATATCTTAGCTTAAGCAGCTTCTAGCTGTAAGTTCGAGATTTGGCATCATCACGCGACGGCAGGCGCCTGGAACCCAGTGCAGATAAACCGCGAGAGCTGACGGATGATCTCTTCGTCGTCATCGGTATCGCAAAGGCCGCCGGACAGTTGCTTGAGGCGGTACGATGCCGGGTCTGAATCGATCAGGACCTGCATGATGGCGCCAATCGAGAAATTGTAACGCCAGAAAATATCGCGGCGCTGCATATCCGGTAGTGCTCGACTAAAGGCATCGATAAAACGGAACACGGCAGGATCGACGCGACGTATGAAAAAACGGTTGGTCGATTCACGCGGCCGCGAACGGACCTGCAGGATCAGCCGCGTCAAAGGACGGGCGCCCGAGGCGTCACGGCTGAATTGTACCATCGGCCGGACAAGAGCCCCGACGACCTCCTCCAAAATCGGGAATCCCGGCCGGGCTGAGGCCTCGCATTTTTCCAAAGCCTCTATCCGGGCATGGGTATAGGGCTCCATCATCAGGTTAAGCACCTCGCTGACGAGCTCCTCCTTGGAGCCGAAATAATAATTGACGGCAGCAACATTCACATCGGCCCGCCTCGTGATGTCGCGAACGGTTGCCAGATCGAATCCCTGCTCGATAAATACTTCGCGCGCGGCCGCAACAATGCGCTCCCGCGGCTCATCCGCGCGATCGACTTTGGACGTTCCGTTATCTGCCTTTTTTGCCATGCATCCCAAATTCTTTGCTTCGTGGCCATCGTCGTCGTTTTGTAGCGGACCAACGGGGACCATCAAGTGCAATTTTGGGGAGTATGAGGATTTGTGGGGTCGTCATGAAGCTTGGCCAAGTTGCATTGGCTGGGTTAGGGTGCGATGGATAACGGCACGTTCAGCGTTCGAACCGCTCCAGCATCCTCTTCAGTTGCGCATTTTGCAGCTGAAGCTTGCGCGCCAACTGGTCCCGCAGCAGCCTGATCTCTTCATCAAGGCGGATTGCATCGTCGGAAACGGCGGGAACGCCTGGAGAGGGTGGCGGAACGGCTTCAATCGGTTCCGTTTTCTTGCCCCGGGTGCTGCGTTTTCGCGTTGCACCTTCGCCCGCCTGGGAGGGTTTCAGTGCGTCGTGTGCGGCCGTACCGGCCTCATCGGACAAGGCTGTATCAGTCGCCTCCACGGGCCTGGCGCCGTCGATATCCGCCGTGCCGTGAACACCGCTTGCCGTTTCTTCGGAATGATCCGGGGCCGCTGGCACCGCCTCCGATTGTTCGTAAGCGACCGGCTTTTCGTCGACCGGAGCATCCGCGGCGTTCAATCCGTTGTCGGTGGCCGTTTCAACCGGTTTGGCGATGGCCAATATGTCCGGCTTCACGTCATCGGTCGGGCCGTGTTCCTGGCGCTGCTGACGTCGCGGTGACACCAGCCGGGCAAGAAGTTTCCATGGAGACGCCATTTTATTCGACCTCGTATTCTACCCCGCAGGCAGGCTGCGAGCAAAAGCGTTGGCGGCAGGACCAGCCGCCGCCAAGATGTTCGTCTCGATATAGCCTTGAGAATGCGGCCAGCGCTTGACCGACGGCTGCCGATCAACCGAGGTTGAGCCGCTTTCGCAGATCGGCATTTTCAGCACGCAGCTTCTCGGCCAGCTGCTTGCGCAGTCTCTGGTTTTCCTCTTCCAGCTGCAGGAGATCCGCAAACTCGTCGACCGCCGCCACCGACGGAGCGGTCGCTGCCTGCACCGCCTTCGGAGCCCGTTTGACAGGCGCACGTTTGGCGCTTGGCGCACCTTCGTCGGACTTTGCCTTGCGTCCTCTCTTCGGCTTGACCGCTGCGGCATTCGAAGCCGCTGCCGGTTGCGCCGAAACTGCGGCTGAGGCCGTTTCAGCGGCCGCCTTTTTGGCGCGAGGTTTGCGCTCCTTCTTCGGTGCGGGCGCCGCAACCGTCGGCGTGTCAGCATCAGTCATCGTATTGTTTTCGTCGGCCATTATGGTCTCCTGTAAAGCCGCTGCATTTGTCTCCTGCTCGATCGGCGGTGTCAACAACGCCGCGGCCCGTTGTTCGCCGGCGAAAGACATTCCGGCGCTGTGAACCTGGGACGTTTCCGGAAGGAACGGCATTGCCTCGTCCTGCAGATCCTGCGCCACGGACTTGAGATCCACGTCTCCCCAGATCGAGTTCGGATTGGAATTGAGTTTTCGCCGACCCGATCTGTACTCGACGGCAAAGCTGCGCTGGACTTTTTTCACTTTAAGAGGCCTTGGGTGTCTGCGGTGATGTTTCGGCGACGCTTTCAGCATCGCGACAAGCCCTGCAGATAACCCCTATCGCCCCGGCGGTCCAGACCCATGGGCGATACCCGGCCCGAACTCTGATCCTGCCGCACTGATGGGATGTGCCGCGGCCACCACGATAGCGGGTCGGCCGAAGCGCCAAGTCGAGGCTCGCCTAGCTTGACGCCTATCCAAACAACATCTTCAAATGATCGTTCAGGAACCGGCCCTTCGGATCCAAATCCCGTCTCAGTGCTCGAAACTCTTTGGCGCGAGGGTAAAGCCTTGTCACGTCGTCCGTGTCGAGGAAATGCATCTTTCCCCAATGCGGGCGAGAATTGTATCCGCCTAGAATTTGATCGACATCCTTCAGGAAGGGCCAGTAATCGATACCTGGGCCACCCGACACCGACAGGGTGATGCTGTCCTGGCGATGAAAGGGGCTCATCCATGCCGGATCGCCGGCCGTGAAGCGGTATTCGATCGGATAGATACAGTTGGTGTGCTTGTTCAGCATCAGATCCCGGACAGCCCTTATCGCGGCCTTGCCGTGTTCGAGGGGAACGGCATATTCCAGTTCGACGAAATTCGGCACGTATTCGATCGGATAGACTTCGGAACTGTAGGCGATCTTTTCGAATTCGCTCTCCATCGGCGCGGCGTCGGTGATGTCCATCACCTTCATCTCGCAGACATCGGCCAGCTTGTTCGTGCTCGACACCGCAGACGTGTCGGGAAGGCAGTACAGATGACGGCTTTCCGGCGTCGGGCACCAGAAGAAGCCGAAATGGCGGTGCCTGGAAGCCAACTCGTCGTGACGCTCCATGCAGGTCTCGAAATCGTCCCGCCAGAGACGCTCGTGCAGATTATAGGCGTCCATGACGTTGAGCGTCAGCGAGGAGATAACGCCGAGCGTTCCCACCGAGACCTGGGCTGCGTGCAGCCTGTCACTGTCGCGACCGTCGATATCGAGGACATCGCCGGTCGCGGTGACGATACGCAAGCCGGCAATCGATGAGGCCAGGTTTCCGAGCTTGATCCCGGTACCGTGGGTCCCGGTCGTAAACGCACCGGCAACAGCCTGGCTGTCGATGTCGCCCTGGTTGATCAATGAAAGACCGTGTTCTTTCAGCGTCCTCCCGACTTCGTTGATGCGTGTTCCGCCTGCCACCGTGATCTGTTTTCGATCACGGTCGATGTTTTGCACGCCGCGCAGGTTTGCGAGCGACAGCAACAGCCCGTTGGTGCCGACGACGGGTGTGAAGGAATGTCCAGAGCCCGAAACACGCACTGCCAGATCACGCCTGTCGGCTTCGTGGACAAGCTCCGCCACTTCAGCCTCCGTTTCCGGCGAAGCTTTGAATTGTGAAACGCAATATTGATTGCCGACCCAGTTGCGCCACAGGCCGCCTTTTTCCAGAGCCATGTTTTCCCCTCACATCGCTGTAAAACAATTATCGACAAACAGGTGGGTCCCGCTGACGAAGCTGGCGTCGTCGCTCGCCAGGTAGAGCGCCGCCTTGGCGACCTCGTCCGGCCGGCACATCCTGCCTTGCTGAGCCGTGATCGCTGCATCCGAGACGTCCACGCCGTAGCGGGTCAGTTCCTCGACCTCCTTCTGGCCGTGTGGCGTCTGGATGAAGCCGGGGCAAACCGCGTTGCAGCGGATGTTGCGGTCGCGGAATTCGACCGCGATCGCCCGGGCAAACATGTGGCAGGCGCCCTTGGTCGTATCATAGAGAACTTCCATCGGTGTCGCGGCGACCGCCGAGATCGACGACGTGCAGACGATGGACCCGCCACCCGCCTTGATCATGTGCGGCAGGACCGCACGGGTCATCAGGAACATGCTGCGGACATTGATGGCCATCAGCCGGTCCCAGTCCGCCACAGAAGTTTCGAGGAACGGCCGGACGATGATCGTTCCGGCATGATTGAACAGCACCGTTATCGGTCCGAGTTCACCGGAAATTGCGTCTACCGCCTGTTTCACCTGCAGTTCGTCGGAAACGTCGGCGGGTGCAAACGCAGCCTTCAGGCCTTCTTCACGCAGCCGTGCTGCGACAGCCGCCCCCTGGCTATGCGGGAGATCGACAATCCCCACAGCCGCCCCCTCTCGCGCAAAAAGCTCGGTGGCGGCAAGGCCGCACCCACCCGCGCCGCCACTGATGAGCGCGATCTTACCGTCCAGACGACCAGCCATTCAACCTCCAACGATTGCTGATAACGGCCGATCGATGGCTGAGTGGGGCTCTTTTCGAGCCTCTTATTCTCCGGCCGATGAAGGGCAGCTTACTCCTGCTTGGTAGCAGCAAACTGGCCTAATTTTGCGCCGCGGTCTATTGCTGACTTGACCCGTCTGTTCAGGTGCGTCGGGTGGCCGGTCAATCTGACTTCGTCCCCCTACGAAAGGACTTCTCCCAAGGCGGAACGCTTTCCGTTCGGGGGTTTAGAAGCCCACGCTCTGGGTGTAGGCATCCCCCATTTATCGGGTGCCGGTCTTTCGCGCATTTTCAGCCAAATCGGCCTGATCGGCAACAATTGAGGCTGCTTCGTTTCTCAAGACGTCCTTGGCGTTCTTGCGGGCATTTTCAATCGCGATATCAGCATTCAGGCTCCGCTCATTTGCTTGCAGGCCATCGTCTTTATCGGGAACCAAACCATCGTTTGCCTGCTCGCGCGCCTTGAGACGGGTCGTAAGAGCAGTGAGTTCGTTCCGACGTTCAACTTCATTGAGGGAGATGACACGCTTTTCACGTTGCACCTTCAGCTCTGCGGCGTCTTCTGCGAAACGTTGAAAATCCCGATCGCTTTGTACCCGAGTATCATGCCGGCCTTGCAGTTGCTGCAGCAGCCCGCTCCTGTTGCCTGCGGCCGCATAATTCGCAGGCTTGATCTGACCCCAAGGCAGCGCATTGTCATAACTCGCTTCACCAAGGGTCTTCGGGTCCGAGAGGCCCGGCAAGCTAATATCGGGTGTCACGCCGCGCAGCTGTGTCGTGCCGCCGTCGACCCGGAAAAATTGGGCGATCGTCAGTTTCAATTGGCCGAATTTTGGTTTGCTGTTATGGGCCACCTGATCGAGGTCGACCACCGTTTGCACGGTACCTTTACCGAAGCTAGGTTCGCCGACGATCACGCCGCGACCGTAATCCTGTATCGCTGCGGCAAAAATCTCCGAGGCCGACGCTGAGCCGCGATTGATCAATACCCCGAGCGGACCCGCCCACGCAGGCGTCGGCAGATCATCGCTTTCTACCTTGATCTTGCCATCGGCGTCGCGTTGCTGAACCACCGGGCCTTTCCCGACGAACAGGCCTGTCAAGTCAATCGCCTCGGCCAACGAGCCTCCACCGTTGTCGCGCAAGTCGATCAGGACGCCGTCGACCTTTTCCCGTTTCAGTTCGCCAAGAAGCTTGGCAACGTCTCGGCTTGCGCTTCTGTAGTCTTTCTCGCCTTTTCGCCGCGCTTCGAAGTCCTCATAGAACGCCGGCAAGGTGATCACACCAATTCTGCGCGCGACACCGCGGTCCTCCAAGGGCAGGATGGTCTTTTTTGCGGCCTGTTTTTCGAGGCTGATTTTGTCTCGCACCAGGCTGATGACGCGGCGGCTTCCGTTCTCTCCGGCATCCGCCGGCAAGACATCCAGGCGCACAACGGAATTTTTCGCCCCGCGGATCATTTGCACGACTTCATCAAGGCGCGTGCCCACGACTTCCTTTATGGCGCCATCATCGCCCTGACCAACACCGACAATGCGGTCGCCGACCGCCAGCATTCCGGACAATTGCGCAGGCCCACCCGGCACGAGCTCACGGACCGTCGTGTAACCATCGCGCTCCTGCAGTACGGCGCCAATACCGACCAGTGAGAGCTTCATCGAAATGTCGAAATTGGCCGAAGCGGCGGCGCCGAAATAGTCCGTGTGCGGATCAACGGACGTGGTGTAGGCGCCCATGAATGACTGGAACGCGTCGTCGCTCTTGTAGGTATAAACGCGCTCCAGGATATTCTTGTAACGTTTGTCGAGGGTATCGCGAATAGCCGTGTCGGCTTGGCCTGCCAGTTTCAACCGCAGCCAGTCGCCTTTGACGCGCTTGCGCCAGAGGTCATTGCTCTGCTCTTCGGATTTCGGCCAGGGCTCTTTGTCGCGCGACAGGGAATAGTCTTCCCGCACGCTGAAATCGAAGCCCTGTTTGAGCAAGTTGCGCGCATATGTCATGCGGTCCACAACTCGCTGCGAATAGACGTTGAAAATCGAAAACGGAACCTTCAGGTCTTCGCCGACGATGGCATCATCGATCTTGGTGCTGTCGGCCGCGAACTTGTCGATGTCGGCTTGCAGGAAAAAGCTCCGGTCGGAATCCAGAGACTCGATAAACCGATCCATGATTTTAGCCGACAAGGCATCGTTGAGCGGAACAGGCTTGTAAGCATATCGCGTCAGGAACTGTGCGCTCAAATGAGCGGCTTGCGCCTGCTCCTGCAGCGGCGACAAGACCGGCGGCGGTCCAAGTTCCAAGGAGTAGGCCGACGGTGCGATTGCAAGGAACAGGCCAAGGAAACCATATCGTATGCGCATTCAGCTTTGATCCCATTTGCAAAATCGAGTCTATACTACGCAATGTTGGTGCAACAATGATGCCGTCTTGGCAACCAGATGAACAAGCAACATCTCGTGTTCATGAGGGAAAATGAGACATGCCTTTGGCCATAGTTCGCTTGCGCGTCCCCTTCCACCCACCCGTGACCTTTGCCGTGCAAACGGAACTATATCCGCAAATATGATATAGATCACAAATTCGGTTGACATTTTTAGTCGCTCAGGCAGTATCGAGGCCATTCGGATAGCCGATTAGCACGCTGGAACTGGGAGGATAACGGCATGCTTTCGAGAAGGACGTTTATGTGGCTCGCGGGGACCTTTCTCGCGACCAGGCCGGCGCTTGGGCAAGTGCCGAGTAACGATTTGCCCCGAGAACAGCTGCTGATTCTCGAAAACCCGGAAGGGACGATCAAAAACGCCGGATGGTTCAACATCTGGGCCATCAACGCCGGCGGTCAATCGACGGGTCTCCATCAGAACGTGATGGACACTTTCTGGTACATCGACCCCGATCACGGCATCGACGGCGTCTGGGACAATTCCCTTGCGACCGAAAAGCCGATCTATAACAAGAACTTCACGGAGATGACCGTGAAGCTCCGCTCCGGCGTCTTCTGGAGCGACGGCATCGAGTTCACCGCGGACGACGTGGTGTTCACCATCGAGACCCACATGAAGACCAGCGGCCTGCGCTGGAGTGCACCGGTCCAGATCAACGTCGCGGCGATCGAGAAGAAGAGCCCGACGGAAGTGCTCTTCAAACTCAAAAAGCCCAATTCACGCTTCCATGCGCTGTTTACGGTTCGCTGGAACGCCATGTGGATGATGCCGAAGCACGTGTTTGAGAAGGTCGGCGACGTTCTCAAGTTCGACTTCAACCCGCCGGTTGGGCTGGGTGCCTATACGCTCCACAATTTCGACCGCGGCGGCAAGTGGTTCATCTGGAAGAAACGCGAGGATTGGAAGCGTACCTCGGTCGCCCGGTTCGGCGAACCCGGCCCCGGTTACCTCGCCTATATTGACCCGGGACCGCCCGAAAAGCGGGTTATCGAGCAGCTCAATCATCGTCTCGACGTCATCCATGACCTGTCCCCCGAGGGCATGTTCACGCTCGCCAAGGACTCGCCCTCGTCGGTCAGCTGGTTCAAGGGGTTCCCCTATGCACATCCTGATCCGACATTGCCTTCGGTCATCTTCAACAATCGGCTGGAAAAATTCCAGAACAAGGACGTCCGCTGGGCGCTGGCGCTGCTGATCGACATCAAGGCCGTCAGCATGGCCTCCTATCGCGGCGCAGCCACCATCTCCGCGATCGGGGTGCCGCCCACCGGACTTTATCCGAAATACTATTTCGCACCCATGGAGCAGTGGCTGACTGGTTTCGAGCTCGACACGGGCAAGCGGAAGATCAAGCCCTACGATCCGACGATCGGCAAACAGATCGCAGAAATGCTGCGTCCGTCCCTCAAGGACCAGATACCAACGGACCCGGCAGATATTGCGACCGCGTTTGGCAGGGGATGGTGGAAACCTGATCCGGAGGCGGCAACCGAACTTCTCCAGAAAGCCGGCTTCACCAAACAGGGGGACCGCTGGTTTCAACCGAACGGGCAACCGTTCTCGGTGAAGGTCATGGTCGAAGGCGATCTCCGGCCGGTCATGACGCGCGCCGGATCGATCATCGCGCAACAATGGCGGCGTTTCGGCATCGATGCGAATATCGACGTCGCCCAGGGAACGATGCTTGACCGGCGAGGCGTCGGCGACTTCGACACCTTCATAGGCTGGAGCGTCGAGACCTGGGGTGGTCACCCTGACCTGTCGTTCTTCCTCGACAGCTGGCATTCCCAGTTTGTTGTCGATGTCGGCAAGGTGCAACCGCCGAGAAACTGGCAACGTTGGAAAGAACCGAGGCTGGACAAGATCATCGAGGAGATCCGCACGATCGATTTCGACGATCCCCGTGGGGTCGAGCTTGGTCTCGACTATCTGAAGCTGGCCGCGGAAGAAATGCCGATCATTCCGCTCATGGCTTACAACGTCTTCGCGACCATGGACACGACCTACTGGACCGGTTTCCCGAGCCTCGCAACGAAGCCATACACGAACCCGGTCGCCAACTGGGGCAACACTAAATACATGATGGTCAATTTGAAGCCGACCAAGCCGGCAAAGTGAGAAACTGCCGCCCGGAGCCTCCAAGGCACCGGGCGGAGACCTCATCCCGAAATACGAGGCATCAATGCGATCCTACGCCATCTACGTGGCCAAGCGCGTCCTGCAGTTCGCGCTGGTCGTTTTCGTCGGCATCAGCATCACGTTTCTGATCACGCATCTTACGCCGATAGATCCGGTCGAGCATGCCGTCGCACAAGTGAGCACATTTGGCTTTTCCAGCCCCGAATCCATCGAGCTTCTTCGGCAGTCCCTCAAGGAACTCTACGGCGTCGGAGACAATCTGTGGGAGGAGTATCTGATTTTCTGGCGTCGACTTGCCATGCTCGACTTCGGCCCCTCGCTGTCGGCATTTCCGACGCCCGTGAGTGAACTGATCGGGAGAGCCATTCCCTGGACGATTGGTCTCCTGACAGTGTCCACCATATTGAGCTGGTTTATTGGCAATATCCTTGGCGGACTGGCGGGCTACTACAGCCGCAATCGTATCCTTCGGATCCTTGGCATGATCATGATGGGGCTCCATCCGGTGCCCTATTACATTGTTGCCTTCGTCCTGTTGATCGTCTTCACATTCCTCCTGCCGATCCTGCCGAGCAGCGGCGGCTATGAGATGAACCTTGCGACCGGCTGGACGCCACAATTCGCGGGCAGCGCGCTGTTGCACTCCATTCTGCCATCGCTTTCCCTCATCCTCGTCGGTGTCGGCAGCTGGTTCATGGGAATGCGGGCGCTGGTCTCGAATATCGTTACCGACGACTATGTCACCTACGCTGCACTCGCCGGCGTGCCGGACAAAAAACTCGTAACGTCCTACGTCATGCGCAACGCCTTCCTGCCGCAGATCACCGGCCTTGCGATGTCGATCGGCGCCATATTCAACGGCGCGGTGATCACCGAACAGGTTTTCGGCTACCCGGGCATCGGCCGCCTCCTGGTCGAGGCAGTTCATGCAGCAGATTATTCGCTCGTTCTGGGGATCACGTCGATTGCCATCATCGCGGTCTCGGCAGCCGTCCTCATCATCGACATCATCTATCCCCTGATCGACCCGCGCGTACAGGTGACCCAATGATTGCCGTCCTGAGAGACCTGTTCCGCTATAACGGCGAGTTCGCGATCGGATGCATGATCATGGCGATCATCCTCGGCATCGCCGCTGCCTCCTTCTTCTCCCCCTACGAGCCGATCGACTCCTACCTTGTGGCCTTGGATGCGCCACCGTCGCTGGAATATGTATTCGGCACCAATTCGCGCGGTCAGGACATTTTCTGGCAATTGACCTTTGCGATTCGCAATACCCTCGCCTTCGGCTTCATCGTGGCGCTCATCAGCCGGATACTCTCCCTGGTGATCGGACTGATCTCCGGTTATGTCGGCGGAATCGTCGACCGCATCCTGATGTCGATCAACGATACCTTTATTGTCATTCCGCTCTTCCCGCTTCTGGTCCTGCTCTATTTCGTATTGCGGGACGACATGACCTGGTTCGTGCTTGCGCTCGTCATGGCGGGCCTCGGATGGGCCTATGACGCGCGGCTTATTCGATCGGTGATGATCAGCCTCAGAACCCGTGAATTCACCAACACCAGCGTTTTCTCCGGCATGTCTATGCCGAGGATCGTCACGCAGGAACATCTACCCTATGTGCTGCCGATCGTCTTCTCGACGTTCATGAACAACATGAACTGGTCGATCGGGCTCGAAGTCACGCTTGCTGTCCTGGGGTTTACAGATGTCGACACCCCTACCATCGGCGGCATGATCTTCTGGGCCAACCAGCACAGCGCAATGGTGTCCGGAGTCTGGTGGTGGTACTTCTTTCCCACCCTCTTCGTGACGTTGACGTTCATCGGGCTCTTCCTGCTGGCCATCTCGATGAATGAATATATCGATCCGCGAAGCCGGCTCGATCGGATGGGGAATTCCTGATGACGCAAATCTCAGCCTCAGCCGGCCGCGAGCACGCCCACGTTCTGGAAACGAGCGATCTTCGCGCCTACTACCGGATGAAATATTTCGGGATCGACCGCGAGGTAAGGGCTGTCGACGGGATCTCGATGCATGTGCGCAAGCACGAGATCTATGGCATTGCAGGTGAATCCAGCTGCGGCAAGACCACGTTCATCAAAGCGATCGCGGCTGCGATCAGGCCTCCGTTGGAAATTGTCGGCGGCCAGGTGAACTACAGCTTCATCGACGATGATCTCTATGCGTTGCCCCCGGCACGACGCACGGCCATACGCTGGCGGCACCTCTCCTACATCCTGCAAGGCTCGATGAACGTGCTCAATCCCGTTCGTCGCATTCACAAAACGTTCGAGGATTTCGCCTTCCGGCACATGCATTTGCCACGCGCCGAATTCGACCAGGAGGTGCGCCGCCATCTGGAACGGCTGCGCCTTCCTGCTGAGATCCTCCGCTCCTATCCGCACGAACTCTCGGGCGGGATGCGACAGCGCGTTTGCATCGCGCTCGCAACGCTTTGCAAGCCGGAGTTCATCATCGCCGACGAACCGACGACCGCGCTCGATGTTGTCGTCCAGAAAGACGTCCTGGCGATGATCCGGGAAACACAACATGAATTCGGATCGTCGATGATCTTCGTGACCCACGACCTGACGGTTCATGCAAATATCGCTGACAGGCTCGGCATCATGTATGCCGGCCGGCTTGTCGAAGAAGGGCGAACCGCCGACGTTTTTGCCAACCCTTTGCATCCGTACACGGCCCATCTGATCGCCAGCCTGCCGACGCTCGGCGACAGGCATACACGCGACGGGCTTCACGGAACCCCGCCGAACCTCGCCGATCCTCCAAAAGGATGCCGCTTCCATCCGCGATGTCCACTGGCGATGGAGATTTGTCGACATGAGAATCCCGCCCTTACCACCCTCGCCAAAGATCACAGGGTGGCATGTTTCGCAGCGAGCTCGGACGTCCTGCCGACACCTGATGGAAAACCAAACCGGCACGAGGAATTGGAGATAGAGCGATGACGGCTCCTCTTCTGCATCTCGACGGCGTCACCAGGCTCTACAAACGAGGCGGCCTGCTTGGCCGTCAGGAATTCCGGGCCGTCGACAATGTATCATTCCGCCTGGAGGGCGATGAACCTCAGGTCTTCACGATCATCGGCGAATCCGGAAGCGGCAAGACGACACTTGCGAGGATGATCCTCAACATGGTCCGGCCAAGCGCGGGGACGATCTTCTTCAAGGGCGGCGACCTGGCTTCGATCCGTGGGACGGGAGCGCGGCGAAGATTCATGAAAGAGGTCCAGCCGATCTTCCAGAACCCCTTCGAAGCGTTCAATCCACTGAAACGCGTCGATCGCTATCTGTTCATGACGGCAAAAAATTTCACTGACGCCCATTCACCCGCGCAGCTGGAAGCCGTTGCCGACAGGGCGCTGAACAACGTCGGCCTGTCGATTGCCGAAGTCCGCGGCCGGTTTCCCCATGAGCTCTCCGGAGGTCAGCTCCAGCGGGTGGCGATTGCCCGGGCGCTTATCCCCGGCCCGTCGATGCTGGTCGCGGACGAGCCGGTTTCGATGGTCGATGCCTCGCTGAGAATGTCGATCGTCAATCTGTTTCGTGCCCTGCGCGATGATCTCAAGGTTTCGATCCTCTACATCACGCACGATCTTGCGACGGCCTATTACGTGAGCGACAGGATCATCATCATGCGCAAGGGTGAAATCGTCGAAAGCGGCGAGGCTCGCTCGGTCCTTGACAACCCCCAGCATCCGTATTCGCAACTCCTGAAGTCCGCCATCCTGTCTCCCGACCCGAACGGTCGCGGCGTGCTGACCGGCGACAGCGCCGCGTCCCAGCAAGCGCGCGCATCACCCCAGCCGTCGACCGAAGAGACAGAGCTGCAGCCGCATTAGCGGCAAATTACCCGTTTCCTGAAGCAAAGTGAGATTTGAGAGATGATCAAGGCCCAAGCCCGGTTCGACCGGGACTTTATCATTGGTGAAACCGACAACCGTCTGTTCGGTGCATTCGTCGAACATCTTGGCCGCTGTGTCTATGGCGGCATTTTCGAACCTGGACATCCAACGGCTGACGAAAAGGGGTTCAGGCGGGATGTTCTGGAGCTCGTGCGCGAGCTCAATCCCACCATCATGCGCTACCCCGGCGGCAATTTCGTTTCCGGTTACAATTGGGAGGATGGCGTGGGGCCGGTCGAGCAGCGCCCACGCCGCCTCGACCTGGCATGGAAATCCGTCGACACCAATCAGTTCGGAACCAACGAATTTATGGACTGGTGCCGAGTTGCCGGTATCGAACCGATGCTGGCTGTCAACCTCGGCACGCGCGGACCGGACGAAGCCCGCCATCTGCTTGAATATTGCAATCATCCTTCCGGAACCCACCTTTCCGAACTTCGCCAACAGCATGGCTGGGAGAAACCGCACGACATCAAATTCTGGTGCCTGGGCAACGAAATGGACGGCGGCTGGCAGATGGGAGCGAAAACGGCCGAAGAGTATGGTCGGATCGCCGCCGAGACGGCAAAGATGATGCGGATGACCGATCCGACGATCGAACTGGCGGCCTGCGGATCCTCCGGACGAAAAATGGCGACCTATGGCGAATGGGAGAGGATCGTCCTCGAACACACGTTCGATCATGTCGAGTTCATATCGCTCCACACCTATCTCAACAATTATGCCGACGATACGCCTTCGTTCCTGGCAAGCCCCGACCTGATGGACAGCTTCATCGAAGAGGTGGTTTCGATTGCCGATGCTGTCGCGGCCCGACGTCGCTCCCGCAAGCGCATCATGCTGAGCTTCGACGAATGGAATGTCTGGTATCGCACCCGGCGCGGCGAACAGAACCGCGTCAAGGAAGGCTGGCCTGTTGCCCCACCCATACTGGAGGAGGAATACGACATGCAGGATGCGCTTGCCTTCGGCGGCGCATGCATCTCGCTCCTCAATCACGCCGACCGCGTCAAGGCCGGATGCCTCGCCCAGCTTGTAAACGCCATCGCCCCCATCATGACGGAAACCGGTGGTCCGGCCTGGCGGCAGACGATCTTTTGGCCCTTCTCGGACTTCAGCAATCTTGGCAGGGGCAGCGTCCTCAGGACCCGCGTCGATACGCCGACCTATGCCACTCGCTATTACGACCCCACGCACACGGAAGACCTGTACGACAAGATCGACGCCGTTCCTTACCTCAAGTTCTCGGCGGTGCATTCGGAGGAGAACAAGACGGTTACCCTCTTCATCCTGAACCGGCACCTTTCCGACGATATGCAGATTGACGTCGCGGCAACCGGCTTTGGCGGGCTGAAGCTGCAGCGAGCACATTCGCTGCATCACCATGACCTCAAGGCGAGCAACACCAAGAATGAACCGAACAAGGTGGCGCCTCACGATCTGAGGGAGATAGACGTGACGAGTGGCAGCGTCACGGTCACCGTTCCTCCCGCGTCCTGGAGCGTCGTCCGGTTTGGCGCTTCCCTGTGAAGCCGAAGTCGAGGACGGGGTCGTAGCGCCTCCTACCTGCCGTCAGGCAAGATAGAGCCGCATGATGATGTCCTGGTCGTAGTTGCCAAACCCGCGACCGAAGACGTTGATGCCCCCCGGGTGGGGGGCATTCTCTTCTATGCCGATTTTCATCCGGATCGAATGATGCTCGGCCAGGCCGATGTCGTCGATTGTGACGTTGGAGATCGATACGCCGTCGATAAATGATCCATGCCTGGTGACGCGCCAAGTCTTCAGCTTGCCGTATTGAGAACCTTCAAGCTTCCACCATTGCGGCGTGTAGACCCCACGCTTGTCGCCATAGTCACCGGGTGACGTCCAGGTCCCGATGCGATGTTCGTTGATCCACAGCGTTATGTCGGACGGCCAGTTGACGTTCGTGCCGGGCACTTCCGACGAGAGCTCCATCGAGAATTCGATCGCCTCGACCGCCGAGTTAACAAGCTTGGCATTGTTCGGAAATTTGTATTCGACATTGCCGCGGCCGAACCAGATCAACGCTGCCTGCACCCGGCCGGGATCGAGAAAGAAATCGGGAACATCCAGCAGGCCGATGACACCTTCCGGCGAGCAAAGCCCGCATGGTGCAGAAACTTCGCAACTCGTGTAGAGCCCGAGAGGCATCGCGACCTCGATCTGGTTGTTTCTGGTCGCTTTTTCAGCGGTGTCGAAACGAACGATGATCTCGTCGTATTTGGCGCTGCAAACCTTCTGATTGCCTTTGGTCGCCTTGACGGAAGAGGTCTCGATGAGGCCGGCCTCCTCCAGGGTCAGAATGTTCACGGCAACCGTCGACTGCGGCAGCGAGAGCGCCGCGCTGATCTCGTTGACGTTCAGCTTTCCCCGATCATGGAGAAGTTGAAGGATGTTGACCCGGATGGGTGACGCCAGGCCCTTGAGAACCAGGCTGCCGGTGTTGGCGGATATTGAGAGAAAATTCGGCTTCATACTTCAGATCATGCCGTTGCCCTTCATCTATATCAAGATTTTTGATTTAGTGAGAGCGAGTTTTCCGGTAACCGGGGTCGGCCGATCTGACCTTGTTTGGCCAGTATGGGCCGAAGCAAATTGATCGCACGTATCTTCAGCCGCGGCACTATCGGTTCAGCCGCACCGCCGACATCAATGACAATATTCGGCAACATCATATAACAACTATAAACAATCACCCGCACCAAAGTCGCTTAAACCGTCTCCAGATTATTGATGGAGCGGCATGTTGGTTACGATTGTTTGCATGAAATGGGGTACGGCTTTCACCGCCAGCCATGTCAATGCTCTTTATGCCGGTGTGTTGCGCAACATGGAGGAGCCATTCGACTTTGTCTGCCTGACGGACGATCGTCGCGGCCTTGCTTCCAGCATTCTCACTCGTCATATCCCGAACCTTGGCCTGCCTGAGCAGGCGTGGAGACGAGGGTGCTGGCCCAAGATCGGCGTGTTTGCCCCGGGTCTATTCCCGCCCGGAGACGTCGTGCTTTTCCTCGATCTCGACATCATGGTCCAACGATCACTCGCCCCGCTGATCGGTCTGCTTCGGGAGCGCCGTCATTTTGTGATCCAGCGGGAATGGAATCCGGATCTCTGGAGCCTGCTCCCAAACAGCTTCAGGCCGGACAGGGGTGCCCAGTCATCCGTCTTTGGATTTCATGCAGGAAATGTCGATGGAATTTACCACGATTTCGTAAGCAAAGCCGACGCGATCATCGCGCAATTCAAGAACGACCAGTCCTACCTGACGCATGCGGTGCGGCAAAAAAGTTACTGGCCGGCAGGTTTCTGCGTCAGCTTCAAGAGAAGCTGCACGAAATACTTTCCGATCAATCTGCTCCTGCCGAGGATCAAGCAGCCACGGAACGCGAAAATCATCGTCTTCCACGGAAAACCGAGGCCCTGGGATACGATGGTCGAAGAAGGCCAGCGATGGGGATCGAAAAGGCGATTTGGCGTCGGTCCGGTCCCATGGATCAAACAATACTTCAAACAGGCGGACGCGATGCTGGCTTCTCTCGCCAATGCCGCAGACAATTTCGACGCCGGGGCCCATGCCTCCACAGCAAATGCCGGCCTGGAGCGGGCAAACGCCGAGTTATAGCAATAGCTAAGGTTATCACGCAGATAGGCGAAGCCAGAAAACACGCCCGCAGGCCGATCAAAGCCATTCGCGCAAGCGTTCACCGAACCTGCGCGGTGACGCCGTCAGCCTGGAGATCTGCTGGAAACGTCAACCGCGCCAAGAGCCCGGATGGCTCCCCGTCCAAGAGTTCCAGCGTCCCCCGGTGGGCTTGCACGACTTCCGCAACGATGGACAATCCCAGCCCGAACCCGGCGTTGCCATCAGTCCTGGCCGCATTCAGCTTGAAGAATGGCTCCAATACCTGCGCACGTGATTGCTTCGGTATCCCGGGGCCATTGTCCGATACGTCGATAACCACCTTGTCTCCGCTTCGCTTCAGCTCGATTGCGACCTTATCGCCAAATTTCACAGCGTTTTCGCAAAGGTTAGTCACTGCTCGCGTTATCGCGAGAGGCTTGCAATTGGCGGACAGATGATTGGGGCCGATATAATTGATCTTGTGGCCCACATCGTCAAATTCGCTGCAAATCGTCTGCAGCGTCGTTGCCAGGTCGATCGTTTCCACCTGCTCACGATGATGGTCGTCACGCAGATAGCTGAGGCTCTCTTTGAGAAGGCTATCGATGCGAGAGATATCCGCCAGCAACATATCGCGCAATTGCCCGTCGCCGACCCGCTCTACTCGAAGTCTCAGTCTCGTCAGTGGCGTGCGCAGATCGTGGCTCACCCCACGCAGCATCCGCGTCCTGCCTTGGATCATATCGGTGATACGATCGCTCATCCCGTTCAAGGAGCGTGCAACAGCGACGATCTCCACGCTGCCTTCCTCTTCGAAGATTACCCGGCCGGACGTGAGGTCGGCATTCGCAGCCGCTGAAGCAATCTTCCGCAGCGGTCGCGTGATCGCCCAGACCCCGAACGAAGAAAACAGCACGATCAAGGTGATGAGTGCCAGTAGATAGTGTGGCGCCCGGACTAGGACCTCACTCCAGAACGCCGTGCTTGGAAGGCCGCCCAGAACGAGGATTGTTTTATCATCAACCTCGGTTGAGACGACGCGCTTGTCATCAACAAAGGTTTGCCAGCCACCGAGTGGCGTCTGCCTCCCGTCGGGGGAAAAAAGCCAATCTATCGTCGCGTCCAGAACGCTTTCCTGCGGTGATGAGTTCTTGAACGTTTCCGCCAAGGCGCGCGGTCGCAGATTGAGATCCCAACCGGCACGATTGGCTGCACGAAGAACGATGTCGCGCTCTTCGGGTGTGGCCGTTTTGAGGATGGAACCTATCGTAAACACACTATCGGCGAGTTCCTCAACGTCAACCATCGGATATCCATTTCCAACACGCTGCTCGAGAAAAGAGCCGCCTAAAACGGTGATGGTGAGGCCGAGAACAATAACGCCCGTGATCTGACTATGGATCGTCGATAGGCCTGGAAGCCGGCGGAAAAACATGAGCACTCGTTTGGCTTGTGAAGCGCGCTTGAGCCGAGGTCGCTCGGCGAAGCAGAAATATAGGCGAATTCCCTCACAAGATCCCGCGTTTCCTGCTGCGCGATTATTACGTTTTGTTACGGCGGGGCCGCCTCGTTGCTGATCGCGGCGAGTTGCAACAAAGCGTAACAAAAAAACACGCACCGGAGGGCTCTGGCATGAAACACAAGCCGTCACAGGCTCCTCTATTGGGGGGACTGATAACCTGTTCTGGAGCCCTCATGCTACATCTTAAAAAAGCCAAGCGGCGTCTTTCGCCCCTCGCCTTATGCGCCGCAATCAGCGTTGCGGGATTTTCCCCAAACGCCTATGGCGCCGACCAGACCGCCACGGAGCAGACGCCGGAGCCACCTTTCGACAAGCAGCGTTTCGACAAACGCCAACCGGAGCGCAATTGGAGCCTGATCATTGGTGCCGGCGCTTCTTACGACCCCAAATACGAAGGGAGCGATGAATTTGAAGTCAGCCCTATTCCCTTCGTGGTGTTCACCTATGGCGAATGGTTGGAAATCGATCCAGGTGGGATCAGCGTCACTGTCCTGGATCACGACGGATTTTCCATCTCCGCTGAAGTTGGTTACGAATCGGGACGGGATGACGGTGACGGCGATCGCCTCCGCGGCCTCGGCGACATCGACTTCGCCGCGACAGTCGGTGCAAAAGTCGGCTATGATTGGGGCCCGGTCGAAATCTATGCGAGCGTCGACCAGACCATCGGCGGCAGCGAAAGCCTGATTGGAAAGTTTGGGGTAGAATACTCGGCCCCGGTCACGGAACGTCTCATTCTGGGCGCACGCGCCGAAGCCACCGTGGCCGATGGCAAGCACATGCAGGCCTATTTTGGCGTCAATGCCGCTCAATCGGCACGTTCAGGCCTGCCTGAATATAAAGCAGAAGCGGGCCTGAAGCGTGTCGATTTCTCTGCCTCCGCCACATACGCACTGAGCGATCATTGGTTGGTGCGTGGTGAAGCAGGCATCGGCGTGCTCACCGGAGATGCCGCGGATAGCCCGATCGTCGAGAAGAAGATCCAGCCTTCCGTTTCTGCTTTTGTCGGCTACAAGTTCTGAAACCGGGGAGAGAAAATAAATGACGTGTCGCCTGCACGGATCGCTTCCGATCCAGCAGGCGACACGCGTTGCCTTGCGCAATATTTTTGACTGCAAGATGCAATGCCGTGGCAGCTGGGAGCGGGCATCCAAGCGCCGGCTCCCAGTCATAGCATCGGGCTTGCACCAAGCGATCTTGTTCGATTATTTGTGCTGGCCCTGCGATCGCGGCCGGATTGGGGCCTCTACTTCAGACTTCCTCCACCGACGCGGTAAAGGTATATCCTCCCAGCCTGACTGTCTGCAGGAGCGTTGGCTCGCGAGGATCGGCCTCGATCTTTTGGCGGAGGCGGCTGATATGCACATCAATACTGCGCTCGATCGGCCCAGCCAGCCCGGAATGGGTAAACAAGAGCAGCTCCTCGCGGGTGATGACCCTGCCCGGATTTCTGCAGAACGCCAGCAGAAGATCGAATTCCGTTGTTGTCAAAGCGATGCGAGCGTTGCCGGGATCGTGAAGCCGGCGCCGCATCGGGTCAATCACCCATCCGTCGAAGCGCAGCTTCCTTTGAGCAGAGCTGCTTGTCAGGCCGTAAGAGGCGCGACGCAGGAGACTGCGAATCCGGGCGATCACTTCTCTCGGGCTGAAGGGCTTCGTAATGTAGTCATCGGCGCCGACTTCCAGTCCCACGATCCGGTCGACCTCCTCTCCGAGTGCCGTCAGCAGGATTATCGGGATCGTTCTTTCCGAACGGATGCGTTTGCAAATGCTCAAGCCATCTTCGCCCGGCAGCATGACATCGAGGATGATCAGGTCATAGGAATTGCTGCGAAGCAGCGACTGCATCACGTTTCCGTCCTCAGCGACAGTCGGCAGCATTCCGCTTTCCTGAATTGTCGACGCCAGAAGATTGCCGATTTCGAAGTCGTCTTCCACGATCAATATCTTCGCGGATGCTGAATTGGGCTGCATAGGTCTTTTCCTGTTTGAGGACCCTACAATGGGCGGGCTGCTGGTCCTCGAATATTTCGCTTTATGAAGTTTTGTTACGATCGCTGCTCGCAGTGATACCAAACGTGCCCAGCCATGGCGATAAGCGCCGCAACCGCTCGGCGATACGGCAGGGCCGGCCAGGTGGTTGGCCGGCCCTCCGCTGGTGGTGCAAGCGTCCTTGCGGCGCCTGCAACCTTCAGATCTCGGCCGACTGGAGGAAGGGCTTGAAGATCCGAGCGGTACGATCGCCAAAGTCGGAAACCATCAGGTGGAGCGACGGGATGACGATCAACGATAGAACCGTAGACACGAGCAGGCCGCCAATCACCGCGATTGCCATCGGCGCCCTGAATTCGCCTCCGTCCCCTACCCCGAGCGCGGAGGGGGCCATTCCCCCGATCATGGCAAACGTGGTCATGATGATCGGGCGAACCCGCTCCGAGCAGGCTTCGACGATCGCATCGACCCGAGACAAGCCATGGGCTTCGCGTTCAATGGCAAAGTCCAGGAGCATGATGGCGTTTTTCGTCACGATCCCCATCAGCATCAGGATACCGATGACGACGGGAAGCGAGACGGCGTTGCCGCTTAACATGAGGCCAGCTGCAACGCCGCCGATCGACAGGGGAAGGGAGGCCAGAATGGTCCAGGGCGCCAACACGCTTCCGAAGAGGAGGATGAGAACCACAAGCACAAGCATGACACCCGATCCCATCGCCACCGCAAAGCTTGAGAACACCTCGCCTTCGGTATCGGAATCCCCCGTCGCCTGAATGCGCACGCCCGCCGGCAGGCTCTTGACGCTATCGAGCTGTGCCAGCCTGTCGAGACCCTGGCCCGACGTCATGCCGTCAGCCATATCCGCTGAGATTTCGATGCGACGCTGGCGATCAAATCGCTCGATGGCGGCGACCCTCTCATCGAAGCTGACGTCGGCGACCGAAGACAACGGAACCGACGTCCCTCTCGTCGTCGGTACCGACAGCATTTCAAGGGTTGGCAAATCGTCGCGAGCATGCGTCTGGAGCAGCACGCGGATTGGAATCTGTCGGCCGCCGTCGATGAAATTGGGCAGCCGGCTGTCGACGTCGCCCACGGTCGATACGCGGATCGTGCGGGCAAGTTCTGCCGGAGATACACCGATTGTTGAAGCCTTGTCCGCGTCGATTTTCACCCGCAGTTCTGGTCGCGTTGCCGCGTTGTCGGCGGTCGGGTTGACGAAGTTTCTGTCGGCGGTGAGCTCCTGCAATATGTCATCTGCTGTTCGCTGAGCCAGAGCGCCATCCGCGGACAGGACAGCGAAAGATATGTCCCGCCCACCGCGGGTGTTGAGAAAGCGCAGCCTGACATCCGAAATGGAGGAAAGCGCCTTTTCAAGATCGGCTTGTATCGAGAACGATGAACGGTCGCGCTCGGATTTATGGAGCAGATCGATCAGGACGACGGCATATCGTATGTCTTCCCGTCCGACCGTACTCGACCCCGCCCTGACGAATACGCCTTCCACCGCAGAATCCCGCCGGATCAGGGCGGCTATTCCGTCCGTCGCTGCTCGTGTCTCCTGCAAAGCCGCCCCAGGGGGCAGCTCCACCGAAAGGGTCAACCGCCCCGTATCCTCTTCCGGCAAAAACGCGGTCGGCAGGGAGGTCAGGGCGTATAAAGCCAGTGCAAAAGCTGCAAATGCGGATCCGACTGTCATCCATCGCCACCGCAGGCTGACCTTCAGCAGTCCCTCATACGCCGACACCAGGCGCCCTTTCCGAATGTGCGACTGAGGAGCGTTCGTCATAATGTATGCAGCCATGATTGGGGTGATCAAGCGGGCCGCCAGAAGTGAAAAGAACACCGCTATCGCAACGGTCAGCCCGAATTCTCGAAAGTACAGTCCGACCACGCCGCTCATGAAGCCCACGGGTGTGAAGACAGCCATGATCGTTGCGGATATGGCTATGACAGCAAGTCCTATTTCGTCGGAGGCGTCCAATGCAGCCCGGTAGGCGGATTTGCCCATGTCGCGGTGACGCACCACGTTTTCGATTTCAACGATCGCATCGTCCACGAGAATTCCCGTCACCAGGGTGATCCCAAGCAGACTGAGGATGTTGAGGGAAAAGCCCAGGAGATCGATGGCAAAAAAGGTCGGGATGATCGAAAGCGGAAGCGCGATTGCGGCTACGACCGTAGCCCGCCAGTCGCGCAGGAATAGAAATACGACGACGATTGATAATGCCGCGCCCTCATAGAGGGTATCCATGGCCGAGTTGTAGTTGCCCGCCGTGTAGGACATATTGTCGTCGACCAGCTTGAAGCGGATCGACGGCTGTTCGAGATGTAGCTTCTCCAGTGCGGTGGCCACTTCCTTCGCAACAGCGAGCTCGCTCGAACCCTTTGAGCGATAGACCGCGAAACCTACAACGTCCTCCTGATCCAGAGTCGCAAAGGCGCGGGCTTCGGCGATCGTATCCTGGACGTTTCCGACATCTTCCAGTTTCACACTGGCGTCGTCCGACAGGAGGATGCGAGAACCACCAAGTTCTGCAATCGTCTGCGCCGCCGCGGCGGTCGTCAGCGTCCGTTCCCGGCCATTCAGGTTGCTGCGGCCCCCGGAACGATCCAACTGGCTTGCGATGAGGCTTTCGTTGACAACATTCGCCGTCAGGGAGAGCGCCTGCAATCGCGAAGGATCGAGTTCGACATGGATTTCCCTGTCAGCACCTCCGACACGATCAATGCGGCCAACGCCCTTCAGACCCTGCAACTGCCGGGCAACAACATCGTCGACGAACCACGAAAGCTCTGCAACGGTCATGTCCTGGCTTGTCACGGCATAGGTCACCACCGCCTGTGCTTCCTCCTCGGCCCGTTCGATCACAGGCTCATCTATTCCATCGGGAAGGTCGCTGCGGATTTTGGCAACCGCGTCGCGGACGTCACCCATGGCGCGGTCTGGCGAAATCACGCCCAACTCGAATTCGACAGCGGTAACGGAACGGCCTTGAGTGACGGTCGACTTGATCTCTTCTACGCCTGCAAGAGACGCTACCGCGTCTTCAACAAGACGCGTAACTTCAGTCTCCAACTCACTCGGCGCTCCCCCGGGCTGGTCGATAATCACATTCACAGCCGGCTCGTCGATGGTCGGGAAGTAAGTGACGGGCAGCCGTGAAAAGCTGTAGAGACCGGCGGTGACAAGGATTAGGAATAGGAGGATCGAGGGAAGCGGATTACGAATTGCCCAGGCCGATATGTTCATTGAAGTCGAGCTCCGAGCCGATTTTGGGTAGATGCAGACGCGTCGGCACGCGTTGCCGGCGTCGCGGCCAATACCGGCCTCACCCGCTCCTGTGCCTTCAGGAAGGCACCTGATTTCAGGACGACCTCCTCTCCCTCGCGGATGCCGTCGAGGATTTCCACGAAGCCGCTTTGCTGGGATCCGATGCGGACCGGGCGGATATCCACGAGCCCGTCTGAAACGACGTAAACGTTGTTGCCGGCCGCCGTGCTTTTGACGGCCGTTCCCGGGAGGAGAACATTCTGCCGGTCTTCGACACTGATGCTACCGCGCGCAAAGACGCCTGGGACAAGTCTGGCCTTGTCTGCAAGTTCGATCCGCACCGTCCCGCTTCTTGTCTTGGGATCGAGTTGCGCGGCATTCAGCCGGACGGTTCCTGCGATGGCTTGGTCGCGTCCTGGCAAGGTAATTTCGGCGCTCATGCCTTCGCGCAGCCGAACGAAGCTTGTCTCCGTCACCTGCGCCACGAACTCGATGTCATCATCGTCAGCGATGACAAAAAGAGGTCCGGCAGAACTCGATGTCATCGCACCGACACGCGCTTTCCGGCTCAAGATTCGACCCGAGCTGGGGGCCCGCAGGGTGCTCCTCTGAACAGTCAGTTCGATTTCCCGCCGCTCGCTGGCGATCAGCTGTTGATCTGCGTTGGCGAGCTCCAACGATTGGCGCGCCAGTCGCAACTCCGCGACGGCTCGGGCGTGAGCGTTCAAGTCTTCCTCGAGGACGTTGTCGGCGATCGCACCTTTTGGCTGTAGCGAGCGGCTGCGTTCAAGCTTCTTGCGCGCTTCGGCTTCGGTGACCGTTGCCACGTCTATCTTGCTGCTCTCGACCGCCACGGCAGCACGCACGCGAAGGAGGCTCACCGCGTTCTTGTCCAGCAACATCAGGGCTTCGGTCGTGTCCAGGACCGCGAGCGCCTGGCCGCGTTCAACATGTTGTCCGGCCTCTACCAAGATCTGCCGCACCTCCTTGCCGAGGACGGCGGGATAGACTTCGATCTCTTCCCGCGCCGCGAGCGAACCAACCACCTCGATCCTTTCCGTCAGCGCACCTCGCTTGGCGACGATCGTCGTTACCGGCATTTGGGCGTCTGCGGACGCCACGGTCGAAAACACGCATGCGAGCGTCGCTGCTTTACCGAAAAGCGAGCAGCAGCGTCGAAGCGTGGATGATACGGTCGATAACGCGATCATTGAGTGGACCTTTTAAGTGGGCCGCAGAGCGCCCTGGCTTGTTTGGTCACACGATAGCGATGGGGCGGAGCCGCACTGTGTAGTCACATTAAGAAATGTTACGGGACGCTGGTGCGTCAGGTCCTCAAGAGGCGCGGCCCCCACTAAATGGAGCGGCACAGACCGCTTTTGAGCCCTCACGGGCAGCCTGGCGACGTCTCTCAGCCTGGACCGACTGCAAGCCGGTCCGCGTAAAATCGTCTGTCTCCACGTTGAGGAATGGAATGTTGCGCTGCGATACTTTGCGACAATTTCCCTGTTCTGCGGCATACGCGTGCGACAAACACCTTCTATGTTTGGGATGCGTCAAGGAGACGCTATCGAAACTGAAGGAGAAACTGATGACCAAGATCTTCCTATCCACCGCTATCGCTGCTCTGCTGGCTTCGGCCACGTTCGCCGTCCCGGCACTTGCCGAGGGTGATTATTATGAAGGCGCCTCCAAGAGCGGTGCTTCTTCGCGTTCTGCCAATCCTCTGCGGGCCGACAGCACCAGGACCTTCGGCTATCCGAACCAGACCGGCCAGTCGGTGTTTGGCGAGACCACCCGCGATGATCGTCGCCCGTTCGACAGCGGCGACTACTATGAGGGCGCCAACCGTCCGAACTAACAGCTCGCAGTTCATTCAAGGCACCGTCCGCGGCAAGGTCGCAAATATTGCCGCGGCGGCCCCTCTCCGGTCTGAATTCAGGCGGATGAGCGGGAGCCAAAATTATCAATTTCGCTGCAGTCCCACCCCACCCTATCCCATCTCACGTCCGATCCTGCGGCACGTCATGGGAGCCGGGCCTTGGGAACTTGCTAGAGAATTCGATGGAAGGGCTTGCCGATGCAATGCTATAATTTCCGGGTGTAGAGGGCAGTTCATGCAGGCATCATCCCATATCGCAGTTGTCGATGATCATCAGGACATCCGGGATCTGGTCGGGAAATATCTCGGGCAGCAAGGCTATCGCATCAGCTCGGCCGACAGCGGCGCCGCCCTGCGCAAGATCCTCGAGCGGAACGCTCTTGATCTCATCATTCTCGACATCATGATGCCCGGTGAAGACGGCCTCTCGGTCTGCAGACACATACGCAGCACGACGGATGTGCCCATCATATTCCTGACCGCCATGGCGGATGATACCGACCGTATCATCGGCTTGGAATTGGGAGCGGACGACTATGTCGTAAAGCCGTTTAATCCCAGGGAACTGCTCGCCCGCGTCCGCGCCGTCTTGCGGCGAGCAACCACCCTGCCAACGCAGCAACGCGACAACATCAAGGCAAAAGTCATCAAGTTCGACCAATGGCGGCTTGATGTCGGCCGGCAAGAACTGACCGACGAGGACGGCGTTGTCGTGTCCCTGAGCACCGTGGAATTCCGTCTGCTGAAGGCTTTTCTCGAACATCCCGGGTTTGTTCTCACGCGCGACCAACTCCTCGACTTGACTGCCGGCAAAGCCGCGGAGATCTTCGACCGCAGCATCGACCACCAGGTCAGCCGCTTGCGCAAGAAGATCGAGGCCGATCCCAAGAACCCGACAATCATCAAGACCCATTGGGGCGGCGGCTACAGTCTTTCCACCGATGTGGTGCTGCAATGATACGGTTCTGGACCAGAAGTCTCGCTGCGCAGTTTATCGGTTTCATGCTCCTCGCGCTCGCGTGTTCCCAGGCACTGTCGTTCCTGATCTCCTGGGATGAACGCGACAAGGCGCTCAAGGCAGTATCAAAAAGCGAGTTCTTCAGCCGCACGGCGACCATTACCAGGCTCATGGAGTCGATTCCGCTCAATCTGAGGCATGACGTCCTCGCCGCCAGCGAAACCAGCTATGCCCGGTTCTGGCTGAGCGAGCAGGCTCCAGATGACCCCGATGCCTGGCGGGGTCGTGCCGTCGAGGAGCTTGCACGTCCCCTGCCGAACCTCCCGAATTTTCCGCCAGAATGGCGCGTTCAGCCGGCAGCCATCGACAGGCCGGAGGAGCGCAGGAGGATTGTTGCGAAAAACGCCGGCGAGGCCTGGGTCACGCCCGCCTCTGGTTTGTGGAGTCTCCCACAGCCGGCGAAGTTCGCCTATATCGGCCAGTGGGACGGGTTTGGTCTTGCGGTCCAGCTTCAAGACGGGCGGTGGCTGAACTCCGCCTATTACAAAGTCATTCCCAACAACTGGTGGACTTCACAATCCCTCTTCACTTTGTCGATAACGGCTCTTGTCCTCTCGGTCATCGGGGTTTTGACGGCAAACCGTATCGCAAGACCGCTTCGACGGCTTGCCGTGTCGGCGGAGGCTTTAGGCCGCGGAGAGTCTCTCCCGCCCCTGCCGGAGGAAGGGCCCGACGATATCCGACGGACCGCAGAGGCATTCAACCGCATGCAGCAGAGCCTTCACCGCTTCGTGGAAGACCGGACCCGGATGCTGGCCGCAATCGGCCATGATCTGCGTACTCCGCTGACATCCTTGCGTTTGCGCGCCGAGTTTGTCGGGGATCCGGAACTTCAGCAGAAGATGCTGGTCACGATCGACGAGATCCAGGTCATGACTGAGGCGACGATCGCATTCGCAAAGGGCGAGGCGACGGTCGAGGAAACAAAAACGGTCAATCTCAACGCATTGGTGGAGAGCCTGTGTGCCGACTTGGAAGAAATGGGCCAACGGGTTGAGTATGTCGAAAGCAGGAAGATAACCTACAGGTGCCGCCCCGACGGGTTACGCCGCGCCGTCCGTAATCTCATCGAAAACGCGATCCGCTATGGCGGGCAGGCCAAGGTCTTCGTGCGCCAATCGCCATCCGCGACTGAAATCGTCGTGGAGGATCCCGGCCCCGGCATCCCTGATGCGATGCGCGAGAAGGTCTTCTCTCCCTTCTTCCGCCTGGAGAAGTCTCGCAACCGTGAAACTGGCGGTGTCGGTCTGGGCTTGTCAATTGCAAGAGCGATCGTTCGCCACCATGGCGGGGATATCGTTCTTGCCTCGAACAATCCGGGCTTGAGAGCCTCGATCTCTCTTCCCGTCATAGAGCGACCCGAACTGTCACCGGCGGCTCGACGGCCGCGAGAAAAAATCGCCGCCCAATGGACGCTCTAGTTTTTGCCTAGCGGACGAATATCAATATCGACGATCGAAACGAGTCGCTCAAGCCCGATGGTTTCCCGCAACCCTCGTCGAGGAGAACTTTCCGCCGTCACCGGCGGAAAGTCAAAGGCCTAACGATCAGGCGCTGGTGAAGAGATCGCCTGTATAGAATTGTGCCGGTGGCAGCGGCTCCTTGATGGTGCCGAACTCCTGGAACATCTTGTTGAATTCCGTCAGCCACTTATCGACGGTGCCGTCTTTCGTGAAGGCGTCCAGTTCCTTGCTCGTCAGCATCTTGCGGCTGCGCGCCACCTTCTCGGTCACCTCCACTGGAGCGTTGAGGAATGCGGTGGTGATCTGGATGGATCGATCGAGGTTTGCGACGCGATAGTCCATTGCCTTCTTCATGACACGCAGGAATTTCCTCACGAGATCCGGGTTCTGCTGGACGATCTCATTGCGGGCGACGAAGGTGTTGATGAACGAGGTCTGCGGGTAGAAATCCTGGTTCGAAGCCAGCTCCTTCATATCCGGCACGCGCGGCTTGATCGTATCGATCAGCGGATACCAGATGCCGGCCCCGTCGATTTGCTTGGAAGTGAAGGCGGCAACCACCGTGGACGGATCCATGGGCACGACCTGGATGTCGCCTATGGTCATGCCGGCCTTGGTCAGCGCCATCCGGAGTATCATGTCGCCGGACGTGCCCTGCGGGACGCCAACCTTTTTGGCCTTCAGATCCGCGATCGAGGCAATCCCGCCCTGGACGATGACGCGGTCGGAGAAGCCTATATCGTTGACGCCGATCACCTTGGCCCGACCGCTGGCGGGCAGCCAGAGTGCGCCGGGCCCGATCGTGCCAAAATTCAGGCTGCCGGCGCCCATCGCCTGGATCTGGATCGGGCCGTTGGTGAAAACCTTGACGGATGGCGTGATGCCTTCCGCTTCCCAGAGTTTCTGATCCTGCGCGATCGCCAGGACACTGGCATTCGGAAAGTCGGCAATATATCCGATGGTCATGTCGGCAGATTGGGCGCTTGCCTTTCCTCCGATGGAAAAAGCGCTCGCGGCGGCAAAGGCCGCCGTCGTCCTCACCAGGGTTCGTCTCGTCAGCATGTTCATCTCCTCCTTGTAACAGCCGATAGTGATTGCAGGTTTCAGGCCGCGGCCGGGTGGTAGACCGACCGCCATACCTCGTTGCGCAAAGCCGTGAATTCCGGCGAAAGGCGCATCTCCTCGGTGCGCGGATAGGGCAGATCGACCGGAATGATCCTGTGAAGCCGGCCGGGCCTGGCGGCCATGACGACGACGCGGCTCGCGAGATAGACCGCCTCGTCTACATCGTGGGTGATGAACATCACCGTACGCCGCTCCTTGCTCCAGGTGGCCAGTAGCTGGCCCTGAAGCTGCACGCGGGTCAAAGCATCCAGCGCGCCGAATGGCTCGTCCATGAGCAAGATCTTCGGATTGACGGCATAGGCCCGGGCGATGGCGCATCGTTGCTTCATGCCGCCGGACAATGTCTTCGGAAGCGAATCGGCAAAATCGGAGAGCCCGACGAGGTCCACAAAGCGGTCCGCGATCCTGCGGCGGTCCGCCTTCGGGTATCTGGCAATCTTCAACCCGAACTCGACGTTCTCGCGGACCGTCAGCCAGGGGAAAAGCGCATATTGCTGGAAGATCACGCCACGCTCGGGGCCGGGTCCCTTGACCGGAACGTTGTCGACCAGGACCTGCCCTGAAGACGGACCTGTGAGGCCTGCGGCAATGTTCATGGCAGTCGACTTGCCGCAGCCGGACGGCCCGACCACCGTGATGAACTCTCCGTCTTCAATGTCCAGGTTGAGACCTTGGAGCGCATTGAAGGATGTCTGCCCGGCGATGATGAACGTCTTGGTGACGTTCTGGAACGAGATCTTGATGCTCATAGCTTTTCCTGCCATGCGGTCAGAACGCCATCGAATGCGATGACGATGCGGTCCATGATGAGACCAAGCACACCGATCGCGATGAGACTGACGAAGATTGTCGGAAGATCGTAATAGAGCTGCGCCTGCTGCATTCGGAAACCGAGGCCAGACTGCGCCGCAATCAGCTCCGCCGCCACGACGGTCGCCCATGACGAACCGAGGCCGACCCGGACGCCGACCATGATATAGGGCAGCGATGCCGGGACGATGACCCGCCGGAAGATGGTGAAGTCGTTGGCACCGAGCACACGGGCAGCATTGATCAGCGTCTTGTCGACGTTGACGACACCTTGATATGTCGCGACAACGCTCGACAGGAAAGACGCCAGGAAAATGACGAAGATCTTGGGAGTTTCGTCAATACCCATGGTGACGATCGCCAGGGGAATGATCGCAAGCGGCGGGATCGTCCGAAAGAACTGGACATAGGGTTCGATGATGCCGCGGGCGATGCGGTACCAACCCATCAGGAAACCGACCGGGATTGCCACCGCAATGCCGAACGCAAAACCGGTAAAAACGCGTCCGAGGCTCGCCAGGGCGTCGGACCACAGGAGGCCGCTCTTGGCCTGGATCACCGCTTGCGTCGCCACGGCAAGTGGTGTCGGCAGGCCGACGATGCCTTGCGCCGTTACGGTGGCCCAGACCAGTACACCGAAGATGACTGCGGCGAAATTGATCGCCAGCATGCCCATCGGGTGCGACAGCAAAGAGCGCCGCGGAGCTCGTTCGGGCTTTTCCTCAACCGTTGAAATTGACAAGGTCATGCCTCCCTCGCGAAAACTTGCCGGTTCTGCTGATATCGGTGGTTCATCGCATCCCCACCGTGACGTCGCGTGTCTTGAAATTCGATTCGATCAACCAGTCGCGCATCACATCCAAAAGTTCGCGCTTCTGCTCGACACAGCCTGGATCGCTCCAGAGGTTCTTCACTTCCTTCGGATCGTTTTCGAGGTCGAAGAGCTGCCCGTCGCTTGAGCCCTTGAAGTGAACGAGCTTCCACCGGTCGCTTCTGACGCCGGTCATGAACTCGACACCGCCTGCCATCGCCACGTCGCCGATCTGCTCGCAGAACACATGGGAGCGCGGCTTCCAGTCCTCGCCCTCCAGTGCAGGCTTCAGGCTTTGCGCTTCGAAGGATATCGGCGGCGTGATGCCGGCATATTCCAGGATCGTCGGGCCGAGGTCGAAGAGCTGGCAGAGCCCGTCCACGGTGCGGCCGCCCTCGAACCGGTTCGCCGTCGACCAGATGATGGTCGGCACGCGGGTGACTATGTCGTACATCGACCATTTCTGAATCAGCCCGTGTTCGCCGAGGCATTCGCCATGGTCGGAGGTGAAGATAACGATCGCATCCTCCAGATAGCCGCGCGCTTCGAGCGCTTCGAGCAATTCGCCGACCTTTTCATCGATCAGGGTGACATTGCCGAGATAGTGCGCCCACAGCCGCTGCATCTGGTCTTCTCTCGGATCAAGGCTCCAGACGACGGAGTCATGATCAACCTCGACGTCGTGCTGGCGTTTTTCCTTCAGCTCCTGGTGAAGCGAATCCAGCTCTTCCCTGGTCGGCTTCGGCAGCGGCAGGTCGTTACGCTTCAAATAGGGCTCTACATAACGAGCAGGAGGATCGAACGGCGGATGGGGGCCTGGAAAACCGACCTGAAGGAAAAGCGGCTCGGTCGGCGGATAGGTATTGACCCACCACTTCGCCATATTGCCGACGAAGGCATCGGAATGCAGCGCCTCAGGCAGTTCCCATTCAAAGCAGCCCAACCGGTCGCGGTAATCCTCGAGCTCACGGTAAAGTTCGCGCTGCTGCTTGACGAGGCCGTTGGCCGCAAGCGCCTTGTCCCATTCGTCGAAATACCAGCGGCCTTCCATGTAGCGGTCCTTGTTTTCCACGACATAGCGCTCATGGAAACCGGAATCCGAATTGTATGGAATCGTATGCATCTTGCCGACGTTGACGCAACGATAGCCCGCATCGCGAAGCTGCTCGACCCAGGTATGCTGCCATTTCTGGCCGTTCGCCAGAACACCCGTCGTATGCGGATAATAACCGGTGAACAGGCTCGCACGAGACGGAACGCAGCTCGGTGCTGTGATGTGGCAATTGGTGAGCGCCACGCCCTTCTCGACGAGCGCGTCGATATTCGGCGTCACGGCATAGGGGTATCCGAGCGCAGCGATCGAGTCGTAGCGCTGCTGGTCCGTCATAATCAGAATGATGTTTGGCTTTTCAGCCATATGTCCCGCCTCCACGCCGGTGATTGTCAACCGTGCCGTCGTTTTCCATCCAAAGAAAGCGCCGGTGTTCGGTCTTTCGCTTGCCTCTCCTTCAAAACGATGGCATAAAGTTACCGTTAACGCAACGATCACTCACAGGATTTTTTAGAGCCGAATGACAGTGGACCTTTCCGAGGGTGCGGGGCGCACCGTCCCGACCCTTGCTTCGATCGCCGAGCGTGTGGGCGTTTCGGTCAACACCGTCTCGCGCGCGCTGCGCGCTCCAAACACGGTCCGGGTCGAGCTACGTCGCCGGATCAATGCGGCCATGGAAGAGCTGAACTACGTGCCGAACCGGCTTGCCGGCGGGCTTTCCGGGACGCGATCGGACATTGTCGGGGTCGTGGTAACCTCACTCTACTACTCGGAATTCGCCAACATCATCGATTCGCTGCAATTGGCTTTGCTGGAGCATGACCTGCAGGTCATGCTCGCCAATACCAGGTACAATGCCGACCAGGAGCTGCGGCTCGTCCGCTCCATCCTGAGCTGGCGCCCGGCGGCGGTTGCCATCATCGGCGTCGATCATCCGCCGAAAGTCGTCGAGCTTCTCAAGGCAGCCGGCATCCCGATTGTCGAGATGTGGGACACGGGCGGAGACGTGATCGATACTGCTGTCGGTTTCGACCACGCAAGCGTCGGGGCGGCCCAGGCCAACCATCTGATAGCTCAAGGATATAGGCGCTTGGCCTTCGTCGGCAGTGTCCGCGAAAACGATAAACGCGCCCAGAAGCGCCTGAGCGGGCTGGAAGCCGCAGCAACCAAGGCCTCGCTCCCCGACGTCGTCAAGCATACGGCGCAGCAGGGCGGCAATCCGGAACTCGGAGAGCGGCTCGCGACCGAGCTTCTGCAAAGCCATCCGGAGATCGATGCGATCGCCTGCAACAGCGATGTGGTTGCGTTCGGCGTGCTGCGCGCGCTCAGGAAACTCGGCCGGCGCGTACCCGAAGACATCGGTGTCATCGCATTCGGCGATAACGAGGCGGCGAGCTGCGTCAGCCCCTCGCTGACGACAGTTCGCCCCGACCGCGAACGCATCGGCAGATTGACGGCGGAGGCGATCGTCTCGCGGATCAATGACGTCACGCCTTATACGACACTTGTCGAATGGGAGCTTATAGTCCGAGAAAGCACGTCTCGTATGCCCCCACCATCGCCGTCTTGATGCAACACCCCGGCGCGGCGCCATTGGATTTACGGATCAATCCCGCCAGGCCGCCCAAGAGCTTGGAAACCACCGGCTCCTGCATCTGCGACGACCCTCGTGCGGGACTAAGCGGACCGCCGCGACGGAGAAGCAATTTTACCGGGTATTCCCGCGGTTTGCGAAGAAGTCGGCGCTCGCGTCAGTTTCCACCCGCGGCCTTGGTGAAGGGGTACCGGATCGACTATTCCTTCTCGCGGAAGGGAGATGATCGTCTGCATTCCTCTTTCACCGCAGAGGAAAGAAATGTCGCCGCCATGTTGCCGCACGATGGCACGGGCGATCGACAACCCCAGGCCGATACCGCCCGTATCCTTGTTCCGCGATACTTCAAGACGGAAGAAGGGAGCAAAAACCTTTTCCCTCATGGCCTCGGGTATCCCCGGTCCGCGGTCCTCGACGACGATATCGACTGTGGTTGCCGTGTGCCGGATGAAGACTTTGGCTTCACCGCCATATCGTACGGCATTCTCCACGACGTTTCGGACCGCACGGCGGAGCCCATCCGGCCGACAGCGATAAGGCGTCTGTTCCGCCTCCACGTAATTGACCGGATGTCCAAGGTCCGACTGGTCGTCGCAGATACTGCCGATAAGAGCATCGAGTTCGATGTCACGGGTTTCTTCTACCGTCGATTCCCCGCGCGCAAACGCAATGGCGGCTTCCGTCATCGCCTGAATTTCGTCAATGGTAGACAGCATCTTCTGCTGTGTTTCCTGATCCTTGACGAATTCTGCTCTCAAACGAAGCGAGGTCAGCGGCGTTCGCAAATCGTGGCCGATCGCCGCAAGCATTTTGGTCCGGTCTTCGACAAAACGGTGGAGGCGGCTTTGCATCCTGTTGAAGGCTTCCGCCGTGCGCCGGATCTCTCCCGGCCCGCCCTCGGGAATAGGCGGAAGGTTTTCTCCCCGCCCAAGCGCCTCCGCCGACCGCGCCAGATTGCGCAAGGGGCGGGAAATGCGGCTTGCAATGAAGATCCCGATCAACGCCAGGATCAGCGCTGTCAATCCGACCGAGGTCAGGGACTTGGAATTCCACCATCGGCCGGTGTTTTCCTGGTACGAAGCAAAGTTCAGCCAGCGTCCGTCGCCAAGCTGGACCGCAAGGCCAAACCCTCTGCGCCGGTCGAAATAGGTGAATTTCGCGGGTTGCGGCAGGTTCCACAGGATCGGCGGCGGGCTCGCCCATTCCTCGTCCGTATTTTCACGCGCGACTTCCTTCGGATCGGGCAATTGCGGCTTGGAGGGAGCGGTCCAGTCAACCTGCTTTGATAGATCGACGAAGTTTTCGAGTTGGCGGGAAAGCTGACCCACCGCCTGCAGGCGCCAAGCGCTGGCCTTCTCGGGTTCCTGGTCTGTCAGCCAGATTTTCGAGTAGTTGGTTTCGCTGGCGTAAAGAGCCTGCGCGCGGATTTCCGGGGGTATCAACTCGACCAACCGGGTTATAGACGCGCCCCGGCTGAAGAATTCGCTTTTCGCCGCGGCTCTCAACGCCATTGTGCGCTCGTCCCACGAGATCAGAAAAGCCAGCGCCTGCGAGATGATCAGGGCGGCAAGCATCAGTCCTATGAACTGCGCCGCCAGGCTTTTTTTCCAGAGCTTGATCATTCGAATGCCACCTCGACCGACAGGCTGTACCCGCCGCCCCAATGGGTTTTGATGATTGAAGGGTTTTTTGGATTTTCCTCGATCTTCTTGCGCAGGCGGCTCACCTGGTTGTCGATGCTGCGATCGAAGATATCGGCACTTCTTCCGGTGGTGAGGTCCAGAAGTTGTTCGCGGCTCAAGATCATGCCCGGCCGTTCGATGAAGACCTTCAGCAAGCGAAACTCTGCCGTGCTCAAAGGTATGCCGACGCCGTTTGCTCCGGAAATTTCCTGGCGACCCATATCGACCCGCCATCCCGCGATGCGCAGCTTTTTGGACTGCCGTGCTGCGGCCGGGACCGCGGGATTGGCAGCCCGGCGCAGGACAGCCCGAACACGAGCCAGCAGTTCGCGGAAATTAAATGGTTTCACGAGGTAATCGTCCGCCCCCAGTTCGAGGCCGAGGATCCGGTCGGTATCTTCAGCCATCGCCGTCAGGAAGATGATCGGAACGTCTAGCGTGGCGCGAACCTGCCGACAGACCGAAAGCCCATCTTCACCCGGCATCATGATGTCGAGAATGATGAGATCGACGGTATGGTGTTCGAGCACCCGCCGCAGCACCGAGCCGCTCTCGGCGACGCTGACCTTGTAGCCTTGCTGCTCGAGATATTGTCGAACGAGATCCCGGATATCGCTGTGATCGTCGACGACCACGACATGCGCCAAGTCATGCATTTTGCGTAACCTCTGTTCAGCATTCTATATAAGAATATCCCCCTCTCCTGCACCAAGAAAAGTGTATCAAAGTTTCGCAAGCCTGCTGTCCGGCGGCGACGTTCCGTTGACCTTCCGATGACCTTAGGGGACGTTCCGGAACGCCTTCGTCCGCCCCTTTGCGGGCTTTATCGTTCTTTTAGGCAGTCATGCGCGGCTTCGCGGATCGGAGAAGGTTGCAGAGGCGCAAGACCAACCACCAAGTTTTGCGACATCTTGCGACAAATTTCCTGCCTGACGGCACAGTTGTGCGACAGGGGTAAAGTATCAATCGGCAGACCAGCTGGAAGGGCGAGCATTTGTTCTGACGCGCCCCGACGCATTGCTTCCCAAGCTAAACAGAGAGCAAACATGGCAGTCCCACACCGAGAGAATACCGAACGCCCGGGCGCTGCGCGCCGAAACACCACACGTGAGGGCATGCAGCGGCTTGCTGTTGTTTTGATTGTCGGACTTCTCCTACAACCCGGCAGCGCGCTGGCACAGAGTCCCGAAGCCGGTGAGCGCGTTTTTGTGCAATGTCGGGCGTGTCACCAGGTCGGTGAGACCGCACGCAATGTTACGGGTCCTCACCTCAACGGGCTTTTCGGCCGCACCAGCGGCAGCGTGGAAGGCTACGCCTATACGGCGGCAAACAAAAATGCCGGAATCACCTGGACCGATGAAAGCTTTCGTGAGTTTGTGACCAACCCAAGGGCAAAGATCCCGGGCACCAAAATGATCTATGCGGGGATCAAGAATCCCGACCAGATCACCGACCTGATCGCCTATCTCAAGCAATTCGACGCATCCGGCAAAAGACAGTAGCCGTTGTCGGGGCGGCGCGTCGTTGCCTCGACGCGAGGTGAACACGCGTCGTTTGGTACAGTTACGGCCTGATAGCGGGCGTCTCGACCGCCATGCCTTTTGCCCGAGACATCAGAAACAACTCAAGCGCGATATATTCCTCCGCGCCATAGGCGTAAGGCTCTGCGCGGACCCCGATAAGGCAGCCTCGCAGCCGCCGCTGCAACGATCCGATACCCTGCCACTCCAATCTATAGAGCGGATAACCGGTCGGGTGCCCCTGGGGGATGAGCGAGCCGGCCAGGCGCTGCCCTGCATGATCCTCATGACAGTTGGCGCAGGAGAAATTAAGCTGTCCCTGCCGCATGTTGTAGAGTGCTTCGCCTTGCCTGCGGAACGGCTCGAGCCGCGCATCGTCCGGCGGCGTGAGGGGCATACCCTGCGACTGCTTGCCGACATAGGCCGAGAGCGCGAGCAATTCCGGTCCCTCAAGCGGAAACGGCGGCGCGTTCTGACGGGTCTCGCGGCAGAGATTGATCTGTCCCTGCAGATCGACCGGCCCATTCCGTGCCGTGCTGAAGGAGGGATAGCGTGCGGCGGCGCCACTCATGCTGACCTCGGCATTCTGGTGGCAATCGGCGCAAGACGTTTTCCGGCTGCCGACTTTCGCCCTCCATAATTCCTCGCCCTCCAATACGGCAAACATGCCGGGATTGGCAGTATCGTCGCGCTGCATTGCCTGCGATTCTCGGCTCATGTCTTCAAACCCCGACCGCCGGGGGTCTCGTGTCTGGGCGGCGGCAATGACGGTTGAAACCGCCACCGCGCAGAACAGCATCGAGGTGAAGGCGACGGAGGGCATCATTCGACGATGAAATCTGCGGTTTCTGTTTGCGACCTGCCGCGGTCGTCGATCCACGAGAAGGTCATGGTGCCACCCTCTTCTGCCTTGATCGTGAACGCGATGAACGGGTTTGCGGCAATTGCCGGGAATAGATCGGCGCGAAAAACTTCGATACCATTCAGCTTACAGACGAAATTCCGAATGATGTCGCGGGGGAACGACGTGCCATCCCCTTTCGGGCGATAGCCGGTTTCCATCGGATGCTGGATCAACGTCCTGATCTCGACAATCTCGCCCCGCTTCGCCTTTGGCAGATTGATCAAGACGCGAGCCATGTTAATTCTCCGCGCAGGCCGGAAGGGTGACGATCAATTCAACCGAGCCGGACCAAAAACTGCCGTCGCTCATCTGGGCAATCGCCGTGATGTTCTGGGAATCGCCGAGCCGGATGCGTGTCGATACGAACGCCCGGCCGGATCGAGGACTTAGATGGAAAACGCCGATGTTCGGCTGCGGGTTCTTCTCGTTGAAGACCGCAATCGCCTTGACGAAGTCACCTTCTGTCATCGGGCTTTCGACGGTGATCGCAAGCGGCACGGAATTGCCGTTCTCAACGAGCGGGGGAATGTCCATCTTCACACGGCCAGCCTTGACCGAGGCACTTCCGATGAAATCGCGGATGGCGTCCTGCATAGCCTCCGGCGTGGCACGCGCCGGCCGCGCCACGATCAGTGCAAGGCCGCCGACAAGTGCGGCGCGGCGAGAAAGCTTTGGTTGGACCGATCTCTCCGTCATGGCGTATCCTTCAACGTCAGCAGGAAGGCCACGACGTCCTCGACTTCCTCAGCCGACAAGACGGGCTTGCCCTGCCAGGCGCCTCCGACGCGCGTCAGACCATCGAGACGATAATAGGCCGGCATGATCGTCGACGGATTCACTTTGCTGCTGTCGACCAGACGCAATCGCAACTGCCCCTCATCCCACCGGCTGCCGGCGCCGCGAAGATCTGGCGCGAGATTGCCCTGAAACCGCTGTTCGGGGAAAGGTCCGGTATGGCACAGAAGGCAAAGCCCCTTCTGGCGGTCGGTGACGACGGTACGGCCCCGCGCCGCGGCGCCGGCTTGTCCGGTCAGCGACTGCGGAATGGCGTCGCCGACCACAGTGAAAGCCCGCAATTGCGCTATCGCCGGCGGGGCGACGAACAACGCAGCAATGAGGAACAGCCATCTAACCAAAGACTTCGTCCGTGATGGTGCGGAACCAGGCATCGGCGTGCGAGGCTTCCAGCGAGCGGAAGGCGGCTGAACTATCGGCCGGGCTGACACCGCCTGCCCCTTCCACGTCAGTCAGCACGCCGTTGACGGGCCGATAGACGCCCGCGACCGTGATGCCGTAATCGGGCGCAACGAGGCTGTAGCAGGTGTTGATCAATTTCGGCGTCTGCGGTGCCTGGCCACCGAGCAGACTTGCGATCGCCACGGCGCAGACTTTCGCTTGCGCATTCGCTGCGAACGCCGATTTCGGCATGCCGCCGGCGATGCAGGCGTCGCCGATGATATGAATGCCCGCCTGCTGTCGCGACTCGAAGGTGACCGGATCGATCGGACACCAACCGCTGCGGTCGGTGGCACCGGCAAGTGCGGCAATCTCGCCCGCGCGCTGCGGCGGAATGACATTGGCGACGTCGGCCTTGTGGCGGCCGAACTCGGTGACGAGTACCCTTTGCCCGACATCCACCTCGATGACGTTGCCGCCGGACGACATCGAGACCCATTCGAGGTTCGGATAAAGCGCCTTCCACGCCGCCTGAAACAGTCCCTGCTTCGAGAATGTGTCCTTGGCGTCGAGGATGATGAGCTTTGCGCGCGGCTTTTGGGTTTTGAGATAATACGCGATCAGGCTCGCCCGCTCATACGGTCCCGGCGGGCACCGATAGGGATTTGCCGGCACTGAGATTATCACTGTGCCGCCATCCGGCATCGCTTCCAGCTGGCTGCGCAGCAACGAGGTCTGCTCACCGGCTTTCCAGGCATGCGGCATGATCTGTGCGGCGTCTTCCGAGTAGCCGGGCAGTGCGTCGAAGCGCAGGTCGATGCCCGGCGCGAGCACGAGGCGGTCGTACCCGAGTATCGTGCCATCCGACAACGAGACGCGTTTCTGCTGCCCGTCAATCTTTGTCGCACGCTGCGCGATAACCGCCAACCCGTCCTTCTTGAGTGCGTCATAGGTGAACTGCTGCCGCGACAGCGGCCGCAAGCCGGCAAGCACTCCGTTGCTGAACGGGCATGCCGTGTAGGTGGCCGATGGCTCCACGAGTGTCACGTTGAAACCGCCGCGCTTGAGTTCGCGCGCGCAGGTTACCCCGGCAAAGCCGCCGCCGACTACCACGACGCGGCCAGCCGACTGCGCAATCGCCGGCCGCGCCAGTGCCGCGGCTGCGCCGAGAGCCGCACCAGCCTGAAGCACTGCGCGACGACTGAAGGAAGCTCGTGTCATTCCTCTCCCCTTGCCAGCCATTCCGCGATGGCCCGCATCTCGCCATCGCTAAAGCCCCTTGCGATACGACCCATGACCGTTGCCTCGCGTTCGCCATTGCGGAAGGCTTGCAGAGCGCCAAGGATGTCGGGCGCGGAAAGACCCTGCAGCGAACCGATCGAATGGCCGACGGCTGACGGTGCATGGCAACCCGAGCAGGATGACGCGCCCGGAGGCGCCGCAGCCGGACTAACCGCCGGCTGCCCCATCGCGGGAGATGACGCCATTAGAAGACCGATCGAGATCCAAACTTCCCTCATGCGCCGCACCCGCTTCATCGATGCCACTCACTTTGCGACGGTTGGTGTGCCTACGCCTTCTTCAGACTGGTTTTCGACAGCGGAACCTGCCGCACCCTTATCCCGGTTGCAGCAAAAATGGCGTTCAGCACCGCCGGTGCCGCGACGAAAATCGTCGGCTCGCCCACACCGCCCCAAAAGCCGCCGGACGGCATGATGATCGTCTCGACGTCGAACATCTCGTCCATGCGCAGCATCTGGTAGGTATCGAAATTCTCCTGCTCGACCCGGCCATTGGCGACGGTGATCTCGCCATAGAGCGCTGCGGTAAGGCCGTAGACGAATGAGCCTTCGACCTGCGCAGCGATCTGCTGCGGATTGACGGCATGGCCGCAATCCGTCGCTGCGACGATGCGATGGATCTTCAAGATGCCGGCCTCGCTTACCGAGACTTCGGCGCAGGCCGCGACGTAGCTGCCAAAGCCCATCTGCTGTGCGATGCCACGATAGACACCGGCAGGCGCCGGCGTGCCCCATCCTACCTTCTCTGCGACAGCGTCGAGCACCGCCCGATGTTTCGGATGGTTCGCCATCAACTTGCGGCGGAACTCCAGCGGATCCTGTTTCGACGAATGCGCGAGTTCATCCAGGAAGCATTCCAGATAGATGGCGTTCTGGTTATTGTTGACGCCGCGCCAGAAGCCTGCGGGCACGTGCGGATTCCGCATCGCGTGCTCGATCAGCAGGTTCGGAACGGTATAACCCAACTGGCTTTCCGGCCCTTGGGGGTTGAGACCCTGGAATGTCGCCGCATCGCGGCCATTTTGCAGACGGTCAGGATTGAGGGTTGCAAGGATCGATTGACCGGAAATTCGCATGTGCAACGCGCTCAGATTATCTTGCTCGTCAAATCCTGCGACCAGGCGGCACTGCGTGGCGGGATGATACCAGCCATGGGTCATATCTTCTTCGCGCGACCAGATCGTCTTGATCGGCGTGCCCGGCAACTCCTTCGCGATCAACACGGCGTAGCGCACGAAATCGTGGCTCGACGAGCGCCGGCCAAATCCGCCGCCCAGATGCAGCCGGTAGACTTCGTTCTTGTCGATCGGCAGGCCGGAAACCTCCGCGGCGGTGGCGAGAGCTGCCTCGGCGTTCTGGGTGGCCGTCCAGACCTCGCATTTCTCAGCCGTCCAGAGCGCCGTCGCGTTCATCGGCTCCATCGTGACGTGGTGCTGGTGCGGTACGGCATAGACGGCCTCGACGGTACGCCTGGCACTCGCGAGAGCCGCCGGCACATCGCCGTTCTTGCTACCGAGAATGGCTTCGCGGGCCGTCAGCCCTTCTTGCTGTGCCGCAAGAATATCGGCCTGCTGCACGTTGGCGTTCGGGCCTTCATCCCATTCGATCGGCAGGGCGTCGAGTGCGGTCTTGGCGCGCCACCAGGTGTCGGCGATCACAGCGACGCCAGTATCACCCAGCCTTACGGCTTTCTTGAAGCCGGGCATCTTCTCGATTTGGGTGACATCGAAGCTCTTGATCTTGCCACCGAATACCGGACAGACCTTCAGCGCGGCATTCAGCATGCCCGGCAGCTTCATATCGATGCTGTAGACTTGGCGGCCGTTCAATTTCTCCGCCGTGTCCAGACGCTTCAACGGCCGGCCGGCGATCGTCCAGGTTTTCGGATCTTTCAGCGTGATGCTGTCAGCCGCGGGCGGCGTCAATAAGGAAGCCGCCGCTGCAACCTTGCCATAACTGGTCGAGCGGCCCGTGCCCGCATGCGTGATGACGCCCTTGGCGACGGTGCATTCGCCAACCGGCACCTTCCATTCATTCGCCGCGGCCTGAACCAGCATCATGCGCGCCGCCGCGCCGCCCTTGCGCACATATTCGTTGGACTGGCGTATGCCCTGGCTGCCGGCAGTGCCGAAGTTCTGCCAGACCCTGCCGCGTCTGACATTCTCGCCAGGCGTCGGATACTCCCAGGTGACCTTGTCCCAGTCGCACTCAAGCTCTTCGGCAACGAGTTGCGCGAGACCTGTCAGCGTGCCCTGCCCCATTTCGACGCGTGCGACACGCACCACCACGGTGTCGTTGGGCCTGATAACCACCCAGGCATTGACCTCGGGTGTGACGGACTGTGCAGAAGCGTCACCGGCAAAGGGTACGTGAAAGCCGAGCGTGAGGCCCGCGGCGGCCGCAGCGCCGCTGGCAAGGAAGCCGCGGCGGGAAACAGTGATCGTGTTCATGGTGTCCTCCTCAGCCGGCCATGGTGTTGGATGCAAGCTCGATCGCGGCCTTGATCCGATTGTAGGTGCCGCAGCGGCAGATGTTGGTCATCTCGTCACGGATCTGCTGCTCGGTCGGCCGGGGATTGGCGCTCAGCAGGGCTGTCGCCGCCATGATCTGGCCGGACTGACAGTAGCCACATTGCGGCACGTCAAGTTCCAGCCATGCCTTTTGAACAGGGTGCGTCAGGTCCGGCGAAAGGCCTTCAATGGTGACGATCTTCTGCTGCTCGGTCACGCTGGAGACCGGAATGGCGCAGGAGCGCGTCGCAATTCCGTCGATATGAACCGTGCAGGCACCGCATTGCGCAATGCCGCAGCCGTATTTGGTACCGGTCAGCCCGACCTGTTCGCGGATGACCCATAGCAGCGGTGTGTCAGGCTCAACGTCAACGTCACGGATGATATCGTTTATAGAAAGCCGAGCCATGAAACCTCTCCCATGTTGAGTTATCACCGGCGCCAGCACGTTATTGCGCCGGCACCATCGATCACATGGAAGACCTACCGAAGGTTTGTCGCACAGATGTGCCGCGGGCGTCCGAATTTGTATAAAAGTGTATCGCTGCACGCGTCGTTGAAATGGCGATGCGCGGCCAAGCACGAGGTTGCTTCAGCCCCTGACGAGGCAGCGCGCCCTCGCCGGCTACTGCTCATCATGTCGCCCCCTATGAAAAATTCATCCGCCCCATACCGAAACGGAGGCGAAATTTTCCATTCCTGATGTCTAAGATCAGGCTCCTCTTGAAACTGTAACCACCTGAATTAAATCAGTTATGTGGGCCTCCTTGTGAGGGCCTGGCGTAAGTCCGGGAGGCGCTGATCGCTTTTTGGCGCCTCTTGTATCCATGTTGTTTCCAAGGAGGATCGAAGGTACCGGGCCGCCCCCGGTGCCGGCGGAAAAATCATGCCAACTGAACCAACAGAAAGGAGAAGAACCATGAGTGTTCGTGATCTCATTCCCTGGGGCCGCAACAATGGCAATCAGGTTCCCAGTCTGTTGCGCGACAATGATCGCGACCCATTCCTGTCTTTGCATCGCGAGGTAAACCGGTTGTTCGATGACGTCTTCCGTGGCTTCGGTTCCGGCCTGTCGTCATTGAGTGCAGCCAACAGCTTCGGCGGTGGATGGCCGAGCGTCGAGATCTCCGACAACGAGAAGGAGGTCAAGGTGACGGCCGAGATTCCGGGCTTGGAGGAAAAGGATATCGAAGTCCTGCTCAACGATGGCGTGCTGACGCTGAAAGGCGAAAAGCAGTCCGAAACCGAGAGCAAGGACCGCCAGTTCTCCGAGCGCTTCTACGGCCGCTTCGAACGCCGCATCCCGCTTGGTGTCGAGGTGGAGGAAGACAGGGGCGACGCCCACTTCCGCAACGGTGTTCTGACTGTGACCCTGCCGAAGACGGAAAAGGCGCAGTCGCAGGTCAAGCGGATCGCCATCAAGGGCTAACGATCCTGCCCGACGGCCTGCCTTTCGGCGGCCGTCGGTATCAACCGGAGCGCCAGGTCGCTGCTACGCATCGTCGGTCGGACGATGCACCGGGCAATGGTCCCGGAATGGACCTGCACAACGTGCAGTCGAAAACCTTGCCTCTTCAAATAGGACTAAAGGCTGCCCTATTGCGGGGCTAAAGTCTGAAAAGTAGTGGCGGCCACAGTTTGGTCGGATTCCACCTGAACTTTTCGGGCTGCCAAAACAGTTCCTTGGGGTTCCAAACAAAAGCACGGCGGCAAAATTCGAGCGAGGCGGGAGTTATCACAAGTTCTGCGCAACTGGGGGGCTCCATGCTTCATGCACGCGACCGACAATTGGATGGCCTTAGAACCCTTGCCGTCTCGATGGTTCTGTACGCGCATTTTTTCGCGGCCGATGGGTCGCACTGGGGCCATATCGGCGTTCGCCTGTTCTTCGTTCTCAGCGGTTTCCTGATAACCCGGCTTTTGCTGGAAGCGCGCTCTGCCACCCAGTACGAACCAGGCACCGCGATAAGATCGTTCTATATTCGCCGGGCGCTCCGCATATTCCCACCGTACTTTGCGGTGCTCAGCTTCGTCTGGCTGGTCAACCTCGAGCAGGCCCGCGGTAGCATCAAATGGCACGCCCTTTACCTCTCGAATTTCTGGTACGCCCTTCGCGATGAATGGACGCCCTGGGTGCTTTGTCACACCTGGAGCCTGAGCATCGAAGAGCAGTTCTATATCGTGTGGCCGCTCGTCATCCTGCTCGCCTCGCGCCGCTGGCTTGAGCCGATCTGCATCGCTCTCATCGCATGCTCGCTTGCCTATCGATTCTATTGGCCGTTCACGGGGACCCCTTCGCTCGCGCGGGATCTTCTTCCTCCGGCGTCGATGGACGCGCTGGTGGCGGGCGCGCTCCTTGCGCTCCATCGCACGCGATCTCAGACATTGCCGCACTGGATGCGGCTAAGTTCGGCACCCTTGCTTGTTGCAACAGCCATTTTGATGTGGCTGAAACCGCTCCCCCTGTCACCGACGCTCGCCTGGATGAATTGGATCGGCTTGGAGGTTCTTCCTCTTATCCCGCTCACCGCCCTGGTCGGATACTGTTCGTCGGGTCTGCGGGGAGCTCCCGGCCCTCTATTGGAATTGCCCCCGATCACCGCTATCGGACGTGTCAGCTACGGGGTGTATCTGTTCCATCCGATCGTCCTCTCTTTCGTCGTAAGCGCACAGCCGTGGATTCCGTTCAACGTCTCGGAACAGGGTTTCGGACGCCTCATCTTAGGAACCACGGGTACGTTGGCGTTGGCCGCGATCTCGTGGCTGGCCTTCGAAAAACCACTCAACCAGCTCAAGCGCTATTTCCCGTACGTCCCGCCAAGAAAGCTTGACCCGACGTGTGACGCGCCGTCTGCCACAGCCATTTCGGAGGCTGCGCAAATGCAGGAACTCCGATTTGCCACGCCATTGCGAGTCGAACGATGTCCTCCCCGCTGATCTCCGTCGTATTGCCCGTCTACAACGGCGAAGCTTATCTCGCTGCCGCGGTCGAGAGCATCCTGCGGCAGGACTACAGGCGCCTTGAGATCGTCGCCATCGATGACGGCTCGAACGATCTCTCGCTGGATATTCTGCACCGATATCAGAAGCTTGACGATCGCGTTCGCATCGTCTCGCGCGAGAACCGCGGACTGATCGCGAGCTTGAACGAGGGCATAGCCCTGGCTAGAGGTGACCTGATCGCCCGAATGGACGCGGACGATATCTCCTATCCAACCCGCTTTTCCCGTCAAATCGCGCTCTTTGAGCAGCAGCCTCAGCTTGCGATCTGCGGAACGGAAGTCGATCGGCTTCTCGGCAGCCGCGTCGTGCGCAGCACGCCAAATCCCATTTATCAGTCGGGGGATTGGCACATATTGTCGCTGTTCTTCACGATCTTCCTGCATTCGACGGTGATGTACAATCGCAACATCATTCCCGAGGATATGCTGGTTTATGACGCAAGCTATGTCCACGCGGAGGATTTCGATCTCTTCAGGCGCATTACCCGTGAGTTTCCGGCGGCGATGATCGATGAGAGCCTGATCGCCTATCGTATCCACAGCGACAGCGTTACCAACAAGCACAGGCGGCAAATGCGCCGAACCCACCTGAAGATCGTCGCCGAGAACCTCGAACGGCAGGCTCTCAACGACGATCCCGATGCTCTTCTTGCTATCGGCGCAGCCGTTACGCCGGATACGGTGCGGCTAGCCGCCGATTGCATGCTCGCGATCGAAGGAAAGGTCGCCGAGCAGGTGGGTACGAGCGCCAGCAGCTACGCAGAAGGAGCCCTGTGCTTCTTCTATTTTCTCTACCAATTCATTGCTGACGAGCAGCGTCCGGAGTTGACCCACGCATTTCTCATGCGAACGGGAAAATGGGATGTCATCCGGCGGCGGGAACGCTACGGCCTTCGAGCCGCCGTCGCTGCACCCTGGTTGAGCCGCATGTCGGAAGAGGCGATCCGGAGGCTCGATGGGTTGGCACGGTATTATCAATCGGTGCCGGCCAAAACGGTGTTACCGCTTCGAGGGCTCGCCTGATGTCCAGGGAGCACGAGCAACCCATACGCGCCAGCCCCGCCTCGTCCCCCGACGCGCATCACCCTGTTGACGCAAGCTTTATCGTCTGCACCCGCAACAGGGCGGCCGCGCTCGAGGCATGTATCAGCTCGATCGAAGCCGCCTGCAAAGCCTGTTCCCTAAGCTGCGAGCTGGTGGTGGTCGACAATGGATCCACCGACGATACAGCCGCGCGTTTATCCCGCATCGCGGCGAAATCCGCTGTTCCCGTCAGGTGGATGGTGGAGCTGCGGCCTGGCCTGGCTGCCGCGCGCAACACGGGAATGGAGCGGGCGCGAGGCCGGCTGCTGATCTTTATCGACGATGACTGCGTCGTCGAGAGCTCGTACCTCCAGGATCTGAACCGCCATTATTCGGCCGGTGAACGGTGTATTGTCCGGGGTGGCCGCGTTGATCTCGGCAGCCCGCACGATCTTCCTTTCACAATCAAGCGGTCGCGATTCCGGGCCCGCTTCACGCCGGATGTTCATCCCGGCGGGTTCGTGCTCGGCTGCAACATGACCATGCACCGAGAAGCGGCAGCCCGCATCGGGCGCTTTGACGAGCGGTTCGGGGCCGGCGGCCCGCTGCGGTCCGCAGAAGATACGGATTACCTCGTTCGTGCCCATCAGCTCGGCATTCCAATCGAATATGTTCCCGACATGACGGTCCAGCATTTTCACGGGCGAACCACACGCGATGCCATCGAACGGCTTCACCGGGATTACAGCTTTGGAAACGGCGGCCTTTGCGTCAAGCATGCCTTCAAGGCCCCCTGGCTGCTTCGCCATTTCTGCTGGACGACCCGATCGGCCTGGCGGGAACTGTTCGGCGGCTACCGTTTCGATCCGGAGATTTCCCTGTCCCACCTGACGATCGTGGCCATGAACCTGGTCGGAGCAGCCAAATTTGCCTTGCTCGCCGTCCGGTGGCCAAGACAGGCGGATACCGACACGACCAGCCGTCTGCCCCGCCCGCAACGGGGAACGCCGCCATGCTAGATTTCCTCACATCGAGTTCTCACCTCCTGCGCGAGGCTCTGGGGAAAAACACCGGCCTGTTGGCTGTCGTGGTTGTCCTGGGACTGAGCAGCGCCGTGCTCGAAGGCACCGGCATCGGTCTTGTCATCCCGATGCTCAGCATCATTGCCGGTGAGAACGATGTTTCGGGAATGGCCGGCCTTTCCGCCGTTTTTCAACGGGTGGGAACCGGATTGGACGACCAGACGCGGCTAATCGTCATCGCGGCCGCCATTCTCGGATTGATCACCGTCAAGAACGTGCTGGCCTTTGCCAACGCGGTGCTTGCCAATTTCATTTATGGCAAGGCCGGTCATTCGATCCGGCACCGTCTCGCCGACCAGCTTTTGACGATCGGCTACCCGTTCTTCCTGCAGCAAAGCCCGGGGCGGCTGCTGAACATCGTCTCCAACGAGTCCTGGCGGGCTTCGGACGCGGTCCAGACCATCCTTGCCGCGATCGTGAATGCATCGGCGGCCGTTATCCTGCTCGCATTTCTGCTGCTTCTTTCGTGGCAGATGTCGCTGTGCGTCACGCTTGGGCTTGTCCTGATCCAGGCTATCCATGCCTTGCTGTCGGCAGGCCTGAAGGGCCCGAGCCGCAACGTCACGTCGTTCAACAGTGAACTTGCCGCGAGAATGCTTCACCTCGTTCACGCCGGGCGCCTGATCCGCGCATTCGGACAGGAACTGCGTGAAAGAACGATCTTCGACGCGGCTTCAAATGCGGTGCGGAAGGCTGGCTTCGTTCTTAACAGCCGCCAGGCAGCTCTCCCGCCACTAACCGAAGTGCTGCATTCCGCCCTCTTTCTGGGCGTGGTTGTCAGCGCATGGCAGGTCGGGGTCGGGTTCCCGGTCATCGTCGCTTTCGTCGTCCTGCTTTATCGGCTGCAACCGCATGTCCGCGCGCTGCAGATGGCCTGGAGCCAGATCCAGGGATGGAGCGGGTCGCTGGAAGAGGTCGGATGGCTACTGGATTCCTCCGACAAACCAGCGGCGCCCCAGGGTAGCCACCCGATCCAGGGGCTCCGCCAGCAGATCAAGTTCGACCAGGTGACCTTCAGGTATCCGGGCTCCAGCACGCGGCCCGTGGTCCTGCGTTCGGTAAGCTTCGACATTCGCCAGGGCCGCTCGACCGCAATTGTCGGGCGGTCGGGCGCCGGCAAGAGCACGATCGTCAATCTCCTATGCCGGTTTGTGGAGCCGGATCAGGGCAATATTCTTGTCGACGGCATTCCACTCGATCAAATCGATCCTGCTGCATGGCGCCGACAGATCGCGCTTGCCAGCCAGGATCTTGAACTGGTGGATGGCACCATTTTCGAGAACATTGTCTACGGCCACGATACGTCCCTCCCCGCGGCGGAAAGCGCAGCGAGGCTTGCCGAAGCGCATGAATTCATCGAGAAGCTGCCTGACGGATATGAAACTGTCGTCGGCTACCGGGGAGCGAGCCTGTCGGCCGGTCAACGACAGCGGATCGCACTGGCAAGAGCTCTGGTCCGCGATCCGGAAATCCTGATCCTGGACGAGGCCACCAATGCCATGGACGGCCTGTCCGAGGCATCGATCGTGGAGACGTTGAAATTAAGAGCCGGGCGCCGCACCACAATCGTCGTCAGCCATCACCACAGCACCATTTCCTTCTGCGACGAGGTCGTCATTCTCGGTGCCGGCCGCGTCCGCAATCAGACGCCCTTTGCCGAGGTTGCATCCTTGAGCATGGAACAGCTTTACGAACATGAGATGTCCCACGGCAGCCAATCCTGAGAATGACGTTTAAACCCGCCGGAGCCGCCGCGTTCTCAAGACCAGGTGCCAAGCGATGATGCGGGTCTGCCTGTGGCCTCAGCCAACCGTGACAGCCAAGGGCATAATCTCGTCTTCGGCCATCCGCCAGGTGTTGCGGCCGGCCGACTTTGCCCGATAAAGCGCACGATCCGCTGCCTGGACAAGCGTTTCCCGATCGCCGGCGGCAACGCTTGCAGCGGCTACGCCTATGCTGACCCCGATGCTGATCGACAATCCCTTGATCCGGAAGGGTGCGTTCAAGGCCGATATGCACCGATCGGCAAGGCCGATATCCGCCTGGTCTTCGGTTTTCACGAGGATTGCGAATTCATCGCCGCCGAGGCGGGCCACCAGATGTCCGCCTGCCGCCGAACGCAATCGCTCACCGGCAAGCTGCAGGACCTCGTCGCCGGCGGCATGGCCGAACGTGTCATTGACCGGCTTGAATCCGTCGAGATCGAGGCAATAGACGATGACGGCGCCCTCGGTCGCTTCAGTCTTGAATGCTTCATCGAGCGCTTTGTAGAACTGCATACGGTTCGGCAGGCCGGTCAGAATATCATGATGCGCCAACCTGTTGGCCTCCGCTTCCGCCAGCACCCGGTCGCTGACATCCGCGATCGTCAGCAGGAGCCGTCGATCGCCGCCGTCGTAGAGCAACCGGACATAAATGAGGACATGGTGTTCCCGGCCCTCCGCCGTTCGCTGGCGCCAGACGGTGCGCGCTTCGCAGTTGCCGTCGAGATTGCGGAGCCTCGCGGCGAACTCTTCACCCTGGCCTTCGGCGTGCATGTCGAAAACGACTTTGGCAAGAAGGACCGATCTATCGTAGCCATAGAACTGAAGCGCCGCGTGATTGGCTTCAAGGATCGCAAGGCTGTCCCCGTCGCAGAGCAGCATCGGCATCGGGTTGGCGTCGAACAGTTGCCGAAGCCACTCCTCCCGTTGCTTGAGGCTGCTGATGTCGATGCGCATCCCGATGGCGCCGCCATCCGGCGTGCGGCGATCGTCATAGCGCAACCATCGCCCGTCGTTCATTTGCCGCTCCTCCTGGGAAACGGGCTGTCGAAACTTCGCCATGCGCTCGCTGAGCCAGACGTCCTGGTCCGGCACCACTTCCTGGATGCTGCCGCCTGCAAGGCTGATCTTCAAGATCTCCTCGAACGGAATTCCGGGCGTCAGGTATTCGGCGATATCGGCATAGAGATCGGCGTATTTCTGGTTCCATAGGACGTAACGGTCCTTGGCGTCGAAGACACAGACCGCTTGCGGCAACATCTCGATGACATATCGCAGACGAAGATTGGCTTCCCGTGCGGCGAGCCCCGCCGATTTCTCCTGGCCGCCGGCATCGATCCAGATCATGGTGAGCGGCTCATCCGAGCCGGGACATGGCGAAACTCTGATATTGCAGGTCCGAGCTTCCCCTGCCCTGCTGCTCAAGAGAACCGGCGAACCCTCGGGATTGTCCAGCGGCCACCCGGGCAGGAGATCGGTTATGGCTGTGCCATGCAAAGTGTCGGTTGCGCCAAAGAGCGCTCTTGCCTCGGCATTCGCAAAGGTGACGAAGCCCGCTGCGTTCACAATGAGCGCGGCAAGCGGACAGGATTCCAGCAGGGTCATCACTTCCGCACCAAGCATAGCCCCCTCAAGCACTGCCAATCTGCCTGGGAAAAATCTACGGATGGAGGATACGCGGCAAGAATGAAATAAATCGCTAAAGTTCAAACGCCACATATAAATGACGCGGCCTCGCTCCGAGGGATTCCGACATCTGAGCGAGGACCGCCGTTCGTTTTTGAGGCAAGCCCCTTAGTCCACTCGCGGATTTCCCATCACAGGCGGCCTCCAAGCTCATCCTCGATATGGACGCGGATGATCTCGTCGAAATTTCTCTCCGCGGTAAAGCCGAGGGCGGTCGCGCGTTTTGCCTCGAAACCAGGTGCCCAGCCTGCAACCATTCTCATGATCATCTCGTCCGGGACGCGACGAATGAGATGTACTGCCCTTTCGCCGGCCACGCGGCGAAGCGCATCGATCTGCTCGCCGACGGTTGCGCTGACGCCCGGCATGGAAAGATTGCGGTGCTGGCCGACCCGCTCGAGATCCATATTCGCCGCATGGACGAGGTATCCGACAGCCGAGCGAGGCGACGTATGCCAGTGACGCACGTCATCCGATACCGGCAGGATCGCCTCCTGCCCGATCAGCGGCTCCCGCAGAATGTTCGAGAAGAAGCCGGATGCAGCCTTGTTGGGCTTGCCGGGCCTGATGCACACGGTCGGTAGCCGGATGCCGATGCCGTCGAAGAAACCCCGGCGGGTGTAGTCCGAGAGGAGAAGCTCCGAAATGGCCTTCTGGGTGCCATAGCTGGTAAGCGGCGTCAGATGGAAATCATCGGGAATGGGGAACGGCAGGGGAGCACCCGCAACAGCGATGGATGACGTAAAGATGACCCGCGGCTTGTAGCCATCCTCGCCGTTTGCGAGGCGAATCGCATCGAACAGGTAGCGGGTGCCATCCAGATTGACCCGGTAGCCCTTTTCGAAATCGAGCTCCGCCTCCGCCGAGACGATCGCGGCAAGATGAAAAATTACGTCGGGGCGGGACCCGATGAGCTTCTCGGCCTCGCCCGGCATCGAGAGGTCGGCGTCGCTCGTCACCACGGATCCGGAAAACCCCTCCGGATGATCGGGCTTCACGACGTCGACGAGGGTCAGCTTATCGATCGGCTTGCCGAGAACGCCACCGTCGGCGATGAGACGCGCCGTCAGTTTGCGGCCCACCATCCCGGCCGCGCCTATGATCAGAATATGCATGCTTCCTCCCATTTCGACCGAAGCACATGACTGCCCGGATACGCCAAATTTATATTGTACGGTTGTCTGATAACCTTATATGCTTCCGTTGCAAACAGGATAGTTGTGCGCCGGGACAAGGCGCGGGGCAAACGAAACTATCCAGCTAGGGGACGGATCATCCGAAGGAACCACCGAGAATGACGAGCCTGCAAACTGACCCGGCCGGAGAGCCTCGCCTCCTCCTGCGATCGATGCTTGGCGAGGACCTTGTCCTGACCGATACGGATGCGATGGCGCGATACTGTCGCGATTGGCACGGCGACGTGACAAGTGCTGCGGTTGCCGTCCTGAGGCCGCGATCGACGGATGACGTGGTGGCTTGCGTGAAAACCTGCCGCGACCTTGGCCTCACGATTGTCCCGCAGGGCGGCAATACAGGCCTGGTGCTGGGCGGCATTCCCGATGCGCCGGAGCGTCAAGTCGTTCTCAGCCTGGAGCGCATGAACCGCCTCCGCAAGATCGATGTCGACGATTTCTCGGCCGTCGTCGAGGCGGGCTGCATCCTGTGGGAGCTGAAGGAAGCGATCGCCGCAGAGGGAATGTTCTTCCCGCTGGCGCTCGGCGCGCAGGGAAGCTGCCGGATCGGCGGCAACGTCTCGACCAATGCCGGCGGCATCAACGTGCTTCGATACGGCATGACACGCGAACTGGTGCTGGGCCTGGAGGTCGTGCTGCCGGACGGTACGATTTTCGATGGCCTCTCGACGCTCAGGAAGGACAATCGCGGCATAGACTTGAAGCAGCTCTTCATCGGCGCCGAAGGCACGCTCGGCATCGTCACCGCCGTGTCGATCAAGCTGACGCCCAATCCCGACCAGGTGGCGACCGCCCTTGTCGGCCTCGCCTCCTTGGAGGATGCGATCACCCTCTATCGCCGTGCCCGGCGCGACTGCAGCGATTTGATGTCCGCCTTCGAATTCATGCCGCCCCTTGCCTTCACGCTCGCCCGGGAAGCCATCCCGGACCTGCCGATCCCGATGGCCACCGACTATCCCTGCTATGTTCTCATGGAGGTTTCCGGGTCGGGCCTCGTCGATATCGGCGACCTGATGCAGCGGTTCCTCGAAGGCGTCATGGAGGACGGGATCGTCCTCGACGGCGCGATCGCCTCGTCACAGGCCCAGGCGCGAAACCTGTGGCTGATCCGCGAAGGGATGAACGAAGGCCAGGCGAAACGTGGTGTCCACATGCGCAGCGACGTTTCGGTTCCGCTCTCCAAAGTGCCCGCCTTTGTCGCCGAGGCCGAAAAGGCGATCCACGACGCGTTGCCCGACTGCGTTTGCGTCTCCTACGGCCATGTCGGCGATGGCAATGTCCATCTCAACGTTCTGACATCCGTGGAACTGCCCCATGAGCAGCGGCTCGAAAGAATCTATCAGTCGAAAACCATCCTGAACCAGGTACTTGACCGCTTCCAGGGAAGCCTCAGCGCCGAGCACGGCATCGGCCGCCTCAAGCGGGCGGATTTCGATGCGCGCCTTCCGGAAACCAAGCGCCGGCTGCTGACGGCCATCAAGAATGCCATCGATCCAGACATGGTGATGAATCCGGGCTGCCAGTTGAATTTTACCGGGAAGTCGTAGAAGAGCGTCACAAGGGAGGGGCGGCGCCGTGGTAATGGACTTCAGCCAGATCAGACGAAACGAGCATCTGCCCGCGCGGATCGCGTCGCAAATCGGACGCGAGATCAGTGATGGCCGGATCGCGCCCGGCGAAAAGCTGCCGACGGAACACATTCTGGCGAAGACCTTTGGCGTCAGCCGCTCGGTCGTGCGCGAAGCGATCGCGCAGCTTCGCAACGAGGGTCTGGTCGAGACCCGGCAAGGTGTGGGGGCGTTCGCCACCGATTTTGAGCACAGGCAGTCGATTCGCATCGAACAGGGCAATCTTGCCGACCACGCGAGTTTTCAAAGCCTGTTTCAGCTCCGGCTGCCCCTCGAGATCGAAGCGGCCGGTCTCGCAGCCGTCAATCACACCGCCGAAGACCTTGTGAAACTCGACGAAGCGCTTGAACAGATGACGGGCGGAGAGAAGTGGACCGAGAAAGGCGTCCTCGCCGATCTTGCCTTCCATCGCCAGATCGCGGCGTCCACGCATAACGAATACTTCCTGCTATTCCTCGGTTTTATCGCGGAGCGAATTCATCTGGCCATCAATACGGCCAGGGAGGCAGCCGTGTTGACTGAGATCGTCGAAGTGACGATCGCGGAACATGTCGCAATCCGTGATGCGCTTGTGGGCCGCGATCCCATCCGCGCCCGGGAGGCGATGCGCCATCATCTTCACGGTGCGGCAAGCCGTCTCGACCTTCAATTGAAAGTTTACTAAGCTTCCAGTCAGCCGCCTCGTTAGATCGATCCAGCGGATTTCCCGAAAGCGGTCAGGGGCCGCTGGACAGCGAGTAAAACTCTCTTTAGAGATACCGCAGGTGGAGGTTGTCAGACATCCTGACAATTGAGGGAGCGCGGGAGAGATCTTTGCGATGGAGGAGAGTCTGATCGCATACCAAATAGGAAACCGCATCGTGACGTCCAGGCTGCCGCTTGAGCCGCTGGTCGAAGAAGCGGATCATGGGAGCAAACACCCGGAGCGGAATTTGGGGTTGTCGACGGTGTCGAAGACCTCCGCTTGGCGCGGGCTCTTGTAAGAATTCGGAGGGGAACATGCAAAAGGCAATCGATCTTTTTTTCAAGGCGTTGGAAGTCCTATTGATCCTGCTGCTTTCAGCAATGGCGATCATGGTGTTTGCCAATGTGGTGCTTCGCTACGCCTTCAATTCCGGCATGTCCGTCTCTGAGGAACTTTCCCGCTACTTCTTCGTCTGGCTGAGCTTCGTCGGCGCAGTCGTCGCATTTCGCGAACATGGCCACCTCGGCGTCGAAAGCGTCGTGGCGCTTTTCGGGCGCAAGGGCCGGCTGGTCTGCATGATCCTTTCTAACCTCGTCATCCTCGCTTGCTCGATGATCTTTTTCTGGGGGACTTGGCAGCAGTTCGAGATCAACGCCAGCATGAGCGCGCCGGTGACCGGCATTTCGATGATCTGGGTCTACGGCATCGGCCTGTTTACCGGCGCCGGCTTGTCGCTGATCGCGCTGGAGCGGCTGTTCCGCTATGTCACCGGCCGCGCGACGGCGGAGGAGATCAGCATCTTTGCCGGTGAAAACCTGACGATCGAGCAGATGGCGGAGCGTACCTGATGACACTTATCGTATTCATCGTATCGCTTCTCGGCGCCATGGCGATTGGCGTGCCCGTCGCGTTCTCGCTGATGTTCTGCGGCGTCGTGCTCATGTGGTACATGGACATGTTCAACACCCAGATCATCGCCCAGAACATGATCGCCGGTGTCGACACTTTTACCCTGCTTGCCATTCCATTCTTCATCCTGGCCGGCGAGCTGATGAACTCGGGTGGCCTGTCGCGCCGGATCATCGATTTTGCCATTGCCTGCGTCGGCCATATCCGCGGCGGCCTCGGCATTGTTGCGATCATGGCAGCCGTCATCATGGCCAGTATTTCAGGCTCGGCCGCTGCCGATACGGCAGCCCTTGCCGCCATCCTTATCCCGATGATGGCCAAGGCTGGGTACAACGTACCCCGTTCCGGCGGCCTTATAGCGGCGGGCGGCATTATCGCGCCGATCATTCCGCCGTCCATGGCCTTCATCGTATTCGGCGTCGCGGCCAACGTGTCGATTACCCAACTTTTCCTCGCCGGCATCTTTCCCGGCATCCTGATGGGCGTTGCGCTGGTCATCGCCTGGCTCATCGTCGTGCGGAAGGACAATGTCCAGCCGCTGCCGAAGGCGCCGATGAGCGAGCGGCTGCGTGTGACCGGCAAGGCCGCCTGGGCGCTCGGCATGCCGGTGATTATCCTCGGCGGCATCAAGGCCGGCATCATGACGCCGACCGAGGCCGCCGTCGTCGCCGCCGCCTACGCGCTTTTCGTCGGCATGGTGATCTATCGGGAGCTGAAGCCAAGCCACCTGCCGCACGTCATCCTGCAGGCCGCCAAGACCACCTCGGTCATCATGTTCCTGGTCGCAGCGGCGCTGGTCTCCTCGTGGCTGATCACCGCGGCCAACATCCCGGCCGAGATCGTCGGTTACATCGAGCCACTGATCGATCGCCCGATGCTGCTGATGTTCGCTATCATGATCCTGGTGCTCGTGGTCGGCACTGCGCTCGACCTGACGCCGACCATCCTGATCCTGACGCCGGTCCTCATGCCGATCGTCAAGCAGGCTGGCATCGACCCGGTCTATTTCGGCGTGCTCTTCATCATGAACAATTCCATCGGCCTCATCACTCCGCCGGTCGGCGTAGTATTGAACGTGGTCAGCGGCGTAGCGCGCATTCCGCTTGGCAAGGTGACGGCCGGGGTCTGGCCGTTCCTGATCGCCGAAACCATCGTTCTGTTCCTGCTGGTCCTGTTTCCAGACCTCGTGCTCGTCCCTGCACGCTGGCTCCGCTAACCCCGTCTCACACATCCATGGGAGGATAATATGAGAAAACTGCTACTCACAACTACTGCACTTGCCATCGCCTGCGCATCGGCCGCACCGGCCTTCGCCGAATTCAAGGCGCGTAATATCCGCGTTTCGAACGGCATCAACGCCGACCATCCGGTCGGCAACGGCATCGCCGCCATGCAGAAGTGCCTTGACGAGAAGTCCGGCGGCAAGATGAAGCTGACAGCCTTCTGGGGCGGCGCGCTCGGCGGCGACCTGCAGGCCACCCAGGCCCTGCGCTCCGGCGTCCAGGAAGCCGTGGTGACATCGTCGTCGCCTCTGGTCGGCATCGTTCCGGCACTCGGCGTCTTCGACCTGCCCTTCCTGTTCGGCAATCCGCAGGAAGCCCACAAGGTCCTCGACGGCAAGTTCGGCGACATGATGAACCAGAAGCTGGATGCCGCCGGCCTCGTCAATCTCGCCTACTGGGAAAACGGCTTCCGTAACCTGTCGAACTCGGTTCGCCCGGTCACCAAATGGGAAGATTTCTCGGGGATGAAGGTTCGCGTCATGCAGAACAACATCTTCCTCGACACCTTCCAGAATCTCGGTGCCAACGCCACCCCGATGGCCTTCGGCGAGGTCTTCTCGGCGCTCGAAACCAAGGCGATCGACGCACAGGAAAATCCCTATGTGACGATCGATACCTCGAAGTTCTTCGAGGTCCAGAAATACGTCACCGAGACCAACCACGCCTACACGCCGTTCCTCTTCCTGTTCTCCAAGGCAATCTTCAACACCTATGCCCCTGACGAGCAGGCTGCCCTTCGCGCCTGCGCGGTCGTCGGCCGGGATGTGGAACGCCAGGTGATCGGCGATCTCAACAAGAAGTCGCTTGAGAAGATCAAGGCGGCCGGCCTGCAGGTCAACACGCTTTCGCCGGAAGAGCAGCAGCGCATCCGCGAAAAGTCCGCGGTCGTCTATGAGAAGCACAAGGCTGTCATTGGCGCCGAGGTGGTCGATGGCATCGTCGCCGAGCTCAAGGAAGTCCGCAAGAAGTAAGCCGAAGGCTTCGCGCGACAGCGACCATTTGGGAAAGCCCGCGAGTGATCGCGGGCTTTTCTCTATTCGGGAATAGCGGGAAGCACGCTCTCACGCTTCTTGAGCATCTGCTCCCGGATGAAGATGAAGAGGCCGGAAGCGACGATCAGGGCGGCCCCGACCATCATGCCGAATCGTGGGATGTCGCCGAAAAACATCCAGCCGAAGATCACGGCCCAAAGCAGCAGCGTATATTGAAGCGGTGCCACGGTCGCCGCATCGGAGATCTTGAGGGCGCGGTTGACCAGCATATGAGCTGCCATCGCGACGATACCGAGCAGCCCGAGAAGAAGAAGATCGCGGCTCGATGCAATCGGTGACCAGTCCATGGGCGCGAAGGCAAGGCCGGCGACGCCGGCGCCCACGACCTGGAAGAAGACCAGCGCACTATCCGGCGTGCCTCGCAGGAACCGCCCGGAAATCAGCATGAAGGCAAAGGCGGCGCTGCCGACGATCGAAATGACGGCCGGCATGCTGAACATGGCGCTCGAGGGTTCGAGCGTGATGATGACGCCGACGAAGCCGACGGCGATCGCCGTCCAGCGCCGCCAGCCGACCTTTTCGCCGAGCAGGAAGGGCGAGCACGCCGCAACGTAGATCGGCGCAGCCAGCCAATAGGTCATGACGTCGGCGAGCGGCAGGTACATGACCGCATAATAGAAGCAGAACACTTCAGCCGTTGAAAACGCCACGCGGAAGAACTGCATGCCGGGCCGTTCGACGGTCAGCAGATTGCTAAAACCTGCCTTCCAGACCATCGGCACGAGAATGATCAGTGCTGCCAGGCTGCGGATCAGGACAACCTGACCGAGCCCGTAATTCGCGACGAGCCACTTGCCCATGGCGTCGTTGAGAGCAAACATCAGCATGCCGAGAAGCATCAGCATCGGGCCGGTCATGCTCGCGGTCTTGAGCACGGTCGCCGAGGATATGGTCATTTCAATTGCACCTTAGAGAATGGAGGCGTCGGACGTCCACCGGCTGACGGTGAAGGCTCGATCGAGCTCGGGATTGAGCTCCATCCCGAGACCCGGGCCTGGCGGCACGGTGATCATGCCGTTTCTCACCTCCGGCAGCGCCGTCACCAGGTCCCGGTACCACGTCTTGTAGAATGCGCGCACGCTTTCCTGCACCAGCGCGTTCGGCGCGTTGAGTGACAGATGGGTCGATGCGCAAAGAACGACCGGGCCGGTGCAGTCGTGTGGGGCGACCGGCAGGTGCCAGGCTTCCGCCATGGACGCGATCTTGCGGGCCTCCGAAAGACCTCCGCACCAGGATATGTCGAGCATGACGACGCCGGCAACGCCGGTTTCCAGATAATCGCGAAAACCCCAGCGGGTCGCGAGCGTCTCGGAGGCTGAGATCGGCGCCGGCGACACTTCCGCATAACGCTTCAGGCTCGACAGGCTGTCCATCTTGATTGGATCTTCATGCCAGAAGGTCTGGTACGGTGTCAGGGCCTTGGCGATCTGCATGGCCGGCAGGAGTTGCCACATGGAGTGGAACTCGACCATGATATCCATCCTGTCGCCGACGGCCTTGCGGATCTTCTCGAAAGGCTGAAGCGCAAGTTTCAAGTCCGGCATCGAGATATACTGGCCTTTGGTTTTTTCCGCGGCCGCATCGAACGGCCAGATCTTCATGGCGGTGATGCCCTCTTCGAGCAGCGATTCGGCCAGTTCGTCGGCACGATGGAGAAAGCCGTTCAGATCGTCATAGCTGGTGCCACCGGTCAGACCGTAGTTGGCGGTCGCCTGGCCGGTCGCCTTCTTGATATATTCGGTCCCCGCGCAGGTATTGTAGGTGCGGATTTCCCTGCGGCTGAAGCCTCCGAGCAGCTGGGCGATCGGCTGGTTCGTGACCTTCCCGAAAATGTCCCAAAGGGCAATATCGAACGCCGAATTGCCGCGAACTTCCGCGCCTGAGGAACGAAAACCGATATAACCGACCAGTTCCTGCGCCAGGAGGTCGATCTGCAGCGGGTCGCGGCCGATGACCCGCGGAGCCACGTATTCGTGGATATAGCTCTCCACGGTCTGTGCCCCGAAAAAGGTTTCGCCAAGGCCGGTAATACCCTCGTCAGTGTGGACCAGTACCCACAACAGGTTCGCACGCTCTGCGACGCGCACAGTTTCAAGCTTGGTGATCTTCATGTTGCCTCCCTTGCAAATTCAACCACAGGCCTTGGCCTTTGGTAAGGCAAGACCCGCGATTTTGTCGCCCACAGGATAATCATCAAAGCAGAGCCTGCCGGCGCGGATCAAAAATTCTGAAAGCGGTGAAAAAAAGGTGCGGACAGATCGTCTTTGTTACCGAGCGCCTGCAGAGCAAGAGCAAGGCACGCAAAAACGGATGACAGGAACGGGGTTTGCCGCCATGAGATCACAGCTTCAGGCACCGCAGGCCGAAACGAGCCCGTTGCATCGCAGCAAAGCGGGACGCTCGGCTCCTGCTCTTCCTGCCGGGCCAAAACTCAAACAATCCCCTGCCCCGGCGCTGCAGCCGGCAATCCAGAGAAAGCAGCCAGATCACTGTCGGCGGAAGCCTGGCTGAAAACCGGCACAGGCTGCCGGCTCCGGCCGCCTGACGCTGACTGGAAAGCCATTGCGTGGCCGTCGGCTTGCGCAACGGGGATGAAGACATATGCAATCGTCAAGACAGACCGCGGAAGCGGCGACATTCCAGAGTTTTGCGAACTGCTATCTGCGGGAGGTCAGTTCCGGCACCCGGATTGTCCACCGCAGCGTGAGCGGGACGGTCGATGCCATCGAATGGCCCCTGCCGCAGCAGCAGATCCTCTTGCGTGCAGAGATCGTCTCCGCGTCCGTCTGCGGACCGCAGCATTTCGGCAGGTTGTGGACGCGCGCCGCGTCCGACATGTCCTGGCGGGCGGCCGAGCCGATGTCGGCGCTGCATCTCCTCCTCCAGGAAGCCTACCGGCAAATGGAGGACGACCGGACCGATGCCCTGCGCAGCTTTGAACTGGAGCTGCTGGTGCGTGTTCTCGACAGCTACCAGCAGATGACGCTCTACCTCGAAAAAGCCTCGCCCGCGCCGCCGGACGAGGGACATTTCATCGAGGCGGAACAATCGCTCGTCTTCGGCCACTGGCAGCATCCGACGCCAAAAAGCCGGCAGGGCATGACCTTCTGGCAGCAGGAGCGATACGCCCCGGAACTGCGCGGACAATTCCAGCTGCAGTATTTTGCCGCCCGGACAGAACATGTCCGCGAGGCTTCAGCGCGAACGATGCAGGCGCACGAAATCATCCGCGCGGAGCTCGGCGCATCCGGAGCCGATCTCGGCATCGAACCGGACGAATGCCTCCTACCTATGCACCCGCTACAGGCCGAAGCGCTGCTTCTCGATCCGGGCATCCAGACGCTGCAGCGCGACGGCCGCCTGCGTCATCTCGGTCCCGCGGGATCTCTGTTCACCGCGACGTCGTCGGTACGCACCGTCTACAGCCCCCATTCCGATTGGATGCTGAAGTTCTCGCTTCCCGTGCGCATCACCAATTCCGTGCGCATCAATCGCCGGCCGGAGCTTGAAGCCGGGGTAGCGATGGCAAAACTGATAGAGGGCCTCGGCTTTGCCGAGCGTTCAAAAAATTTCCGCATCATCCAGGATCCCGCCTACATCACCCTCGATATACCGGGTCGCGAGGAGAGCGGTTTCGAAATCATCCTGCGCGAAAATCCATTCAAGGGCGCGAGGGCACAGGGCGTCGTGACGGTCGCCGCCCTCACCGCCGACCCGCTTCCAGGCGATCTGTCGAGACTGGCGCGGACCATCCGCAAGCTCGCAGCCAGGGGCGGCGACGGCATTTCAAACACCGCGCTTGCATGGTTCCGGCGTTATCTCGGCTGTGCCGTGAAGCCATTGATCCGACTCTACGACGATTACGGGGTGGCGCTCGAAGCCCACCAGCAGAACACCCTCCTCGATATCGGCATGGGTTATCCGGCCGCCAGCTACTATCGCGACAACCAGGGCTTTTATCTTTCGGAGCGTTATCGCAGCCTGCTTGCCGGGCACGCGCCGGAAACGGAAACGATCGCTTCGCTCTATTTCGCGGATGCCGAAATCCGTGACCGGTTCGCCTATTACCTGATCGTCAACCAGGTCTTTTCCGTCATCAGCCGGATGGGCCATGACGGACTTTGCGACGAGGGTGTCCTTCTATTTGCCCTGCGGGCGCATCTGGAACACTGCGCCGAAACGATGTCCGGCGCCGGCCGGGATTTTGCAAGGCATGTTCTCGATCTGCCGACGATCACGTCGAAGGCCAATCTCACGACCCGCCTTTTCGATGTCGACGAACTGCAGTCGAGCGGCGTGCATTCCCTTTATCGGCCCATCCCGAACCCGCTGAGGGTTCCGATCGCGCTTGCGGCACCGAGGACCGGCCATGCCATTGCCTCTTGAAGCCGCGGCAGAACCTCGCGACCGCGTCATCCGCCAGCTCGTGGCGGCACTGCTGTTCGAGGGCGTCATAGAGGTGCGCGAAAGCGCCTGTGGCGGTGCGCCGCAATTTCAGTGGATGCTCAGTGGTCGGGAATTCCGGTGCCGCGGCACGATCGGCCCGTTCGGACGCGCCCGGATCGCGAAGGGTTCGGTGGAGATACGGGCCGTGGATGGCCATTGGGAAAGCGCCTCGCTCGGCGCGATCATCCCGTCATTGCCCGGCACCGGGATCGCACGCGGCAAGCTGCTCGGCGAGCTGGAGCAGACGATCGCCTTTTCCGAATGGAACCATCAGAACCTGCCCCTGAAGAACCGCCGTGCCCTTTCCTTCGTCGAACTGGAAGGTGCCGTCGATGAAGGGCATCCGTACCATCCCTGTTACAGAGCCCGAACCGGATTTTCGTTTGCCGATCATGCCGCCTACGGACCGGAAGCCGGGCAGCCATTCCAGCTCGTCTGGCTGCTCGTCGCGCAAAAACATCTCGCTCAGGCGCTTCCGGGCAGCAGCGACGCCTTCTGGCGCACCGAACTCGGCGACGAGACGTGGACAGCGTTGGAGGCGAGGCGGAAACAGCTCGGCTTGCCGGCCGGAGATTTCGGGCTGGTGCCTCTCCATCCGTGGCAATGGAAAGACGTTGGCGAAACCATGCGAACGGGGTGGATCGCCGCGGGAGAGGCGCATTCTCTCGGCCCCGCGGGTGATCGCTACGTGGCGAGCCAATCGGTCCGGTCCTTGTTCAATATCGACCGGCCGCTCGCGGCAAGCATCAAGCTGCCGCTCAACATCGTCAACACCTCGTCGCGCAGGACGCTGGAGCCGCATTCGGTCTGCACGGCGCCGGTGCTGTCTGCCTGGATCGCCGGCATCGTCCGCGACGATCCGTTGTTTGGCCGGGAATTTCCCCTCACCATCCTGCAGGAATATGCCGGGGTCATCGCCGATGCCGGAGGTCCATTGGCCGGCCAGCTGGGTGCGATCTGGCGGGAAAACGCCGAGGCGACGCTGTCACCCGGCGAGGCGATCATCCCTTTCAACGCCCTGATGATGATCGAAGCGGACGGAAGGCCCTTTGCGGATGAGTGGATCGAGCGTTTCGGCCTCATGCCATGGATGAACCGGCTGCTGGAGGTCACCGTCCTGCCTGTCTGGCACCTCCTTGTCGCCCATGGGATCGCCGTTGAAGCCCACGGCCAGAATATGCTGCTCGTCCACCGGGACGGCTGGCCGGTGCGGCTTATCCTGCGCGATTTCCACGAGAGCGTGGAATTTGCGCCCGATTTCCTGCACGAGCCGAAGAGAGCTCCGGATTTCGCTGCGCTGAACCCGCTCTACCGCCATGCGGAACCGGATCAGTATTACTGGACGGACAATCTCGATTCCCTGCGGGAACTCGTGATGGACACGCTGTTCGTGTTCAACCTGGCGGAGATCTCGCATCTTCTCGACGTCTGTTACGGACTTCCGGAATTCCGCTTTTGGCAGCGGGTCGAAAGCCTGCTCACGTCCTATGCGCAAGAGCAGGACATGCAGCACCGGCAATCGCTGCTGGGACATGACCGCGCGCTCATCCTCACCGAATCCCTGATCACCCGAAAGCTCCTCGCGCTGAAGCCGGAATATCACCACGAGGTGCCGAATGCCTTGGCTGCCAGGACGTCTGAACGAAGGAGAAAGCCATGATCCAGATCGATGGACGGCTCTACGATCACACCTATTTCGATGAAACATCGCGACGCATCGCCGCGCAGATCGGCCTTGCTGAAAACGACAGCGGACGCTACGCGGTCTGCTTCAGCGAGACGACCCAATGGCTGTCCCTGTTCTTCGCCATCCGCAAGGCGGGCGCCAGCGTGCTGCCGATCCATCCCGGCACGCCCTACGCCGCTGCCCGAAAACTGGCGATCACGGCCAATTGCGACCGGCTTTTCTACAACAGCCTGACGGCCGAAGTGCTCGACGCGAAGCAAGAGGCGCCAAAGCCGGGTCGGCTGCTGCACATGAGTTCGGGAACGACCGGGGCAGCAAAATGCATCGCCCGGCCGTGGGCCGAAATCGACCGGGAGGTCGAAAGCTATGTCGCGACCTTCCGCGAACCCGAAGGCATGACGCCGGTGATCGCCTGCCCGACCACCCATTCCTACGGGCTGATCTGCGGGATTCTCGTGGCCCTCAAGCGCGGCCAGGTCCCCGTCATCGTCGAGACCGCCAATCCGAAATATCTCCTGAAAGTGCTGCGCGAAACCGGGCGGCCGCTCCTCTATTCCTCCCCGGCGATCCTCCATACGCTCTCGCGGCTTTTGCCCGAGGGGGAAAAGCTTCATGCGGCGATGACCTCCGGCACACTGCTTCCCGATCCGTGGTTCGTGCAGATCCGCGCAAGGAGCGAGCATCTCTTCCAGCAATATGGCTGCTCGGAATCCGGCTGCATCGCCATCAACCCTGACATGCGAGCCGCAGGCGACATGGGTTTCGTCCTGCCGCATCTGACGGCCGAGACCGGAACGGGCTCCGACGATACCGGCGAGATCGTCGTCCGGAGCGATGGCGGCGCGGCAATCCACACCCGCGACCTCGGCTACCGCCGCACAGACGGCATGCTGGTCTTCGTGTCGCGCATGGACGACATGATCAACGTGTCGGGGCTCAACGTCTATCCCGGTGACGTGGAGGACGCGGTGATGGCGATGCCCGGCGTTACCGACGCCGTCGCCTTCCGCAGGAGCGACCGTTTTGCCGGTGAACGCGTGGCCCTGCTCTACAGCGCCAACCAGCCCATGGCACCGCAGGATATCCGCGCATGGTGCAGCCGCCATCTCGCCAGCCACCAATTGCCGATGGAAATGATCCAGGTCGCAGAAGTCCCCCGCCAGGCGAACGGCAAGATCAGCCGCCGCGAGGTCGCTGTCCGTCATGCGGCCGGCGAGTTCGCAGGCCCCGAAGCAGGAGTTGCCTCATGACCCGTGAAGATATTCTCGAAGCCGTCCGGGCCGTGCTTTCCGAGCACATGGCCCATCCGCATATGCGTGGCTTCGCACCGGAAGCCCGCCTCAACGAGGATCTTTATCTCGATTCCGTTCTGATCCTGCAGATCTTCCTCAATCTCGAGCTGGAATACGGCCTTGCCATGCCGGAAGAGGCGATCGCGCGGCAGGAACTCGACACGGTTGCGGACCTCGTGGCGCTCTATGTGCCGAAGGCCATCATTCCGTCATTCCCGATGACGGGCGGGACCGCAGATGAGGGGGTCCACGGCGAGGCCTATTACGACATCAAGGTGCATTGCTTTGTCAGCTGCGTCTGCGACGGCCTGAAACGGCAGGGGCTCGACCAGCGGCCCTTCTATTTCGGGGTCTGGGATGCGCGGTTCACCGTCAGCGAAAGCTTTCAGCTCCTCTATCATTCGCCGGAGATTACCCAGGACTTCTTCCGCGACTGGTTCCGGCGGCTCTACCAGGTCCAGGTCCGGGAGTGGTACGACCCGGCGAAATCGAAGAGCGACAACCTCGCCACGCTTTTCGACCTCGTCGACAGCCGCCCGGAGACCGGCTCGGTCATGGTCATGCTCGACATGTTCCACCTTCCCGAGCGCGAGAACAAATTCAACCAGAACCCCTTCCCGCACTACCTGATGCTGCAGAAGACCGCCGACCCGGACAAATGGTTCGTGCACGATCCCGATTACCGATGGGAAGGCGAGATCGAGCGGGAAAAGGTGATCCATGCGATCATGCAGCCGACGGTGGGTGGCGGTTATGTCTTCGACAACGCACAGGCACGCAATCCGGCGCCGGAAGATCTCAGGGATTATTTCGAGGCCTGCTTCGTTGCTGACCGCAATCCGTTGTCCGATGCCGTGCGCGACATCGTCACGGCCCATATCGAGGGCCGCAATGGACTGCAGCTGGCGAACCTGGCATCGGCGGTTCGCGAACTGCCGGTGATCACCATCCGCAAATATGCTTATGAGCACGGTTTCGCTTTCTTCTGGCGCGCCCTGAAACTGCCATCCGCTGAATTCGAAACCTGGTGCGAGGAGATCGAAGCGCTCGTCCAATCGCTGAAAAACCTGCATTACGCCTGCATGAAACTCGGCCAGACCGGCGACAGGAACCAGGCCGGTGCAGTCTTCGCACGCCTTGACGAGGCCGACCGGCTGGAACGCAAACTGAAGGACAGGCTTGGCGAGGTCTTTTCCGATTGGTGCGACCAAAATCTACCGCTCACCGCCCCGAGACTTAGAAGAGCGGCCGGATAGGGCTGAAACATGCATATCTCTCCCCGCCTCGCTTCTCCCAACGTGTCGCGGCGGGGCCGAGGGACTGATGACGGCGGCAAAGGCAACCCGCCCTTTGCTGCCGTCATCATAATATGACTATTGCATTCAAGTTTTTGATGGTAGATATGCGTCGCATGATAGGGAGTCCAACCATGTCATTCATATCATCGACCCATCCGTTGCATCTCGTGGCGAGCGCTGGGTCAGCATATTAGACGAGCTCAGATACTCTGACCCCATGACCTTGGAAGCTGAAAGTCGTCACAGCCTCTATCTCGCCCACCGCTCGGCGCTGGTCGACTATGCCGCTCGAATCCTAGGTTCCCGAGAGGCGGCCGAGGATATCGTGCAGGAGGCCTATCTGCGTTTCGCGCCGGGGAAGACGCCCGGCGAATCAGCGCGCCAGGGACTTGCCTATCTCTATCGCATCGTCCGCAATCTCTCCTTCGACGTCCTGAAGCGCCGCAAGATCGAGTATCGTGGCCATGCCGAAGACCCGCCCTTCTGGACCATTCCACAAGCCGCCGACAATCCGGAACAGACGGTGATGTTCGGCGACGAGGTGCGTGTGGCGGCCGCGGCACTCGATGCGCTTCCAAGCGAGATCCGGATTGCTGTGGAAATGTACCGGTTCGGTGGCCATACGCTCGAAGGCGTAGCCGACCACCTGGGCATCTCCGTCGCCACCGCCCATCGCCACGTGCGGACCGCCATGGTCAAGATCGCCACCGCGCTCGACAGGAAAAACGCCTGAATATCTCCACACATGCGAAAAATCCGGACCAGCCAATCGTTCCTACGCAAGAAGGGGAATTTCGGATAGAGATCGCAAGACATCCGAAGCAGGTTGAGACTTGGCAGGGCACGACAAAACGGACGAGAGCATTCTGGAGGAGGCGATGGACTGGTTCCTGCGCCTGCGCGAACCACATCGTACAGCCGCCGACGAGCGCGATTTCAGCTTCTGGTTCAACCGGTCGCCTGCAAATCGCGATGCCTGGACGAAAGCCTGCAAGACCTGGGAGCTGATGGGCGAGACGACGCCCATCCACGAAGACCTCTGGCGGCCGGCAGGCCAAGCGAAAATGCTTGCCGCTCACCACCGACGGCGCGTCTGGAGTGCGGGCGCGGCGCTGGCGCTGGCGGCCTGTCTTGTGCTGGCATTGGCCGGCCCCTCCCTCTTCATTCGCTACCGGGCAGATTTCAGGACCGCAGCGGCCGAGCTGCGCAAGATCACGCTCGAGGACGGCAGCGCAGTCGAACTCGGCGCCGAAAGCGCGATTGATGCGGATTTTGCCAACGGCGCACGGCATGTGACGCTGCTTTCCGGCGAAGCCTTCTTCGACGTCAAGCACGATCCGGCGCGGCCCTTTACCGTCACCGCAGCCGGCGTGAAGGTCACCGTGCTCGGCACCGCGTTCGATGTCCATATCAAGCCCGAAGATACGACGGTGGAACTGGTTCGCGGCGTGGTCGGCCTCACGATCGACGGCGCGGCGCGCGCCTTCGAGCTTTCTCCCGGCGATTCCATGACCGTCAGCCACACCGATGGCCGGGTGTCGCGAGCAAGATTGGCGCCGGAAGACATGGCGGCCTGGCGAAACGGGCGGCTGTTCGTCAACGACGTGACCGTCGCCTCGGTCGCCGAGGAACTGCAGCGCTATCATGCCGCGTGGATCAGCATCCCGAGCGGCGATCTCGCCAATCGGCGCGTCACCGGCCTCTACGATCTCTCCGATCCCGATCGGGCCCTCGAGGCGCTGGTCCAGCCTTATGGCGGCAGGGTGCACCACATCTCCCCCTATCTCAGGGTGCTTGCGCTTTTCTAGGCCGTTAAAATTTCCTGAAAATTTTTGCGATGCGGTGAAAAAAGCGCCGGGCGCAGTCGTCTTTACCCTGAAGCGCAGGCCGGGGGGCCTTGGCGAACACAGTGTAGCAGGAGACGGGGCGGATGATTTTGCCGGTGAGTGGAGTAGTGCGTAGCGTGGGGGCAAAGGGCAAGCGGAACGCTTTTGCACTGAGCTTGATGACAACGGTCGCAGCAGCCGCGATTGGCGGAAGCGCGATCTTTGCGTCCCCGGCCCTCGCCCAGACGGCGACGCGCAGCTTCAATATCCCGGCTCAGCCGCTTGCTTCGGCTCTCAATGCCTTCGGCCGCCAGTCCGGCCTTCAGGTGACGCTGGCTGCCTCGACTTCCCGCGGCGTCGCCGCGCAGGCCGTCAGCGGCAATCTCACGCCGGATCAGGCGCTCGCCCGCATGCTCGCAGGGACGGGCGTGAACTACAGGATCGCCAACGGCACGGCCGTCATCGGCACTCCCGCAAATGCGTCCGGCGACGTGCCGACCGAAGGAGCCACGACGCTGAGGCCGATCGTCCTACAAGGCCAACCGGGTGCCGAGGGCGATGTCGGCGAAACGGTCATCGGACCCGAGCAGCTCGAGCGCATCAACCCGACCGACCTCGCTGACGTGTTCCGGGAACAGGCCGGCATACAGGTGGGCAGCTCGCTTCCCATGTCGCAGAAGGTCTATGTCCATGGGGTCGAGGAAACCAATCTCGCCATCAGCATCGACGGCGCACGCCAGAACAACAAGGTCTTCCATCACAACGCGACCAACCTGATCGACCCGAGCCTGCTGAAGGCAGTGGACGTGGACGCCGGCATCGCGCCCGCCGACGCCGGCCCCGGCGCCCTCGCCGGCTCGATCAACTACGAGACCAAGGATGCGATCGACCTTCTGGCGCCGGGCAAATCCTTCGGCGGCTTCGTCACGTCGACCTACAATTTCAACAGCGATACGGTGACGACCGGGCTTTCCGCTTACGGCAAGCGTGAGGGCTTCGAGTTCCTCGGCTACCTGACCTTCGGCAAGGGCGACGATTTTGTCGGCGGCGCCGGAAGCGAGGTTTCCGGGACAAGCACAGATATCATCAGTGGCCTTGGCAAGCTTGCCTATGAATTCGAGAGCGGCGACCGCATCGAGATCAGCCACGACCGCGTGGTCGACGATGCGCCCCGCCCGTTCCGTGCAAACGCCGGCTTCGTCGATACGGGCCGGCCCTGGGAGCCGCGCATTCGCGACTATCGTCTCGAACGGCAAAATACAGTCCTCACCTACACGGACACCAGCCCGGAAGGCTGGTGGGACCCGACTATCATGTTGGCCTATAGCGGGACGGAAGTCAGCGTGCCCGTTTATGGTTCTCCGGGCTTCCTCTATACCGCGACCGGCGAGACCACGAGTTTCAACGGCAAGTTCGAGAACAAGTTCTCTTTCGAGATCGGCAGCATTACCGCCGGCGTGGACTTTTACAATGACCGGACGGAGCTTGAAGCGTCCACGGATTCCGGAAGGGAAAAGGCGAGCAATATCGGAATTTATGCGCAGGCAAGGCTTGAGCCGTGGGAAAGAACCCGGCTTTCCTTCGGCGCCCGCGGTGATCATCAATGGTTCACAGGCGTCAACGGCTCGGATTTCGACAATAGCGGCTTGAGCGCCAACATTTCGGGCGAATACGATCTTACCGATTTCCTGACTGCCAAAGCCGGCTTCTCGCATGTATGGGCCGGCGTTCCGATGGCAGAGACCTTCAACATCAATCCGCTCTGGAGCTACGGCCCCGATGGCCCGGAAGTCGTCACGGCGGACAACTACATGATCGGGCTCGAAGCCAAATATGAGGGCTTCACCGCTGAAGCCAGCTTGTTCCGCACAGATATCAACGATGCCCGTGTTGCCCGCTACAGTCCGGCTGCGGCCGGAGCGCTCCTCAATCACGATCTGAAATCCAAGGGTTTCGAGATCGGTGCAGGTTATGAGTGGTCGAGCGGTTATGTGAAGGTGAAATACGCCCATATCGACGTCGACATCAACGGCCGACCAGCGGATTCCGAAACGGGGAACTACCTCGCGACGCCTGTGGGTGACATCATCACCGTTACCGCCGCACACACATTCGCGGACTGGGGGCTGATCATCGGCGGCGACATCGAGATCGCTCCGGAATACGACCATATCACGTCAGGCTCTCCGCCCTTCAGGGCCTATGAAGTCGTCAATATCTTTGCAGAATGGAAGCCGGAAGCTCTGCCCAACTTCACATTCCGCGCCGAGGTGCAGAACCTGCTCGACAAGACCTATTCCGACCGCGCCACCTATGGTCAAGAATTCGGCAACGTGACCCCGCTTTACGAACCGGGCCGCAGCTTCCTTCTGACCGCCAAGGCGACGTTCTGAAGAACATGATCATGCGTTCACATGACCGTGCAGCAACCGCGTTCCCGTTGCCGCGGCAGCAGGGGTGAGATAAGTGGAGAGCGACAGTCATCTTAAGGAGAGGGCTTTGTTACAGGCGACTGCGGAATGGCGCACCGAACACGGCGGAAAATACCTCGTCCAGTTGTGCAAGCATTTCGCTCACAAGATCGACGTCTCCTATTCCGAGACCCATGGGGAGTGCCGCTTTGCCTGCGGCACCGCCATTCTCGATGCGGATGACGGCGGCCTCAGGATCCTCGCGACGGCAGCCGACGAGGAACAGCTGACGGAAACGGAATCGGTGATCGAGAGGCATCTCGTGCGCTTCGCTTTCCGTGAAAATCTGGAAAGCCTGCAATGGCAGCGGCCGGATCGGGCCGCCTGAGGCCTGATCGAGCATTCGGCCCACGGTCAAGACATGGTGAGAGAATGAACTTGAGGACGATCGCGGCTTTTGCCGCTTTTGCTTTTTCAGCCCTCCCCGCGCAAGCGGTGGATATCCTGACTGCCAAGGGCCCGGTGCAGGTTGCCGCCTCACCCGCCAAGATCGCGGTCCTGGATATCGCGGCGCTCGATACGCTCGATCGCCTCGGCATCAAGCCAGCCGGCGTTCCGCAGAAGCTATACCTCCCGCAACTGGAGCCTCTGAAACAGGGCGCGGAAGTCGTCGGCGATCTCTTCGAGCCCGATCTCGAGGCCCTCAGCGCGCTCGGTCCGGATCTGATCATCGTCGGCGGCCGCTCCTCGACCAAGGCTTCGGCGACCGCGCAGGTTGCGCAGACCATCGACATGACCATGGATGGCGACGACCTCGTTGCCCAGGCCAAGGAACGGCTGGCTGCCTATGGCGCGCTCTTCGGCAAGACGGACGAAGCCGCTTCCGCCGTGAAGGAACTGGATGCCCGGATAGAAGCCGCCAAGGCAGCGATTGCCGGCAAGGGCAAAGGCCTGATCATCATGACCAACGGGCCGAAAGTCACCGCCTATGGTCCCGGCTCGCGCTTCGGCTGGGTGCATGCCGCGCTGAACCTGCCGGCGGCGGTGCCCGACATCGAAGCCGCCAATCATGGCGAAGCGATCTCCTTCGAGTTCATTGCCAAGGCAAATCCCGACTGGCTTCTGGTGCTCGACCGCGCCGCCGCGATCGGTTCCGGCGAACAGGGCGCCAGGACGACGCTCGACAACGAACTGGTCGCCAAGACGACAGCCTGGAAGAAGAACCAGATGATCTATCTGCCAGCTGCAGAATTCTACATCGCCGCCGGCGGGGTGCAGTCGATACAGCGGGTTGTCGCGACTGTCGCTGAGGCGTTCACCGCCGCCAGATGAGCATCGCCGCCGCCAAACAATCGTCGAAAACGGGGTGGATCGCCGGCCTGATGCTTGCGATCCTTTTTGTTTTCAGCCTTTGCGTCGGGGTTGGCGACATGCCGATCAGCCGGCTGTTCTCGGACGGGCGGGCGCTGGAACTCCTGCTCGTCAGCCGCCTGCCCCGCACACTCGCGGCGATCCTCGCCGGCGCCGGCCTGGCGATCGCCGGGCTCATCATGCAGACGCTTGCCCGCAACCGCTATGTGGAGCCCTCCACCGCCGGAACCGCGCAGAGCGCCGAACTTGGGATCCTGCTTGTCACCTTACTCCTTCCCTCCGCCAGCCTTCTGTTCAAAAGCCTGGCGGCGAGTGCCGCCGCTCTTCTCGGGACCTCGCTCTTCCTGATGACGGCGCACCGGCTTCCGCCGACGCAGCCTTTTCTCGTGCCGCTCTTCGGGCTCGTCTATGGCGGCGTCATCGGCGCGGCAGTCACCTTCGTCGCCTGGCAGGCCGACCTTCTGCAATATCTCTCGGTCTGGACCAATGGCGACTTTTCCGGCGTCCTGCGCGGCCGTTACGAGCTTCTATGGCTCGGGGCACTGATGGTGGTGGTCGCCTGGATCGTCGCCGACCGGCTGACGATCATGGCGCTCGGCCGCGACGCCAGCATCGGGCTCGGCCTTGACTATGCGCGCATGCTGCAGCTCGGGCTGATCATCGTTTCCGTCATCTCGGCCTTGAGCGTCGTGGTCGTCGGCATGATCCCCTTCGTCGGCCTCGTGGTGCCGAACATCGTCTCTCGGCTGATGGGCGACAATATGCGCGGCACGCTGCCTTTCGTGGCCGCCAGCGGCGCGATCCTGGTGCTCGGCTGCGACATCCTTGGACGGCTGCTCCGCTATCCTTACGAAATTCCGGTTGGGACGATGATGGGTTGCGTCGGCGGACTGATCTTCCTCTGGCTTCTGTTCCGGCGGCCTTCCCATGTCTGAGCGCCGGCACATGCCCGATCGCCGGCTTCTCTGGCTTGCCGGGGCAGCCCTCCTCTGCATCGTCGCCTTCATGACGATCGGGCTGCGCGGCAATATCGGCTTCGTGCTCGCCCTGCGCGCCATGAAGCTTGCCGCCCTTCTGCAGGTGAGCGTGTCGATCGCCGTCTCGACGGTGATCTTCCAGACCGTCACCAACAACCGTATCCTGACACCGTCGATCATGGGTCTCGACGCGCTTTACCTGTTCGGCCAGATGCTGCTCGTCTTCCTGCTCGGCGGGCTCGGTTATGCGGCGCTCGACGCGCAGCTCAAGTTCGGCGGCGAGATTGTCGTACTGATGGCACTGGCAACGGGCCTCCTCCTGCCGATGCTCCGCCGCCGCACCGACATGGGTCTGATGCTGCTCGCCGGCATCATCTTCGGCATCCTGTTTCGTAGCCTGCATTCGCTGCTGGCGCGCCTGATCGATCCCAATGACTTCGCCGTCGTCCAGGGCGCGAGTTTCGCCGACTTCAACGACGTCCGCACCGACCTTCTTGCCTTCGCCGCCATCCTCACAATCGCCGGCATGGTGATCGCATGGAGAGCCCGGCATGTGCTCGATGTCATTGCGCTCGGCGCCGATACGGCGACCGGGCTCGGGATCAGCTGGTCGCGCAGCGTCACCGGGCTGCTGCTGCTTGTCTCGGCGCTTGTCGCCGTTTCGACGGCGCTGGTGGGGCCTGTCGCATTTTTCGGCCTACTGGTCGTGGCGCTTGCCGAACGCATCGTCGATACGCGCAGCCACGCAGCTCTGATGCCGGCCACCATGTTGACGGCCGTCATCATCCTCGTCGGCGGACAGACGCTGTTTCAGCATGCTCTGGGCAGCAGTTCGACACTCGGCGTCGTCATCGAATTCGTCGGCGGCTTCGCCTTTCTTGTTCTGCTCGTTTTCGGGAGCCGCAAATGATCCGGATAGAAAACGTCTCGCTGCGGCACGGCCAGACGCAGATCCTCCACGACATTTCGCTGACGATCCCGAAGGGCGGCATCACCGCTCTGGTCGGCCCGAACGGCGCAGGCAAGTCCTCGCTCCTGTCGCTCATCTCCCGGCTGCAGCCGTTGCAGGCCGGGAGGATCAGTGTCGACGGTTTCCCCGTCGACACGACACCGAACCGCGATCTCGCCCGAATCCTCGCCATCCTGCGGCAGGATTCGATCGTCACCAGCCGGCTGCGCGTGCGCGAACTCGTGGGCTTCGGCCGTTTTCCGCATGGACGCGGACGCCTGACGCCTGACGATTACGCCATCATCGACCAGTCGCTGCAGCAGTTCGACCTGACGGATCTTTCCGACCGCTTCATCGAAACCCTTTCCGGAGGCCAGCGGCAGCGAGCCCTGGTGGCGATGGCCTTTGCCCAGGGGACGGACTATCTGCTGCTCGACGAACCGCTCAACAATCTCGACATGTATTTCGCCCGGGAACTGATGCGTTCGCTCCGCAGGATCGCCGATGAAAACGGAAAGACCATTGTCATCGTGCTGCACGACATCAACCAGGCGGGTGCCCATGCCGACCGGATCGTGGCAATGAAAGCCGGCCGGATTGTCGCCGACGGCACGCCTTCCGACCTGCTGACGCCCAACACCCTGCAAGCCATCTTCGGTTTCGAGATGCGGGTGGAAACGTTCGACGATACGCCGGTTGTCTTGCATTTCCGCTAGGCCGGGACCTTCAACGGGGCGGAAACAAGTGAACCTGCCCGGAGTTGAGACCATCTGAACCTTCGCCATCCGACCGCCGGGAATATCAGCTCGTTGCGCCGTTGACAAATTGTCGACAAAGTGATGACATATTCTTATCAAGGCGGGGATGAGGCAGTTGACGGAAAGACCGAAAGAAATTCGGAGCCGGGAAAGCAGGCGGGTAGCGATGGGGGTGGCTGCCGGCAGCCGCCACGCCAGACGTCACGAGCATCTCGTGAATTTCGCTGCCGATGCCTTCAATCAGGCGCCCTGCGCCGCCGCAATCGGTAGGGAGTTCCCCGCGTGACGCCAACCGCCTCCACCCCTCTTCTGGCCGTGGACGACCTGTCGGTCGAGTTCGGCGCTTCCCGCGTCATCGAGAACCTGAGCTTCTCCGTCTCAGCCGGCCAGACGGTCGCAATCGTCGGCGAGTCCGGTTCGGGCAAGTCGGTGACGTCGCTGTCGATCATGCGGCTTGCTGACATGCTCGGCGCCAGCTATCCGACCGGACGCATCCTGTTCCAGACCGCAGCCGGCGAGATCGATCTGCTGAAGCTCGACCAGAAGAAGATGCGCAGCATTCGCGGCAAGGAGATCTCGATGATCTTCCAGGAACCGATGACCTCGCTGAACCCCGTCTTCACGATCGGCGACCAGGTAGCCGAGATTCTGAAACTGCATGAGGGCAAGTCGAACAGCGCGGCACTCGCCGAAGCGAAGCGGCTGCTCGACATGGTCCGCCTGCCGGATGCCGCGGAACTCTTGACCCGTTATCCGCACCAGCTTTCGGGCGGCATGCGCCAGCGGGTGATGATCGCCATGGCACTCGCCTGCCGGCCGCGGCTGTTGATCGCCGACGAGCCGACCACGGCGCTCGACGTCACCATCCAGGCGCAGATCCTCAATATCTTGCGCGACCTGCAGAAGGAACTCGGCGCCGCCGTCATCTTCATCACCCATGACATGGGCGTCGTCGCCGAGATGGCCGACGACGTGGTGGTGATGTGGAAGGGCAAGGCGGTGGAAAAGGGCAAGGCTCTCGATATTTTCGAACGGCCGACCAATGCCTATACGCGCACGCTGCTCGCAGCAGTGCCGAAGCTCGGCAGCATGACCGGCGAAGAGTTTCCCAAGCGCCTGCCGCTGACCGTGCTCGAAGACGGAGAACCAAGGCTCTCGGGTGTCGAGCGCATCCAGAATACTGCCCGCTACGATGCCGCTCCGCTCCTGTCGGTGCGCGATCTCGTGGTGCGTTTCGACATCAAGAAGGGCCTGCTCGGCAAGGTCACTCACCGCGTCCATGCGGTGGAAAAGGTCTCTTTCGACATCCATCCAGGTGAGACGCTGGCGCTGGTCGGCGAATCCGGATCGGGCAAATCGACGATCGGCCGTACCATCCAGCAGCTTCAAAAGGCAACGGCCGGCAATATCACCTTCTCGGGCAAGCCACTGTCGGCGATGAGCATGGCGGAACGGCACAACCTGCGCCGGGACGTGCAATATATCTTCCAGGACCCGTTCGCCTCGCTCGATCCGCGCAAGACGGTCGGTTTCTCGATCGCCGAGCCGATCCGCACCCACGGCCTTCTCGATAACGAGAAGGAGATCGCAAAAACCGTCGATGCCCTGCTCGAACGGGTCGGCCTCACCTCCGCGCATGCCCGCCGTTATCCGCACGAGTTCTCCGGCGGCCAGCGCCAGCGCGTCTGTATCGCCCGCGCGCTCGCCTCGAAACCGAAGCTGATCATCGCCGACGAGGCGCTTTCCGCACTTGATGTCTCGATCCAGGCCCAGATCATCAACCTGTTCATGGACCTGCAGGAAGAACGCGGCCTCGCCTACCTCTTCATCAGCCACGACATGGCCGTGGTCGAGAAGATGAGCCACCGGGTGGCGGTGCTCTATCTCGGGCAGATCATGGAATTCGGCAATCGCCGCCAGATCTTCGAAACGCCGTCGCACGACTATACGCGCCGGCTTCTCTCGGCCGTGCCGGTCGCCGATCCGCGCCGGCGCAAGCCGCTGGCGATGATCGAGGGAGACATTCCAAGCCCGGTCAGGGCTGTCGGCAACGAGCCGGTGCTTCTCGCCCGGGAGGAGATCGCGCCCGGACATTACGTGGCGCGCAGCGCGTGACGATTTGACATTCGGTTTTTCAACAGGAGCAAAAACGATGATAAAAATGCAGAGGGGCTTGCGGACGGCATTCGTGGCGATGGCGCTCGCAGGCACGGCATTCGCGCCGGTCTCGGCTCTCGCCGCCGGCAAGCTGACGGTGTCCTCGCCGCAGGATCCGGGCAGCTGGGATCCGATCGACACATTCCTGGTCAACTGGGCCTCGGTCTCGACCAATATCTTTGACGGCCTCACCTATCGCGGCCCCGACCTGAAGCTCGTCCCGGGTCTCGCGACTTCCTGGGAAGTGCTCGACAACGGCATGCGCATCCGCTTCAAGCTGCGTGAAGGCGTGAAATTCCACAATGGCGAGGCTTTCGACGCCAATGCCGTCAAATTCACCTTCGACCGCCTGCTCGGAGCCGAAGGCGCCAAAGGTCCGCAACAGTCCAACTACAATTCGATCGGCAGCGTCGAGATCATCGACGCCAACACCGTCGAGTTCAAGATGAAAGTCGCCGATCCGGTCATCCTCACCAAGCTCGCCGGTTACGGCGGCATGATCGTTCCGCCGAAATATATCGCCGAAAAGGGCGACGCCTATTTCAACGCCCATCCGGTCGGTACCGGCGCCTTCAAATTCGTCTCCTACGAGCCGAAGGTGAACATCGTCCTCGCCGCTAACCCGGACTACTTCGGCGGCGCGCCAAAAATTTCGGATCTCGAATACAAGTTCATCTCCGAGCCGGCGACAGCGGTTGCCGAACTGCAGGCCGGCCGCGTCGATCTGGTCATTCCGCCGACCATTCCGATCGGCATGATCCCGACCATCCAGGGCAATGCCAAGCTCGCCGTGGTCACCTCGCCGGGCCCGACAGTCTACGCACTGCGCTTCAACACGCGCGACGGCATCACCAAGGATCCGAAGGTCCGCCAGGCCCTGATCATGGGCGTCGATCGCGATGCGATCATCAAGACGATCCTCGGTGGGCAGGCGGAACCGATCGCAAGCTTCCAGGGACCGCTGTCCTTCGGCTTCGACAAGGCCATGAAGCCGCTGCCCTTCGATCCGGCCAAGGCCCAGGCGCTCCTGAAGGAAGCCGGCGTCGCTCCGGGCGCTGCCCTGCAGATCGACCTACGCGGCAACGAGGCGACCTTCATCGAAGTCGCCCAGGCGATCTCCGCCTATCTGCAGGTGATCGGCATCACCGCGACGATCAAGCCTTATGAAACAAACGTCCTGCTGAACGACATCATCCCGAATGGAAAGACGGGAGCGATGTTCCAGCAGTCGTGGGGCGGCTGGACGCTCGACTACGACAACACTGCGGTCTCGATGTACAAGACCAAGGAAAAGTGGAACCCCTACGACAGCGATCCGAAGATGGACGATATGCTTGCCAAGCAGCGCACCGTCACCGACGTTGCCCAGCGCGAAAAGCTATTGCAGGAAATCGCCCATTACGCCGCCGACCGGGCGCTGGAAATGCCGCTCTACAATTTGAAGGCCATCTTCGGCATCAATAAGCGGGTGAAGAATTTCACGCCGGTGCCGGATAGCCGCCTGAAGTTCACCGACGTCACCGTCGACTAAAACTTCGCGAGCCGCCGCCTTCGACTGGGGGCGGCGGCTCCAACAAGAAAACAAGGGAACGAGAGATTGGCCGCATTCCTGTTGAAACGCTTGGCTCAGGCGATTTTCGTCGTGATCGCCGTGACACTGACGGTCGCCTTCGCGATCCGTCTCACCGGTGACCCGGCGCTGATGCTGACGCAGGGAGCCGGCAGCGTCACCGAGGCCGATCTCGTGAAAATCCGCGAGGGCCTCGGCCTCAACGAGCCGTTCTTCGTCCAGTACTTCAATTTCCTCAAGGGCATATTCACGCTTGATTTCGGCAACAGCTTCCTCGGCGGCACGCCGGTGTCGCTGCTGATCGGCAAGGCGCTGCCGGCGACGCTGGCGCTCGCCTTCACCTCGCTGATCGTCTCGATCGTGATTTCCATCCCGCTCGGCATCAAGGCCGCCACCACGCGTGGCAAGTGGGCCGACCAGATGATCCGCATCCTGTCGCTCGTCGGCCTGTCATTCCCGAATTTCTGGCTGGCCACCATGCTGGTGCTGCTTTTCGCGATCGCCCTGCCTCTGTTGCCGCCGAGCGGCATGGACGGATTTGAAAGCTTCATCCTGCCGGCCGTCACCATGGGCATCATCCTGACCGCGACCAATGTCCGCCTGGTGCGCACCACCATGCTGGAGACGCTGCGCTCGCAATATATCATGGTCGCCCGCGCCAAGGGTCTCAGCGAAAACGCCGTGCTTTACAAACATGCGCTGAGGAACTGCGCCATTCCGCTGATCACCTATTTCGGCCTGCAGTTCGGCGGCCTGCTGGGCGGCATCGTCGTCGTCGAGCGCGTCTTCAACTGGCCGGGCCTCGGCACGCTTGCCTTCGACGCCGTCGGCGCCCGGGACTATCCGGTGCTGCAGGCGGTCATCACCGTGTTGTCGCTGATGATCATCGGCATCAACCTTCTGGTCGACATCGCCTACGGCCTTGTCGATCCCCGCATCCGGACGGAGTGAGAGCCATGGCCTCGCGCACTGCTTCCTCGAATTTCCTGAAACTCGAATTTGTCCTCGGTGCCCTGCTGGTCGGCGTCATCGGCATTGCCGTCATCTTTTCCGGCGTGATTTTTCCGGGCGGCGCCGAAAAGATCGACCTGATGTCGCGCCTCGTACCGCCATTCGTCAGGCCGGCACATGTTTTCGGCACCGATCCGCTCGGACGCGACGTGCTCGCCCGCGTCATGGCCGGCGGCAAGATCTCGTTGCTGGTCGGCTTCGTCTCGGTTGCCGGCGGCGTCACCATCGGCGTCGTCATGGGGCTGATCGCCGGGTATTATCGGGGCATCTGGGACATGCTGGTGATGCGGTTTGCCGATATCCAGCTGGCAATGCCCTTCATCCTGCTCGCCATCACCTTCATCGCCATCGTCGGCGGCGGGCTGGCGAATACCATCATCCTGCTGATCCTCTCGCAATGGGTGCAATATGCCCGCCTTGTCCGCGGCTCGGTGCTGACGTTGCGCGAGCGGGAGTTCATCCTTTCGGCCCGCGCGATCGGGGTCAAGGACTGGCGGATCATCGTCCAGCACCTGCTGCCCAACCTTATCGGACCGGTCATCGTGCTGATGACGCTCAACGTCGCCACCAATATCCTGCTCGAATCGAGCCTCACCTTCCTCGGCCTCGGCATCGACCCGACCATCCCGAGTTGGGGCGGCATGCTCGCCGAAGGCCGCACCTATCTGCAGACCGCCTGGTGGGTCAGCGTTTTCCCCGGCCTTGCAATCCTCCTCACCGTCCTTGGCCTCAACCTCCTCGGCGACTGGCTGCGCGACAGTCTCGATCCCACAGGCAGAACCTCCGCATGACACTGATCCACGAACAGCAGGTCGGTCGCACGCTCGACACCCTCGTCGCGCGCTTTTCCAGCGCCAAGGGGACCAGGATCGAAGCCTGGGTGTTCGACGACGAACAGAGCCGCGGGAAGGCCGAGGCGATACTTGCCGCCGCAGGCGTCGAGGCGAAGTTCCGCAGCGCCTACAAGCCGTTGCTGCATTTCTTTCTCGAGGAGGTCGATCTCGAGAGCCTTTCGGCTCTGCATATCGTCTACCCCGTTCATCGGGCTTGCCCGAAAAACCGTTTCCTGCTCGAAGCCTATCCTCTGGCCGGTCTTGTAAACGAAGCGCGGCTGACCTTCGAGGCCGGGTCCGAAGATGCCTTTTACGTAGTGACGCTGACCGCCAGGGACGGCAGCCTCGAGACCCGTAAAGTCTTCGCGCCGAACCGGCTCCATACGGATTTCATCGGCGAAACGCTGCTGTCGCCGACCGGCTGGCTGTGCCTCGACGGCGGAGCCGGCGAACGGCTGGAGACCGACTACGAACTCCTGTTCTCCTCGGCCGTCGAAGCCGTCGCGGCCCATGATTGGGGGGCTACGGAACCTTATTTCGACGAGCTCAATATCGCCGTCACCCTGCCGGCCGAAGACCGGCGTTTGGCCGTCGGCGAAGAGGTCGTCAGCCTGCGCGAGGCGCTGCACGAGGATTTCTATTTCACGCTTCTGGAAATCTTCCAGAAAAAGTCCGGCCGGCCGATCGGCGACCGGGGCCTGCAGCCGGGGCAGATCATCCCGGAGATTCGTCACGGAGAAACCGTCTCCGTCCGCATCGAAACGCGCCCGCTCTGGACCTCCGAGGCCATAACCGAGCCGCAGCGCCTCGCCTCCGCCGTGTCGCCCGTCTCAGTGGCGCAGATCCGCCGGGAACTCACTACGATAGATGGCGTCGCCTTCGAAGCCCGTTCGCGGACCGGCCGCGCCGTGGAGGCCCGTTATCACGCCGGCGGCGACAAGCCCGTCATCATCAGCGGCGGCCAGCATGCCAACGAGACGACCGGCATCGTCGGCGCTTTGCGTGCCGCGCAGACGCTGAGTTCAAGACCGAACGCGCATTTCGTCATATCGCCGCTCGAAAATCCCGACGGTTATCAGGTGCACTGGCGACTTCGCACTGACAACCCGCTGCACATGCACCATGCGGCGCGGTATACCGCGCTTGGCGACGATCTCGAATACCGCTCGGGCAAGGAGCTGTTCGAAAAGGCGATCCGCCTTGAAGCGGAAAGGCTGAGCGGTGCGAAGCTGCACGTCAATCTGCACGGCTATCCTTCGCATGAATGGACGCGGCCGCTTTCCGGCTACGTGCCGCGCACATTCGCCATGTGGACGGTGCCGAAGGGCTTTTTCCTCATCATGCGCCATCACGCCGAATGGACGGCGCAGGCGGAAATCCTGATCGACCGCGTCAGCCGCCACCTCGCCGCTATTCCCGGCCTCGTCGCCTACAATGCCGCACAGATCAAGCTTTTCGAAACCCATGCCGGCGAGACCGGCTTCCGCATCATCAACGGTTTCCCCTGCCTGATCTCGATCGACGACCGCCACACGGTTCCGCTGACGCTGATCACCGAATATCCGGACGAAACCATCTATGGTCCGGCCTTCATTCAGGGCCACACGGCGCAGATGGAGACCGTGCTTTCCGCCTATGAAGCGATCCAGGCGATCGAGGAGCCGGTACAGGCCACGCGACCAGTGGTCTGATCCTTCGTATCCATGATTTCGGATGAAATCATCCAGCGATGAACCATGCTTCTTCGCTGGATGGCCGCACTACGAAAGCGCGGACCGCGGCCTCGCCACTCTCCTGAATTACTCCTTGCCACCTGCACAGATTCTGCAATCCGGTCCGGCATTCTCTTGTCATGAACAAGAGCAGCACCCCGCTCCACATCACTCCCTCGACACTGCCAGATCGCCTCCGCCATGACGGATGGTGGCTGGTGGACGATCGCCAACCCGAAGGAATTCCTCCTGACCGGCGTCCGGCGACCATGCTCATTGTGATCGAAGGCGGCGTCAGAGAGAGGACCAGCAGTGCAGATGACTGACAAGCTGACGGCACCGATGCCCAGGGCACGCGGAGCCAACCGGATCGCCGCACTTCTGGCGGTCGTGGCGATTTCGGATTTCCTGATCTTCGGTCAGGCGCCTGGGCTCAACCTCTTCCTGTTTGCGATTTTGGTAACCGCCGCGATTCTCTTGTCGGCAAGGCGGCGCGCGCAGCCCTTGACGGCGGCCCTCCTGTTCGGTTTTTCGGCTTTCGCCTCGGCGCCGCTTATCGAAACCCCATCACCAATGGGCATCGCGATTTCACTTGGCGCGATCATGTGTGTTGCGCTGGCGAGCGTTGGGCTCGTGCCGCAGCGGCCGAGCGGTCTTCCCGCGGTCCTTTTTCGTTTTGTCCTGGTTGTCCCGTTACGACTTCTCCGGGATTTCCAAAAACATCTTGCCTTGCGGGCTGAACGCTCGTCCTTTGCCGCAATCTGGCGCAACCTCGGCATCTGGATGGTGCCGCTCATTCTCGCTTCGGTTTTCCTGCTTCTCTTCGCCGTCGCCAATCCGCTGATCGAAGACGCGCTGCGCAGCATCGATCTCGCATTCCTGCTGCAATTCATGGATCTCTGGCGGATCGGCTTCTGGCTGGCGATGGCCGCTTTTGTCTGGGCCATGCTGCGGCCGCGCCTCAAGCGCAGGATCGCTCGACGCCGGGCAGACGACACGGCCGCGGATCCAACCGAAATTCCGTTTCTCACCCATGCCTCTCTGCTGCGGTCGCTGCTCCTCTTCAATGCGCTCTTTGCGATGCAGACCTTGCTGGATCTCCTCTATCTCTGGGGCGGTGTCGATCTCCCGGATGGCATGACCCATGCGGAATATGCCCATCGCGGCGCCTATCCGCTGATCGCCACGGCTCTGCTTGCCGCAGCCTTCGTTCTGATCGCCATGCGTCGCGGCGGCCCCGGCGACAAAAGCCCTCTGATCCGCGGCCTCGTGCATGTCTGGATCGGCCAGAACGTGCTTCTCTGCCTGTCGTCGATCCTGCGGCTCGACCTCTATGTCGAGATGTATTCGCTGACGGAACTGCGCGTTGCCGCCGGAATATGGATGGGCCTGGTTGCCGTCGGACTTGTCCTGATCCTGCTGCGGATCGTGTTGCGCCAATCCAACCAATGGCTGATCGCCACGAATATAGCCGTGCTGGCAGGCGTGCTCTATCTCAGTGCCTTCATCGATTTTTCCGCCTTCATCGCCCGTTTCAACGTCACGCACAGCCTGGAACTGAGCCATGAGGGCGTCCCGCTTGATGTCGACTACCTGTCGTCGCTCGGCCCCTCCGCCATCCCGGCGCTTGATCTCTATCTCTCCGCCCTGCCCGACGAGGCGATCGACAAGAAGCACAGGGCGCTGTTGGTCAGGCAGTCGCTTGGCCATGATTTTGCCGCCCGGCCGCGTGACTGGCGGAACTGGAGTTTCCGCGCGGAGCGGATCGAAGCCTATCTTCGCTCACCTGCAACCATTGCAAGATAGAAGAAGAACGATAACAACAGCGGCGGTAAATTTCTGCAGGACCCATCATGGCGCATCGCATCCTCGTCGTCGATGACGAACCTCATATCCGCGACGTGATCTGCTTTGCCCTGGAGCGCGCCGGCATGGTGTCGACGACCGCCCGCAACGGCACCGAAGCAATGATGGCCTTCCATCGAGGAAACATCGACCTCGTCGTTCTCGATATCGGCATGCCGGAAATGGATGGCCTGGAGGTCTGCCGCCAGATCCGCAGGACCTCCGGGCTTCCGATCCTGTTCCTATCGGCCCGGGACGAGGAGATCGACAGGGTGCTGGGGCTTGAGATCGGCGGCGACGACTATGTCACAAAACCCTTCAGCCCCCGCGAACTGATCGCCCGCGTCAAGGCGATCCTGAAGCGCAGTGGCAATGGCGGCGGTTTCGACAACCGCGGGAATATCCTCGTCGCCGGAGAGATCAGTCTCGACCGGGCCGGCAGGACCGTGAGCTTCGGCGGCTCCGTAGTCACGACCACCGCGCTCGAATTTTCCATTCTGGATGCGCTGCTTTCCCGCCCTGAAATGGTGTTCAGCCGCGAGCAGCTGATGGCGGCGGCTTATGGCCCCGGCATCCACGTGGCGGATCGCACGATCGACAGCCATATCCGCAACATCCGGGCCAAGTTTTCGGCGGCAGGCGCGATCGGCATTATCGCTACCGTTCACGGTGTCGGCTTCAGGCTGGGCAGCGATCTCGGGAGGAAGGCGTGATGACGGCGCCAAGGGTGCGGACCAAATGGCGGCCGCCGCTGGCGCTGATCGTGTACGCGGTGCTTCTGGCCGTGATGGCACTGCCGGTCCTGATCATCATCTGGTTTCGTGCCACGGAAACGACCTCGATCCGGATGACGCCCGCCGAAACGGGGGCACTGGTCGTCGTCCTCACACTGACGCTCGCGGTCGCTTATGTGCTTGCCCGCACCATAACCCGCCCCATCAATGCGCTGATCGCCCGTACCGAGGAGATCGCCCGTGGCGGCAAGGCGGCAATCCGGCCGCTGGAACGTTATGGAACGCGCGAGATCGCGACACTGTCGCAAAGCTTCCTCGACCTCGCGGGCAGGCTGGTCGACCGCACCGAATATGTCCGCTCCTTTGCCGCGCATGTCTCCCACGAACTCAAATCGCCATTGACCGCGATCCGGGGCGCTGCCGAACTGCTGCGCGACGACCAGGCCGATCTACCGATGACGACAGCGCAACGCCTGCGTTTTCTCGACAATATCATCGCCGATGCGGAAAGGCTCGACGCCTTGCTGTCGAGGTTGAGGGAGCTGGCTCAGGCGGAGCTTCCCATGGCTCAGGGCGAAACGAGCGTCGAAGATATCCTGCCCCTGCTGCGCAAACGGTTTCCCGGTCTTGAAATTTTCGGCTTGGGAGACACGCAAAGTACCGTCGCCCTGCCGTTCGAAGCAGCCGGCATCGTCCTCGCCAATCTTGCGGAAAACGCGGCTCAGCACGGCGCCACCAGACTGGAACTGGTTGTGGCGGCCGACGCGCGAACCGCCACCATTCTGGTGCGCGACAACGGCAGCGGCATTTCGGAGGGAAACCCGGAACGCGTCTTTCAACCTTTCTTTTCGACCCGTCGCGAACAGGGCGGCACCGGGATGGGCCTCGACATCGTCCGCACCATGCTGGGATCATACGGCGGCACGATTCACCTGCGGCAGGCGACCGGCGCAGGGACTGAATTCGAGATCATTGTGCCTCTGACGCCCTGACCGGCGAAGGGTATTGATAGCGCAGTGGCGTCGACTAGCTCTCTCCGCCGGGTGTAAACCGGGCGACCAATGCGTGCCGGTCGCCGGGATAGGTGAAACGCACGAATGTTACCGGGCCGGTGCTGCCCCAGGTCCGCCGTTCGATGACCAGACAGGCCGCGTTCCTGGAAATATCGAGCGTCTTTGCGACCTCCGCGCTGGCCGACTGGGCATAGATACGATGCTCCGCAGCGCTCCACGGGATCTGGCTGATCAGCCACGTCCCCGGCGCCGACTCCAAAAAATCCTCGCCTTCCGCTTCGGGCACCGTCGTCAGGTTGATCAGCCGCTCCTCAAGGCAGAACGGCCGCTCGCCGGCATGGTGAAGGCAGACGAGATCGAGGACCGGAGCCGTTTCCGAAAGCTCCAGGTGCTGCCGATCGACGGGGTTCGCCTCGCGTCGAACCCGCCTCTCCAGCCGGTAGGAATAGGGAAGCTTGAGGGAGCGGACCTCCGCCTCGATACTATGGATTTCGAGCACTGCGGCCTGCGTCACCGGTTGCGCCACGAAACTGCCGGACTTCTTGCGGCGCTCGATCAGCCCGGTCCTCGCCAGATGCGTCAGCACCTTGTTGGCCGTCATCCGCGAGCAGCCGTATTGTACCGCAAGATCGACCTCGAAAGGCAGGCGATACCCGGGAGGCCATTCGCCGGAGACGATCCGCCCCTCTATATCGCTCAGAATCCGATGATGAAGGGTGGCTTCCTTGCCGCCATTGGTCATAGTGTCAGCAATTCCTGCATTACCGTCCTGAACCGCCGGCCGATCGCATCCCGCCGGACATGCTTTCCGCCTTCGACCTGCTTGCGGCCAAGCGCCCAGACACAATCCACGGCAATTCCGCCCGCAAAGATCCAATGGTCGAGAATCTGATCGGCGGCAAGGTAGGGAACATCTTTCACATCAAGCGAGACGATATCGGCGTAATTGCCTTGAGCCAGGCCGACAGCCGCATCGAGCGCCACACCGCCACCCGAAAGCGCCGTCTCGAACAGCCGCCGCCCCGTCGAACCTTCCGGTTTTGCCAGGACGTTGCGCCTCTTCAGGCCGAGGCGCTGGGAATATTCGAGTTGACGCAGCTCCTGCGCCACGGAAATCAGTATGTTCGAATCCGAACCGATGCCGAAGCGGCCGTTCTGCCCGAGGAAAAGCTCACCGGGGAAAATGCCGTCGCCGAGATTGGACTCGGTGATTGGGCAGAGCCCGGCGATAGCGCCGCTTTCCGCCATGCGGCGGGTTTCATCCTCGGTCATATGCGTTGCGTGGATGAGGCACCAGCGTTCGGTCACCGGCATGTTTGCGAGCAGCCAGTCGACGGGTCGGGCGCCGGACCAGGCGAGGCACTCCTCGACCTCCTTCACCTGTTCGGCGATATGGAGATGCACAGGCCCGTCGCCCGCCATCGGCACGACCTGCCTGAGCTCCTGCGGGATCACGGCTCGCAGGCTGTGGGGCGCGACCCCGAGTTTAGCACCGGGCATGGCCGCGGTCAGGCGACGGCAGCCGTCTATGGTCCTGGCGAAATCGTCGATCGAGTGGATGAAACGGCGCTGACCCTCGATCGGCGCCGCACCACCGAAGCCCGAATGCGCATAAAAGACCGGCAGCAGCGTCAAGCCAATACCGGTCTCGGTACTTGCAGCCCCGATGCGTTCGGCCATCTCGGCGATATTGGCGTAATGGCTGCCATCCCTGTCGTGGTGGAGATAGTGGAATTCGCCGACCCGCGAAAAGCCGGCCTCCAGCATTTCCATATAGAGTTGCGAGGCGACGGCCTCGACCTGTTCCGGCGTGATTGACAGTGCGAACTTGTACATCAGCGTCCGCCAGCTCCAGAAACTGTCGTCGCCGGGGCCTCGAACTTCCGTGAGACCCGCCATGGCGCGCTGGAAGGCATGGCTGTGCAGGTTCGGCATCGCAGGCATCAGCACCTTATGACGCTCGTCTTCGGCCGCCGCCTCGATGCCGACCTCGACTCCGGCGAGCCGGTCCGCCTCGATCGTCAACCTTACATTCTGCTGCCAGCCATCCGGCAGAAGAGCCAATTGCGCATGAAGCGTGACCATGGACGCCCTTCCCTTTTCCTCGCGGAGACCAAAATTCTTCTTGTCACTCGGATTATTATGTATATACATGTTCGCCCATAAGGAAAGGCGAAAAGCTTATGGATGGGGAAGATTCTTCAAAATCTGCAGCAGGCTCCGCATCGCTTTGGCACAATGCGCGGATCGTCACTTTTGCTCCGTCGGCATCCGGCCTCGGCATGATCGAAGCCGGTGCAATCGCCGTGCGCGACGGGCGGATAGCTTTCATCGGCGCCCTAGCCGACCTGCCTGCCGAATTTGAGAAATCCGAAAACAAAACCGATTGCGGCGGGCGCTGGATCACCCCGGCCCTGATCGACTGCCATACCCATCTGGTATTCGGCGGCGACCGGGCGATGGAATTCGAAATGCGCCTGGCGGGATCGACCTACGAGGAGATCGCACGGGCCGGCGGCGGCATCATCTCGTCGGTGAAGGCAACCAATGCGCTCTCGGAAGACGAGCTCCTCAACCAGGCGCTTCGCCGGCTGGACACGCTTCTGGCCGAGGGTATCAGCACGGTCGAGATCAAATCCGGTTATGCGCTGAACATCGAGGGCGAGCTGAAAATGCTGCGGGTGGCCCGCAGGCTTGGCGACATCAGGCCGGTGCGGATCGTCACGAGCTGGCTTGCTGCGCATGCGACACCGCCGGAGTACAAGGGCCGCAACGGCGATTATATCACCGACGTGGTCCTGCCGGGTCTTGAGGCGGCGCATTCGCAAGGACTCGTCGATGCGGTCGACGGTTTCTGCGAAGGCATCGCCTTCTCGCCGGCCGAAATCACCCGGGTTTTCGACAAGGCGAAAGCGCTTGGCCTTCCCGTCAAGCTGCACGCGGAACAGCTTTCCGATCTCGGCGGCGCGCGCCTCGCCGCCGCCTATGGCGCATTGTCGGCCGACCATCTCGAATATCTTTCGGCGGCGGATGCCGGGGCGATGGCGCAGACAGGAACCGTCGCGGTGCTACTGCCGGGTGCCTTCTATACGCTTCGCGAAAAGCAGGCACCGCCCGTCCAGGCACTACGCGACGCCGGCACTCGTATTGCGTTGGCGACCGACAGCAATCCCGGCACATCGCCGCTGACCTCGCTGCTCACGACCATGAACATGGGCGCGACATTGTTCGGCCTGACGGTCGAGGAATGCCTTGCCGGCGTCACGCGGGAGGCAGCACGCGCCCTCGGCCTTCAAGCAGAAACCGGCACGCTCGAAGTCGGCAAATCTGCCGACTTCGCGATCTGGGATATCGAGCGGCCGGCGGAGCTTGTCTATCGCATCGGCTTCAATCCGCTGGCAGCACGGATCTACAACGGCAAGAGGGTTTCCGCATGAGCATCGTTCTGACACCCGGCTCGGTGAGCCTTCGCGAGCTTCAGGACATCTACTGGAACGGCACGCCGGCGCGGATCGATGCTTCGTTCGACGCGGGGATAAAGAAGGCTGCCGCACGGATCGCCCAGATCGCAGCCGGCAACGAGCCGGTCTACGGCATCAACACCGGCTTCGGAAAACTGGCGTCGATCAAGATCGACAGTGCCGATGTCGCCACGCTCCAGCGCAACCTGATCCTGTCGCATTGCTGCGGTGTCGGCGCACCGCTTGCCGAAAATATCGTCCGGCTGATCATGGCACTGAAACTCGTTTCGCTTGGGCGCGGCGCGTCCGGCGTGCGGCTCGAGCTGGTACGCCTGATCGAGGCGATGCTGGAAAAGGGCGTGATTCCGCTCATCCCGGAAAAAGGCTCGGTCGGCGCCTCGGGCGATCTCGCACCGCTCGCGCATATGGCGGCCGTGATGATGGGCGAAGGCGAGGCCTTCTATAAAGGCAATCTGCTGCCCGCCGCCGAGGCTCTTGCGAAGGCCGGATTGAACCCGGTCGTGCTGGCCGCCAAGGAAGGTCTTGCCCTGATCAACGGCACCCAGACCTCCACGGCCTTGGCATTGGCCGGCCTGTTCCGCGCCCATCGGGCTGCCCAGACCGCGCTGGTGACCGGCGCGATGTCGACGGATGCCGCCATGGGCTCCTCCGCGCCTTTCCATCCGGATATCCACACACTTCGCGGCCACAAGGGCCAGATCGATGCCGCCGCGGCTCTGCGCGCGTTGTTGTCGGGTTCGGTCATTCGCGAAAGCCATCTGCAGGGCGACGAACGGGTGCAGGATCCCTATTGCATCCGCTGCCAGCCGCAGGTGGATGGCGCCTGCCTCGATCTCCTGCGCTCGGTCGCCCGCACGCTCGAGATCGAAGCCAATGCGGTCACCGACAATCCGCTGGTGCTTTCGGATGACACCGTCGTTTCCGGCGGCAACTTCCACGCCGAACCGGTGGCCTTTGCCGCCGATCAGATCGCGCTTGCGGTCTGCGAAATCGGCGCGATCTCCCAGCGCCGCATTGCGCTTTTGGTGGACCCGGCCCTCTCCTATGGACTGCCGGCGTTTCTTGCGAAGAAGCCGGGGCTCAATTCCGGGCTGATGATCGCGGAAGTCACGTCCGCTGCCCTGATGTCGGAAAACAAGCAGATGTCGCATCCGGCCTCGGTCGATTCGACGCCGACCTCCGCCAATCAGGAAGACCACGTTTCGATGGCCTGCCATGGCGCACGCCGGCTTCTGCAGATGACCGACAATCTCGCGACCATCATCGGCATCGAGGCGCTGACGGCGGCGCAGGGCGTGGAACTGCGCAAGCCGCTGACGACCAGCTCCGAACTCCAGAAGGTGATCGCCACCATCCGCTCCGTTGTTCCGAGCCTGGAAGAGGATCGCTATATGGCAAACGACCTTAAGGCGGCGACAGATCTCGTCGCTTCGGGCGCGCTCGCCGCGTCCGTTTCAGCGGACATCCTGCCGGTCCTGGAGGCGTGAATGGCTATTGCTGAAACCAGACAGGGCACCTCCCCCGTCATTCTCGGTTTTCCACACACGGGAACCGATGTGCCCCTGGCGATCTGGGACCGGCTGAACGACAATGGTCGCCTACTTGCCGATACCGACTGGCATATCCACCAGCTCTATGACGGTCTTCTGGCGGATGCGACGACGGTGCGGGCCACGTTCCACCGCTACGTGATCGACGCCAACCGCGATCCGCAAGGCGCCAGCCTCTATCCCGGCCAGAACACTACCGGCCTCGTTCCGGAAACGGATTTCGACGGCAGGAGCATCTGGAAACAGGGTGCCGCGCCGACCGGGGCCGACATCGCCGAGCGGCTGCGCGATTTCCATGCGCCCTATCACACGGCGCTTGCAGCCGAAATCGAACGGGTAAAATCCATCCACGGCATTGCTGTGCTCTACGACTGCCACTCGATCCGCTCACATATCCCGTTCCTGTTCGAGGGCACCCTGCCCGATTTCAACATCGGCACGGACATGGGCAGGACCTGCGCCCCGGCAATCGAACAGGCGGTGCTCGATGTGGCAACTGCGGTTTCGGACTACACGAGCACCTTGAACGGCCGTTTCAAGGGCGGCTGGACGACGCGGTTTTACGGCAGGCCGGAAACCGGCGTCCACGCGATCCAGATGGAACTTGCCCAGTCCACCCACCTTGCGGCGGAGGCCCTGCCCTTTGCCTATCATCCGGCCAAGGCAGAGCGGCTGCGCGTCCATCTCAAAGATATCCTGACGCAGATCGAGCGGGTCGCCCTCGGCCTCGCGTCGCAGAAAAACAACAACCGATAAAGGGAACGTTCCGATGACCAATCCCCGCCACAATATCCGCGAAATCCGCGCCCCGCGCGGCAACCAGCTCAACGCCAAAAGCTGGATGACGGAAGCGCCTCTGCGGATGCTGATGAACAATCTCGATCCCGACGTGGCGGAAAACCCCAATGAACTGGTCGTTTATGGCGGCATCGGACGCGCTGCCCGCACCTGGGACGATTTCGACCGGATCGTCGCGACGCTGAAGACGCTCACGGAGGAGGAAACGCTGCTGGTGCAATCGGGCAAGCCGGTCGGTGTCTTCCGCACTCATAAGGACGCGCCGCGCGTGCTGATCGCCAACTCGAACCTCGTGCCCCACTGGGCCACCTGGGACCATTTCAACGAGCTCGATAAGAAGGGACTGGCCATGTATGGCCAGATGACCGCCGGGTCGTGGATCTATATCGGCACCCAGGGCATCGTGCAGGGCACCTATGAGACCTTCGTGGAAGCCGGACGCCAGCATTATGGCGGCAACCTCAAGGGAAAGTGGATCCTGACCGGTGGGCTTGGCGGCATGGGCGGCGCCCAGCCACTTGCCGCCGTCATGGCCGGCGCCTGCTGCCTGGCGGTCGAATGCAACCCGGACAGCATCGATTTTCGGCTGCGCACCCGCTATGTCGATGCCAAGGCGGAAACGCTTGATGAAGCCATGGAGATGATTGGCCGCTGGACGGCAGCCGGCGAGGCAAAATCCGTCGGCCTGCTCGGCAATGCCGCGGAAATTCTTCCCGAAATGGTCCGCCGCGGCATCCGCCCGGACATGGTCACCGACCAGACCTCGGCCCACGACCCGATCAACGGCTACCTGCCGAAGGGCTGGACGATCGCGGAATGGAAGGCCAAGCGAGAAACCGATCCGAAGGCGGTGGAAAAAGCCGCCCGCGCATCGATGCGCGAACATGTGGAGGCGATGATCGCCTTCTGGAACGCCGGCATTCCCACGCTCGACTACGGCAACAACATCCGCCAGGTCGCCAAGGACGAGGGGCTGGAAAATGCCTTCGCCTTCCCGGGCTTCGTGCCGGCCTATATCCGCCCGCTGTTCTGCCGCGGCATCGGCCCGTTCCGCTGGGCCGCCCTTTCGGGCGATCCGGAAGATATCTACCGCACCGATGCCAAGGTGAAGGAACTGCTGCCGGACAATGCGCATCTCCATAACTGGCTCGACATGGCGCGCGAGCGGATTTCCTTCCAGGGCCTGCCGGCGCGCATCTGCTGGGTGGGCCTCGGCGTGCGCCACAAGCTCGGCCTCGCCTTCAACGAGATGGTCCGCAATGGCGAGCTGAAAGCGCCGATCGTGATCGGCCGCGACCATCTCGACTCCGGATCGGTCGCCTCGCCTAACCGCGAGACGGAAGCGATGAAGGACGGTTCGGATGCGGTATCCGACTGGCCGCTCCTGAATGCGCTGCTGAATACGGCATCCGGTGCGACCTGGGTCTCGCTGCATCATGGCGGCGGTGTCGGCATGGGTTATTCGCAGCATTCCGGCATGGTCATCTGCTGCGACGGCAGCGAGGACGCCGACCGCCGCATCGAACGCGTGCTCTGGAACGACCCCGCCACCGGCGTCATGCGTCACGCGGATGCAGGCTACGAGATCGCCGTGGATTGCGCACAGGAAAACGGACTTCGCCTGCCCGGCATTCTCGGGAACTGACCCATGAAAATCCTGCGCGCATCCGACCACAAGCGAATGCCGTGGAAGAACGGAGGCGGCGAGACGGTGGAGATCGCCGTCTTTCCCGCCGACGCATCGATCGAGGACTTCGACTGGCGCATCAGCATGGCGACCGTCGCCTCCGACGGACCGTTCTCGATCTTTCCGGACGTGGACCGAACCCTGTCGATCCTCTCCGGTGCCGGAATGGAGTTGACAATCGATGGCGGCCTGTCCGTCACTCTCGAGCTCGATTCGGAGCCCTGTCCGTTTCCTGCCGACAGGCCGGTTTTTGCCACGTTGGTCAATGGCGTGACGACGGACCTCAACGTGATGACGCGGCGCGGCCGATTTTCTCACCGCGTCATCAGGCAGCCGACGCCCGTGTCGCTGCCGCCGGCGGCATTTTTGAGATTCGTCCTTGCCACAGGAAAACACACGATCGTATTCGGTTCGGAGAAATTTGACCTCGGGCCACTTGATTGCCTGACCTTCGGCGCCGAAGCGGCGGACGATCTGGTTATCTCCGGGGACTCGGAAGTTTTCCTGATAGAGCTGGATCCCGAAGGTGGGGACCGCTTGCGCTGACGCTCTCAGTCAGGGTTCATCAAGCGCGATCGACGACGGCTTCGCCCATTCGTTGAACCAGCAACCCGCGTCGATTTCGAGTCATGCGTGATCTTGAAAAACCTGATGAAGTTAGTCATGATTTTTAGATAGGCCTCTTGCCGCCACCCCGGGCGCCGGTATAGTCGGAGGCATGGACGATATCCGTAGACGCGATTTTCTCGAGGTTTTTCTCTCTGTGAGAGAACGTCTGGCCGCCGCCATCCAACGGCGGGTGGAATGTGCGGCGACCACAGCCGATCTCACGCAAGATACGTTCCTGAGGCTCTGGGAGCGACCTGGTCTTCTGCGCGACGTCTCCGACCTGGCCGGTTACTTCGTGACCACCGGACGTAATCTGGCTGCCGACCATGAACGTCGCCGGCGCATCGCACCTTTCGTCGCCGGCGTCGATCACCTCGAATACGTCGCAGACAATCGTCCTTCTGCCGAAGACGTGGTTCTCACCCGCGATGAATTGAAAAAGCTGCAGGAAATCGTCAATTCGCTGCCGCCGAAGTGCCGGCAGGTCTTTCTGCTCTCGCGGATAGAAGGGCTAAGCTATGTCGAGATCGGCACAAAGCTCGGCATTTCTCCCAAAACGGTCTTCAGCCATATGGTGACTGCGCTGGAACGGTTGAAAGCCGGAATGTAAGCAGTTCTTTCATGATGCCGGACCAGATTTCTCCCCCTCCTATTCGTTCTGTTCATGGGTTTTGAGGAATCGCGTCTCATGGAAGAAGCGCCGGACGGCGACAGACAGGCAGAGGATGAGATCTCACGCAGGGCAGCGGAGTGGTTCGCGCTTCTGCTGGATGGCAGCGAGACTGCGTCCGACCGCCAGCGCCTTCGGGAATGGCTGCTGGCCGACGAGAGACACGCCAAGGCCTATTCCGATCTGGAACGGTTATGGTCCGGGGCCGGCATAGTCCATGACCTCGGCAAGGCGCAGTCCCCATCGCGGCGAACCGTCCTGAAAACGGGCGGGGCTGCCGTGGTGCTCGCCGGCGCCGCCTGGGGCGGCATGCGCCTATTGGGTCCGGCGGCGGCTTACAGCACCGGGACGGGTGAGACCGCCTCGGTGACACTGCCCGATGGTTCTATTGCCACGCTATCGACCCGGACCGCATTGGCACTCAATTTCGATGCCGAACGGCGCCGGGTCGTCCTTGAAAAAGGCGAGGCGTTTTTCCAGGTCGCACCGGACGCATCCCGCCCCTTCGTCGTCGAGGCCTCGGATCTCTTTTCAACAGCGCTCGGCACAGCCTTTTCGGTCGGCTTCCAGGAAGACGGGATCGCCGTGACGGTCACCGAACATGCGGTCAGCGTTTCCACTCGCGACAAATTCCAGCGCGTTGAGCAGGGGCAGAGCCTGATCTACAGGAACGGGCGGATGTCGGTGCCTGTCGGAGCGGACGTCGAGACGCAGCTTTCCTGGAGGAGCGGCAAGCTGGTTTTCCTTTCGACCCCCTTTCGGGACGTCATATCGTCTCTCTCCCGCTGGCGCACCGGCAAGATCATCGTCATGGACGAGAGGCTGGCGCAGAGCCGGGTGACGATCATCGTCGACGTGAAGCGGTCCGATACCATCCTCGACACGCTGGCGCTCGGCCTGCCGATCAAGGTCCAGACCCTATCGCCATGGCTGACCTTTATTTACCCGAGATAAATATTTCAAATTTCACTCAGGTTTTTTGGGAAAACGTTCGTCCCCATGATCAGAGCGTGTGTATCGCGCTGGTCTGTCGCGTTGCCTAAGGGGGATTTTCGTGTCGCGTCGTATCATCAACAGCCATCTGCCAGGCATGTCGGCAGGATCGTTCCGCAAGCTGCTTCTGGCGACCGCCTGCGTCATTCCGCTCTTTCAGGCAATGTCGGCAGCGGCGCAGGTTCCGGCACCGTCCTACACGTTCTCGATCCCTGCCCAGCCCCTTTCTTCCGCTCTGGTGCGTTTCTCCTCGGTGACGGGTATCGACGTGCTTTTCAACGGCACCCTGCCGGCCGGCGCTCGCACGCAGGGTCTCAGCGGTTCCGCATCCCCGGAGGAAGCGCTCGGTCGGCTGCTCGCCGGAAGCGGCCTTTCCTGGCGGTTCCAGGGTGCCAACACCGTCGTGCTGACGGATCCCACCGCGACCAGTGCCGCCGCATCGTCGGGCAGCGCGACAGAGCTCGCTCCGATCATATTGACCTCGGAGACCGCCTGGGGGCCGGTGGACGGCTTCGTGGCGACCCGTAGCGCAACAGGCACCAAGACCGATACGCCGCTGATCGAGACCCCCCAGTCTATTTCGGTGATTACGCGCGATCAGATGGACGTGCAGGGGGTCAACAGCCTCAACAGCGCGCTGCGTTATACCCCGGGCGCCAGCGGCGACCTCTACGGTACGGACAATCGCGGGCTCGGGGTCCAGCTTCGCGGCATGGGCACGGGCAATAGTGGTGTGTTTTACCGCGACGGCCTGCAGCTCAAGGATTCCAATTTCGCCATGTTCAACGCCATCGAGTCCTATGGCGCCGAGCGTTATGAGGTCCTGCGCGGCCCGGCTTCCGTTCTCTACGGACAGGCCACACCCGGTGGCTTGGTCAACTACGTCAGCAAACGGCCGACCGAAGAGGTGCTGCGCGAGGTCGAGATCGTCGGCGGAAGTTTCGAGCATTATGAGGGCCGGTTCGACTTCGGCGGACCTCTCGGTAACGACGACACGCTGTTCTATCGCATGACCGGCGTTGTGCGCGAGAGCTCGACGCAGATCGATTTCGTCGACGACGACCGCCTCTTCCTGGCGCCGGCGATCACGTTCAAGCCGGACGAAGACACAAAGCTCACCGTTCTCGGCCAGTATCAGCGTGATCGCTCCGGCTGGGCCATGCAATATCTTCCGGCATCGGGCACTGTTTCCGGCAATCTCTTTGGCAAGATCCCGAATAGCCGTTTTGTCGGCGAGCCTGCTTTCGACGAATATAACAACACGCTCGGCTCCGTCGGTTACGAATTCGAACACCATTTCAACGATGCCTGGCAGATCCGCCAGAACGCGCGCTATGTCTGGCTGACCCATGAGGAGCAAGGCGTTTTCGGCGGCGGATTGCAGGCAGACGGCCGGACCTATGATCGTTATGCCGACGGCGGCAGCACCAATCTCCAGGGCGCAACGATCGACACGCAGATCATCGGCGAATTCGATACGGGTGAGTTGGCGCACACCCTGCTCGCCGGTATCGACTTCAAGCGCCACTACTATCGCGACTACGCATCGAGCGGTGACGTGGATCCGCTCGATATCTTCGATCCCGTCTACGGCAGCCCGATCGGCGCGATGGCGCCTTACCGGAACACTGAAACCGTACAGAGCCAGCTTGGCATCTATGGACAGGACCAGATCAAGCTCGATCGATGGACGCTGACATTGGGCGGACGTTACGACTGGGCATGGGGAACGGCTCGCGATGCCGTCGAATCCGACAATAACGTGAACATGAAAGACGACGCGTTCACCGGACGCGCCGGCCTCGTCTATCTCACCGACAGCGGCCTGGCGCCCTATGTCAGCTATACCGAATCCTTCAACCCGATCACCCAGGCGGGATTCGAACCGGAGACGGGCCGCCAATATGAGGTCGGCATCAAGTATCAACCGCCGGGTTCAAACTCCTTCATGACTGTGTCGGCCTTCGATCTCGCCCGCCAGAATGTCGTGAGCCATAGTGGCCCGGGCGGAGCGACAATTTCGCAGACGGGGGAAATCACCTCGCGCGGCATTGAACTCGAGGGTGTGGCAAGCCTTGATTCCGGTTTGGATATGCGGCTTGCCTACACCTATCTCGACACGGAAGTGACAAAGGAAACCAACGGGGATTCCGGCGCCGGAACAAGTGACGTCGGCAAGACGCCCTTCGGCGTCGCCCGGCACCGTGTCTCGCTCTGGGCGGACTACGAGTTGCAGAATGGCCCGCTGGAAGGCCTCACCATCGGCGGCGGCGTTCGATATGTGGGCAAGACCTGGGGCGATGACGCCAATACCTTCAAGGTTCCCAGCTATGTGCTCGCCGACGCGGCACTCAGCTACAAAAAGGACAACACGACACTTTCGCTCAACGTCAGCAACATTTTCGACAAGGATTACGTTGCCTCCTGCTTTGCCGACGGCTTCGGTTGCTTCTATGGCGAGGGGCGCCGGATCACGGCCTCCGTGCGGGTTACCTGGTAAGGAAGGCAACTTGAGCGCTGGCTTCCACTATCCGACAAGGCGCGCGTTCCTGGGCGGGACGGGCGCCTTTGCCGCCTTCCCGTTCCGCGGTTTCGCGTCATCCCCTCCCCGGCGCGTCGCCTGCCTGGAGTGGACGGCGGCCGGGATGGTGATGTCCCTTGGACTTGCGCCGATCGCCGTCGGCGATCTCAAAGGGTATAGGCAGTGGGTCGATCAGCCGACATTGCCGGAGAGGACGCTCGACCTCGGGTCACGGGGCGAGCCCAGCCTCGAGCTGCTGGAAGAGCTCGATCCGGACTTGATCATCGCAACCTACGGATACGGATTGGAGGTTAGCGATTTTGAACGCTTCGCGCCGACCTACGATCTCCCCCTCTATGCCGATAAAACCTCGCCATATGCGCAGGCCAGGCTGGAAACAAAAAGGCTTGGCGAGCGCCTGGGGCGGGAGCGCGAGGCCGAAGCTCTTCTTCTTGGGACGGAACGCACGATCAACCAATCGCGCCTGCGGCTCGCGGACCGCAAGGCTGCCCCTCTCTGCCTCTTCACCTTTTTCGACAACCGGCACCTGCGCATCTACGGTGCCGGCAGCCTGCTTCAGGATGTGCTGGACCGGCTGGACCTTCGGAACGCATGGGACCGCGAGACAAGCGAATGGGGGATTTCGACGGTCGGCGTGGAGCAGCTCGCAACCATCGATGAGGCCCGGCTCGTTTGTCTGGAGCCGATCATGCCGCATGCGGTGCGGATGATGCGCAGAAGTTCATTGTGGCAAAACCTGCCCGCCGTGCGCGCCCACCCGATCACCTCCATTCCGACCCTCTGGCCGTTCGGCGGGCTGGATGTAGCGGCCCGCTTCGCGTCGCTGCTCGCCGACAATCTGGTTTCGGCATGACAACAGGCTGGCAGGCTTCGCTGGAGCGGAGATCAACACCGTTCGCCATCCCCGCGCTCCTGGCGTTTACTGGTCTTTGCGTTCTCCTGACCTCGCTTCGGCTAACCGAGCTGCTGCCGTTGAACCTCTGGTGGAGCGCACTGATCGCACCTGACACGGCCCATGTCGGGCAGTTGCTTTTCCATCACTCCGCCCTTCCCCGTGTGGCGGTCAGCATCGTCGCCGGCGCAGCGCTCGGCCTTGCGGGGGCGATCTTCCAGCAGACCCTGCGCAACCCGCTCGCAGAACCTGCAACCGTCGGCACGGCAGCCGGGGCCAACCTGGCGCTCGGCACAGCCGCCATCCTTGCGCCATTCCTGCTGGAGACCGGTCGCGAGCTGGTGGCGATCGGCGGCGGCGCGTTGGCGACGGCGGCGGTCATCCTCATCGTCTGGCGCCGACATCTCTCGCCGGTTTTGCTGGTGCTCGCAGGCCTCGTCGTCAGCCTGGTCTGCGGTTCGGCAAGTGCGCTCCTCGTCGTCCTCGACCGCGACTACATGACGGAGCTTTTTATCTGGCAGACGGGGTCTCTCATCCAGAATGGCACGGCCGTGGTGACGAACCTTTCGGTCAAGCTGCTGATCGGATTTGCCCTGGCGACAGGCTTGATCCGACCGATGCGCATTCTCGAGCTTGATGACGAAAGCACCCGCAGCCTCGGATTTTCCCCTGCAGTACTCCGGCTGGCCGGTCTGGCCGTCGCCGTCTGGCTAAGCGCGGCCGTCGTTGCCGCGGTCGGTGTCATCGGTTTCGTCGGACTTGCCGCGCCGCATATCGCAGGGGCGCTCGGCGCGCGCACTTTTGCGGGGCGGATGGTTGCAGCGTCGGCAGGCGGCGCATTGCTCCTCTGGTTCACCGACCAGCTCGTGCAGGTTCTGCCACTGTCGGAAGAAGTGCCGACAGGCACGGCGACGGCGCTCATCGGCGCTCCTCTGCTTCTCCTGCTTCTGCCGCGGATGCGGGCAATCATGCCGACGCAGGGCGGGTCCGGCATGGCGTCGCCTCGCCACGTGATCGGTTGGTGGATGCCGTTTGCGGCGACAGCCACGATTGCCGTGACGATCGCCCTCAGCCTGCTTCTCGCACGCGGTGTCGATGGGTGGCACTGGGCTTCCGGAGCCGAACTTGCGACCTTCCTGCCGCTACGCCTGCCGCGCGCATTGGTGGCCCTGTCGGCGGGGGCGATCCTTGCCGTATCCGGTACGCTGATACAGCGCCTGACAGGCAATCCCATGGCTTCGCCGGAGGTGCTCGGCATATCGTCCGGGGCCGCGATCGGCATCATCCTGCTGTTTCTGATCGGTATCCAACTCGACCGGACGAGCATGATCCTGGCGGCGGCGGCCGGCGCATTGCTGACGCTCGGGGCAATCGTGCTGATGGCGGCAAGGGCGTCCTTTTCGCCCGACCATATCCTGCTTGCGGGAATTTCCCTGTCAGCCATCGGCACGGGGCTTGCCGCGCTCGTCCTGGCAAGCGGCGATCCGCGTATCGATTTCCTGCTCGCCTGGCTCTCCGGCTCGACCTACCGGGCGACTCTCGGCGATGCGGCAACGGCGGGCTGCATCTTGCTCGCCATCCTGGCCGGTTCACCGCTTATGTCGCGCTGGCTGGAAATCCTGCCGCTCGGCCAGGCGACCTCGATGTCGCTCGGCATCCCGTTGAAAACCGTGCGGCTCTCCATCCTCCTGGCGGCCGGGCTCTGCGCGGCTGCCGCAACCGTGTTTGTCGGCCCGCTGAGCTTCGTCGGGCTGATCGCGCCACGTGCCGCCGATTATCTCGGCTATCATCGGCCGCTGCCTCAGCTTTTCGTCAGCGCGTTCCTCGGCGGCGTCACAATGGCGGTTGCCGACTGGCTCAGCCGGACGATCATCTTTCCCTGGCAGGTGCCTGTCGGCCTGCTGATCGCCCTCGTCGGTGGTCCGTTTTTTCTCTGGCAGATTGCGAAACGGAAATGAGCCCCTTCTTCAGGCCTGATCATGCGCGTCGAGATAGGCCCCCGACGCTCATTTGCCGCCATCCACGCTGATGATCTGCCCGGAAATCCAGCCGGCGAAGTCGGACGCGAAGAACATCACCATGGCCGCGATGTCGTCAGGCGTACCAAGGCGTTTCAGGGCAATATTCTGCAGGAGCCGCGCCTGCCCTTCCTCGCCCATCGCTTCCCATTGGCGCTCGGTCGCCGGGTTGGAGCGCACGAAGCCGGGCGCGACATTGTTGACGGTGATGCCCCACGGCCCCAGTTCATGGGCGAGTTGGCGCGTCAGCCCGATCTGGCCGGCCTTGGCGCTGGCATAGGCCTGGATGCCCGTCAGCGAAATTCCAAGACCGGCGCCGCTGGAGATATTGATGATGCGCCCGGCGTTTTTCCTCTTCATGCCCGGCGCAACCGCCTGGGCCATGAAGAAGGCGCCGGACAGGTTGACGTCGAAGATCGTCTGCCAGTCGCTTTCGGATATTTCCTCGATCGGCCGGCCCACCTGCCCGCGCACGCCGCCCGCATTGTTGATCAGGACGTCCGGCGCGCCGGAGGCTGCCTCGATCGCCCGGACGGCCTCCTGCACGGCACTGCGATTGCCGACGTCCAGCACATGTGCCTCGGCCTTGGGCCCGCAGAGCCTGACCGTTTCATCGAGCCCCGCCGCATCGATGTCGCAGGCATGCACCGCCGCGCCGCGGCTCGCGAACCCTCGCGCGATCGCCCGACCGAAACCGTGGGCAGCACCCGTGACAATCACCACCTTGCCGTCGAACGAAATGTTCATGCCGTGACCGTCGCCAGCTCTTCGAGATTGGCCATGTCGAGCGGGCGTTTGCCGTCCTCGATCTCGTGGATCATGGTGATCAGGCGGGCGGCAAGCGGCGTCGGAACGCGTGATTCCCTGCCGATCTCGACGACCGGCATCACCTGGGCGTCCACCTCGGTCTTGCGCTTGCGCACGGCGAGATCGCGCCAGATGCCGGAATGCGATTTCACCGACCTGCGATTATGCGCCACCATGTCGTCGAACGACGTGTCGGTCTGCTCCGGCGAGGCCAGCGGCCCGAAGGCAGCCGGATCGAACCCGTCGAAGGCTTCCGGCCGGATGTTGTTGATAGCCGCCACCGTCGCGACTTCCAGCGCGAGCCGGCGCAGAACCGGGCGGGCGATTGGATTATCGAGTACATCGGCGATGCTGTCATTGGTGAGAGCCGTGCCGAACAGCAGCGCACCGTAGATGAGCTTGCCCCACAAGAAGCCCCAGATATTGTTGGTGATCAGGGCCTTCGGCTCGACATGCCGCATCAGCTGATAGATATCCTCGGCGCGATCGGTGAAACGCCCGTCGAGTTCACCGATCACCGCGGCGCCATGGCCGCTATACTGCACGACGCCCGGTTCCAGGTAGTCCGCGCCGAAATTGACGAAGCAGCCGATGACGCGATGTTCTCCGACGATGCGGGCAATCACGCGTTCGTTGAGCCCGTTCTGGGCGGAGACCACATATCCGTCTGCGGGGAGGTGCTGGACGAGAGACCTTGCCGCCGCCTCCGTGTGATGGGCTTTGACGCAGAGGAAAGTCCGCTGATACTGGCCTTCGAGCTCTTCCGGCAGATACGCTCTGGCCTGGACGGTATCTTCGAAGATCGGGCCGACGATCTTCAGTCCCTTCTCGTTGATCGCATCGACATGGTCCTTGACGTTGTCGACGAAGATCACATCCTCGCCGGCGCGGATGAAAGCCGCACCCAGCGTGCCGCCGATCGCACCGGCGCCCCAGATCAGAATTGGCTGGCTCATGCCCAAGCTCCCTCCAAAAGCCGCCCGCATTCCTGCGAGCGCGATATCCCACATTGCCTAACGCGCGTCCGTTGCAGTTTGCTTGAAACGACAGGGCCACAGCATGACGATATTCGTTTCACCGGCATGGCGGACACGCGCATTCCGAGGAGTAGACCACTACGGTCGCGTGGTCGAGTGCGGGTCGGGATCGCGAAGCATGTGACGACGGCGACCGGGTTCGCGCTTCCGGCCGCCGCTTTTTCCCGGACGGGATTTCAGAACGAGGAACCTGCAGCCAGCAGACCGGCCAAGGCCGATGGCTCCAGTGAGGTTACGTCGTATATGCAGGGCGCCGCGAAGACGGCCGCTCCCAGGATGCAGATGATCACCAATCTCATGGGGTTCTCCAGGGACGAGGCGCCCGCCTCGTCCGGTTATCGGTTCCTGCCTGTCGTCGCGCCGATCCGGCGCGACGCGCAAACCGCGTTTCCTCAGGCGAGGATCAGCTCGACATTGATGTTGCCGCGGGTCGCCTTCGAATAGGGGCAGGTCTGGTGAGCTTCTTCGACAAGCTCATTGGCAAGTTGCGGATCGATGCCCGGCAGGCTGATGTTGAGGCGGGCCTGCAGGAAGTATGCGCCCTCGGTCGTCCCGAGGTCGACCTCGGCATCGACCGCCGTCTCGGTGGGCAACTTGATCTTCCGCTTAGCTGCGGCAAGACCCATGGCGCCGATGAAACATGCCGACCATCCGGCTGCGAAGAGCTGCTCGGGATTGGTGCCGGCATGCGCGCTGCCGGGAGGTGAAAGCTTGACGTCGAGCTGGGCGTCGTCGCTGCGCGAGAACCCGTCGCGGCCGCCGGTCGTGCGGGTCTTGCCGGTATAGAGAACCTTGTCGATCCTGGTCATGGAACACTCCTTTGTTGGTGTCGCCGGTTGCGACATCGGTTGACGGGAGTGGTTTGACGGGCGGAGGTATCCGGCATGTTTCCAGAATCGCCGGAAATGTATCGAACCGTAGCGCGGACCTCGCAGGACATCCTTTCATACAAAACGCTTCGAAAATCGGCCGATCTCCGATATCAGCGGATGGTGACTTCGGCAGCCAGCCCGCCACCTGCGCGATTGTAGAGCCTCACCGAACCGCCGAGTGCTGCGGCAAGCTGCTGGGCGATGGCAAGACCAAGCCCCGAGCCGCCGGTTTCGCGGTTGCGGGATTGCTCCAGCCTGAAGAATGGCTGCATGGCCGCCTCCAGCATTTTTTCGGGGATCCCTGGCCCGCGATCGAGGACGGTGATGACGATGTCACCCTCGCTCCTTCGCTCGACGCTGATCTCGGCCGCGCCGGCAAATTTCACCGCATTGTCGATGAAGTTCGAGAGGATGCGGCGCAGCGCGTGCGGTTTGGTGGACGCGGTGCCCTGTACCACGCCGGCGACGGTCACCGCCTTGCCGGTGTCCTGATAATCATAGGCAATACTGTCGATGAACGAGGCAAGATCGATGCGGGAAACTTTCTCGCCATTGCCATGCGCGCTGCGCGCATAGGCTATGCCGTCCTGCACCAGCCGCTCGATCTCGCCGAGGTCATGCACCAGCTTGTCCCTCTCGGGCGAATCGTCCGCCATGTCGGCGCGCAGCCGCATGCGGGTGATCGGCGTCTGGAGATCGTGGGAGATGGCGGCGAGAATCTGCACCCGTTCCTCGAGATAATGGGCGATCCTCTCGCGCATGGCGTTGAAGGCCCGTGCCGCATGGGCGACTTCGCTCGGGCCGACCTCGCTCAAGGGCGGGCCTTTCCTGTTGGGATCGAGCGCATCGGCTGCGGCCGCAAGGTCTCCGAGCGGGCGGATCACCTGCCGGACCGCAAACCAGGTGCAGATCACCAGCAGCGCCATCTGGACAGCGAACACGTAAGGAAGCCACTCGGCGATCGGCATGACACCCCTCGGCGTGACGTCGATGGTGAGTGGAGAGCCGTCGGAAAGGGTGAGGTGACCCTGCAGCCGCCTGACGTCACCGGGGATGGACTCCACCCGCAGCGGGAACCGATGCCCCACCGCCTCCTGGATCTTGCCGGTAATCTCGGCGCCGCGGCCCGACATTTCCGGCACGCCGGCAATTCCCGGCCCGAGCACCAGGCGGTAGTTGCCGCGGCTCAACCGATCCAGCCAATCGGCCCGCTCGCCGGCCGGCAGCCGGTCGAGGATGGCGATCGATGTCGCAAGATCATTTTCAAGCGTGCCGAGCATGACGGCCTTTGCCGACATGTAACGTTCGATAAAGAGGATGCTGAAGGAGAGCCCGTAGGCGATGGCGAGGCCTGTAAACAGGATGAGGAAAAGCCGGGCACGCAGCGTGCTCGGCCATAATTTTCCTAAAAAACGGGAGACGCTGGCGCTCACGGCTTCGGCTCCGAAATCTCGACGGGAACCGAGAAGACGTAACCTTCGCTGCGCACGGTCTTGATATAGGTCGGCTCGCGCGCATCGTCGCCGAGCCGCTGGCGAAGCCGGCTCACCAGAAGGTCGATCGACCGATCGAACAGGTCCGCATCACGGCCTTGCGTGAGGTTGAGGATCTGGTCGCGGTTGAGCACACGCTGCGGATGGTCAATGAAGACGCGCAGCAGCCGGTATTCTGCACCGCTCAGCGCGATTTCCGTGCCCTGTCCGTCGAGCAGATGGCGGCCGACCGTATCGAGCCGCCAGTCGCCGAAGCTCAGCAGCTGGCCTGCCTCGCTGATTTGCAGGTTGGGCGGCAGCATGCGCGTCCGGCGCAGGACGGCCTTGATGCGCGCCAGCAATTCGCGCGCGGCAAACGGTTTCGGCAGATAGTCGTCGGCACCCATTTCGAGCCCGATGATCCGGTCCATCTCGTCGCTGCGGGCAGTCAGCATCAGGATCGGCGTCGCCTTGTGCTTGCCGGCCCTGAGCTCGCGGCACAGGACGAGCCCGTCATCGCCCGGCATCATCACGTCGAGCACGATCAGGTCGACCGTATTGGCCTCGAGAAAACTGCGCATCTGGCGGCCATCCGCGGCCACCGTCGCCCGGAGGCCGTTCTTCTTCAGGTAGCTCGACAGCAGTTCACGGATTTCGCGGTCGTCATCGACGATCAGGATATGGTCGATATGATCCATTTTCGGGCTTCAAATCCTTGTCTGATGAGAACGGTATCGCACCGCCCTTCCTTCTTTAAACCGCAGGATGGCTGCCGCGAAGCCAAGAATTATCTCCGCGGCAGCCATTGGGGCTCAAAACCGGTCGACGTCCAGAACAGCCTGCGCAAAGGCCTGCGGGGCCTCCTGCGGCAGGTTGTGGCCGATGCCGCCGGTGATGGTGCGATGCTCGTATTTTCCGGAGAACTTGCCCGCATAGGCAGAAGGATCGGCATGCGGCGCGCCGTTGGCATCGCCTTCCATGGTGATCGTCGGCACCGAGATCATCGGCCCCATGGCGAGCTGCTGTTCGAAGGCATCGAACCGGGCCTCGCCTTCGACAAGACCCAGCCGCCAGCGGTAGTTATGGACAACGATCTCGACGTGGTCGGGATTGTCGAATGCGGCGGCCGATCTTTCAAAGGTCGCGTCGTCGAATTTCCAGGTGGGCGACGCCGTCTGCCAGATAAGCCTGTTGAAATCGCGCCGGTTCTGCTCGTAGCCCAACCGGCCGCGTTCGCTGGCGAAATAGAACTGGTACCACCATGCAAGCTCGGCTTTCGGCGGCAGAGGTTTTTTGTTGATTTCCGGGCTGCCGATCAGGTAGCCGCTCACCGATACCATCGCCTTGCAGCGTTCCGGCCAGAGCGCCGCCATGATGTTGGCGGTCCTGGCGCCCCAATCGAAGGCGCCGACGATCGCCTTGTCTATCCCGAGCGCATCGAGGAGCGCGATCATATCGGCCGCAATGGCCGACTGCTGGCCGTTGCGGGGCGTATCCTTCGACAGAAAGCGTGTCGTGCCGTAGCCCCTGAGATAGGGCACGATGACCCGGTAACCGGCAGAAGCGAGCAGCGGCGCGACATCCACGAAGCTGTAGATGTCGTAGGGCCAGCCATGCAGCAGCAGGACAACGGGACCGTCTGCCGGACCGGCCTCGGCATAACCCACATCGAGCACGCCCGCCCTGACCTGCTTCAGCGCTGCGAAGGACGTGTTGGTGCCGGCCTTGACGGCGGTCAATGGCGTCGCGGCAGGCGGCGGAGACTGGGCGCCGGCAGTGCCGGTCATTCCGAATTCGACCGCTGCAACGGTCATGGCGGCAACGCCGAAGAAGCGGCGACGCTGGTGGTTGATTCGGTCGGACATCGATCTCTCCAATTCGTGTTGATCACGATCGGAAAAAAGCCGGAGCCATGTATCCCCGATATGTCCCGAGCCGCGGGTTTTGAATGCGGATGTAGCATCCGGCCGCCGGGATACGTTCTGATACAATTCAGGCAGCGCCGATCCGGCCACCTTCCGCCGCGCCTGGCGACTTGTGTCGCTCTGTAGCGCACCGGGCGGTTTCCTACACTTCGGTACATTTTCCCGCGAACCCGGACACATCCGGGATACGTCGCGCCGGCCAGATTGGCCCGTTGCTGGTCGAGCGCACCGCCGCCCAGAACCCGAACATCCGGTGTCAAAGGAAACGATGATGACGCTTCTTATCATTGCCTATCTCGGAGGCGCGCTGACGATCCTCAGCCCGTGTATTCTCCCCATTCTTCCCTTCGTCTTTGCGCGCGCCGGACAGCCGTTCGTCCGCAGCACATTGCCGATGCTGATCGGCATGGCCGCCACCTTTGCGCTGGTCGCCACGCTTGCGGCGGTCGGCGGCAGCTGGGCGATCCACGCCAACGAATACGGCCGGCTCGCCGCCATCCTCCTGCTCGCAATCTTCGGCGTCAGCCTCCTTTCGCCGCGTGTCGCAAGCTTCGTCACCCGTCCGGTGGTTGATTTCGGCAACCGGCTCCTGAATGCCTCGGGCACACCCGGTACGGTACCCACGGTGACGAGCTCGCTGGTTCTCGGCGTCGCGACCGGCCTGCTCTGGGCTCCCTGCGCCGGCCCCATTCTCGGCCTGGTCCTCACCGGTGCCGCATTGCAGGGCGCGAACCTCGAAACGACATTCCTGCTCGTCGCCTATGCCGCCGGCGCAGCAACTTCCCTCGCCGTTGCGCTCACCGTCGGCGGAAAGGTCTTTGCCGGAATGAAGCATTCGCTCGGTGTCAGTGAACGGATCCGCCAGGTCCTGGGTGCCGCCGTGCTTGCCGGCGTCGCGGTCATTGCGCTTGGCCTCGATACCGGCCTGCTCGCCCGTCTGTCCTATGCCAGCACCGCCTCCTTCGAACAGGCGGTGCTCGACAGGCTGCATTCCAAGCCCGCAACCGGCACGCCTTCGGAAATCGCCGGCAATGGCATGGCGAGCGCCGCAGCCGATCCCGCGCGGCCGTTCCGCAGCACCCTGCCGGTCGAGGGCCGTGCACCTTCGCTCGACGGCGCGGTCGCGTGGCTGAACTCGCCGCCGCTGACCTCGGAGCAGCTCCGCGGCAAGGTCGTACTCGTGGATTTCTGGACCTATTCCTGCATCAACTGCATCCGCGCCGTGCCTTACGTCCGTGCCTGGGCCGAAAAGTACAAGGATCAGGGCCTCGTGGTGATCGGTGTGCACGCTCCGGAATTCGCTTTCGAGAAGAAGATCGACAATGTCAAAAAGGCCATCGGCGACTTCAAGATCGGCTATCCGGTCGCAATCGACAACGACTACAAGATCTGGCGCGCCTTCGAGAACAGCTATTGGCCCGCCCAGTACCTGATCGATGCCAAGGGCCAGATCCGCTATCACCACTTCGGCGAGGGCAACTACAAACAGTCCGAGCAGGCGATCCAGGATCTGCTGCGCGAGGCCGGAAGCGAGATGGCAGCCAGCGCGCCGGTCGTGCCCGACGCCAAGGGCGCGGAGACAAGCCCGGATCTGCGCAACGTTCGCTCCGGCGAAACCTATCTCGGCTACAAGCGCGCCACCAATTTCGCCTCCCGGGAAACCCTGCACGCCGACGCCGCCCGCGACTATTCGATCGACGAACCGAGCCTCAACGAATGGGGACTCTCCGGCACCTGGACCGTCGGCGCGGAACAGGCGACGCTCAGTCAGCCGGGCGGCGGCATCGCCTACCGGTTCAGCGCCCGCGATCTGCATCTCGTCCTCGGTCCCGGCGCTGCCGGCAAGCCGGTCCGCTTCCAGGTGACAATCGACGGCAAGGCGCCGGGAACGAGCCACGGCGCCGATATCGACGCAGACGGCAACGGCACGGTGACGGCGACAAAGCTCTACCAACTCGTTCGTCAGGCCGGCGATGTCGAGGCGCGCAATTTCGAGATCCGCTTCCTCGATCCGGGTGTCGAAGCCTACGCCTTCACCTTCGGTTAGACCCCATCCCAACTCATCCCACATCAACTGACAGGAGTTAAACTCATGAAAAGACGTATTTCCACCTTCGCACTTGCCTTTGCCACCAGCGTCATCGCGTTTGCGGCGCAGGCCGCGGATGTCAAGAACATCGTCATCGTCCACGGCGCATTGGCCGATGGCTCGAGCTGGCGCAAGGCAACCGAAATCCTCGAAAGGCGCGGCTTCAACGTGACGATCGTTCAGCAGCCGATCACCTCGCTTGCCGACGATATCGCCGCCACCCACCGGGTGCTGGACCTCCAGGACGGCCCGACCCTGCTCGTCGGACACAGCTATGGCGGCATGGTAATTACCGAAGCCGGACACAACCCGCATGTCGCCGGCCTCGTCTATGTGGCGGCATTCCAGCCCGACAAGGGCGAAAGCCTGCTCAGCCTCGCAAGCTCGAAACCGGCGGGCGGCATGAACATCCGCGAGACGAAGGACGGCAAATATCTCTATATCGACCCGGCCGCATTCCCGGGCGATTTCGCGGCGGACCTGCCGAAGGACGAGGCCCGTTTTCTCGCCCGGTCGCAGGTATTTGCCGCCAAGGAGGCTTTCGCCGCCAAGATCGGCAATCCCGCCTGGCATACCAGGAAAAGCTGGTCGATCGTCGCCACAGAGGACCGCTCCATCAATCCGGAACTGGAACGGGACATGGCCCGGCGAGCCGGCAGCGACATCACCGAGATCAAGGCAAGCCACGCCGTCTTCGCCTCCCAGCCGGAGAAGGTCGCGGACGTCATCGACCGTGCGGCCAGGCAGGCGGGCAAATAGCTCGCGTGAACGATCGCCCGGCGCCGGAAGAAATTCCGGCGCCGGGCCTGCCGATCTGCGGCAAGGTCGGCCTGGAACCCACGGGAACCAGCCATTAAACCCGGCCCAAAGGCTTCGACCTCTTCAGCGGGTCAGCGGATAGATGAGCTGGCCATCCTCCTCGCCTCTCGGGAAGGCGCCCTCGCGGCTGCGCTTTTCTGATTGCTGATAGCCCTGCGGGCTGATGCCGATATAGCGCTTGAACATGCGGGAGAAATAGTAGGCGTCCGTATAGCCGGAAAGCTCGGCGGCGCGCTTCACCGTACAACCGCCGGCCATCAGGCCCATGGCCCGCTCCATCCGCTTGAACTCCTGGAATTTGTCCGGCGTCCAGCCAACGCGCTTGCGAAACTCCCGCTTGAAGTAATCCGGATTGTAGGGCACCGAATCGATCGTTCTTCCGACGATCTCCTCGCCCAGCGGATCGGCCGCGATCTGGCTCGCCGCCACCATGACCGAAAAGGACAGCGCATCCGGATTGTTGACGTTGCCGACCGATTGCTCCCTCCAGCCGGTATGAGCCTGTTCGATGAATTCGATCAACAGGAACATGAAGAGGTGATGCTGAAGCAGCGTCGTCGAATAGGGCGGCGAATTGTCGTGGTAATAACGCGTCAGCGGCTCCATCATCTCCCAGCGGGCGAGCGTGACGGCGTGTTTCAGGTTCATCTGAGCGATCAGGTCGAGCCGTCCGAAGAGGTCGAGCGTGAAATGCTGGGCGATGCCGGTATAGGCCTCCCACGAGGTCGAACGGCCGGAAAACCACGTATTCGCAGGCAGGAGCATCGCCCTGCCCGGCGCCATGTCGATCGTCTCGCCCCCGACTTCATAACGAGCCGAGCCCGTCAGGCAGATGATCAGGTCATGCACGCTGTTCGATTTGTCCACGCCCCAGGTATGCGAGTGCTGCATCCTTATGGTTGAGCGCGTCAACGTCAACGCCATCGCGTTCATCGGAATGGCAGACAGAACGCTACCTTCGATTTTCTCCATCCTTTTCCCCGAATTCGTCGATTTGATCTCGCTGGCAAAGTGAGAATATCAGCCCGGGAGCTAAGAACTCAACACGCCTGAGACATTAATGGGAGGAAATGGCGCTTCAATTGCGGGAGCCTGACGGATCAGGTGTGCGCGCAAATCGAAGGGCCAGAAGTCGCGATGCACAATAAAGCAAGTGTCTCTTCGTTCAACATCGCCTCTATCGGCGGTGGTTCGCTCAACTGCGCGACGAACCTCACGGGCGACCTTGCCTGTGACCGAGCCGTCACCGCACATGCCGGTCGAATGAACCGCCTGCCGGAAGCGCTGGCCAGACTGGGGCGGGCGGCATGAGCGGCGACAACAAGTTCCTTGGGCTTATCTATCTGTCGCCCTTCATCATCGGGCTCCTGGTTTTCACCGCCCTGCCCTTCCTTGCGTCACTCTATCTGAGCTTCACCAACTATAACCTGATGAACGAGCCGGTCTTCACGGGCCTGCAGAACTATATCCGGTTGTTCACCAACGACCGGACGTTCCGCAAATCGCTCTGGGTGACGCTGGTCTACGTATTCACGACGGTGCCGCTGAAGCTCGCTTTCGCGCTCTTCATGGCGGTGATCCTCAATTACAAGCTGAGGTTCATCAACGTCTTCAGGACGGCCTATTACGTGCCCTCGATCCTCGGCGGTTCGATCGCCATCGCGGTTCTGTGGCGCTACATCTTCGCCGATGTCGGTCTCGTCAACATGGGCCTCGCCCTCATAGGCTTCGAGCCGGTCAACTGGTTCGGCGACCCGACCAATGCGCTGTTCACCATCACGCTGTTGCGCCTCTGGCAGTTCGGTTCGGCCATGGTGATCTTCCTCGCCGCCCTCCAGAGCATCGACAAGACTCTCTACGAGGCAGCTTCGATCGACGGCGCCGGCAAATGGACGAGCTTTGTCTACATCACCCTGCCGCTGATCACGCCTGTCATCTTTTTCAACCTGATCATGCAGATGGTCCAGGCCTTCCAGGAGTTCAACGGACCCTACATCATCACCCAAGGGGGGCCTTTGAAATCCACCTATCTCCTGCCGATCTACATCTATGACGAGGCCTTCAAGCGCTTCGACATGGGTTATGCCTCGGCCATCGCCTGGGTCCTGTTCCTCATCATCATGGCCCTCACCCTCATCGCCTTCTGGTCTTCGCGCCACTGGGTCTATTACGCCGGCGACAAGAGGAGCTGACCATGACCGATCACATCCTCTCCCAGAATTCCCCGGCCGCCCGCGACATCGACATCGTCCGCAGCCGCGAAACGCGCCGCCACCGCTTCAATGCCGCGCTGCGTTACGCTCTGCTGACCGCGGTCGGGCTGCTGATGCTTTATCCGCTGATCTGGCTGATCGGGGCGTCGTTCAAGACCAATTCGGAGATCTTCTCCAATCCCGGCTTCTGGCCGGAGAACCCGACGCTCGACGGCTATATCAGGGGCTGGAAAACCTCGACGCCCTATTCCTTCGGCACGTTCTTCATCAACACGCTGTGGATCGTCATCCCGAAGGTGATCGGCACGGCGATTTCCTGCACGGCGGTCGCCTATGGCTTTGCCCGCTTCGATTTCCCGTTCAAGAAGGTGCTGTTTTCCGCGCTGATCGCGACGCTGCTCCTGCCGAACGTCGTCACCCGCATTCCGCAATACCTGATCTTCCGCGATCTCGGCTGGCTCGACAGCTACCTGCCGCTCTGGGTGCCTTCGGCGCTGGCGGGCGATGCCTTCTTCGTCTTCATGCTGGTGCAGTTCCTGCGTGCCATTCCGCGCGACATGGAGGAAGCAGCGCGGGTCGACGGAGCGACCACCTGGCAGACGCTGATCTTCATCGTCGTGCCGCTTCTGATGCCGGCGCTGATCTCGGTCTGCCTGTTCCAGTTCATGTGGACGATGAACGACTTCCTCGGGCCGCTGATCTACATCTCTTCGGTCGACAAATACCCGATCTCGCTGGCGCTGAAACTGTCGATCGACACGACCGAAGCCTTCGAATGGAACCGGGTCCTGGCGATGTCGGTCCTGTCCTTGGCACCGGCACTCGCGGTCTTCTTCCTCGCCCAGAAATATTTCATCGACGGGATCTCCTCCGGCGGGATCAAAGGATAGTCACATGGCGCGTCTTCAACTGAGAAACCTCGAAAAGGACTACGGTTCGTTCCGCGCCGTGCATGGCATCAATCTGGATGTCGAAGACGGCGAGTTCATGGTGCTGGTCGGCCCGTCCGGCTGCGCCAAGTCCACGACGCTTCGGATGATCGCCGGGCTGGAACGGGTGACCGGCGGCGAGATCCGCATCGGCGGCGAACTGGTCAACGACAAGACACCTGGCGACCGCGGCATATCCATGGTCTTCCAGAACTATGCGCTCTATCCGCATATGAAGGTCCACAAGAACCTCTCCTTCAGCATGCGGCTGAAGCGCCGTCCGGCCGCCGAGATCGAACAGGCCACAAGCCACGTCTCCAATCTTCTCGAGATCGACCCCTTGCTCGACCGGCTCCCAAAACAGCTCTCCGGCGGCCAGGCGCAGCGCGTCGCGGTTGGCCGGGCGCTGATCAAGAAACCGCAGGTCTTCCTGTTCGACGAGCCGCTCTCCAACCTCGACGCCAAGCTGCGCGCCTCGATGCGCGTGCGCATCACCGACCTGCACAAGCGGCTGAAGGCGGACGGCCAGCAGGCGACCGTCATCTACGTTACCCACGACCAGACCGAAGCCATGACCATGGGCGACCGCATCTGCGTCATGAGGGACGGCCACATCATGCAGGTCGCCGATCCGGTGACGCTCTACAGCCGCCCGGCCAATACATTCGTTGCAGGCTTCATCGGCAGCCCGGAAATGAATTTCCTCGACGGCACGTTCGAGGGAGAGAACAGCGTGCGGGCAGCGGAGCAGGTGATCGTGCTCGGCGACGAGTTCACCAAGCGGATTTCCGGGCGCAGCGAGCACGTCACGCTCGGCATCCGGCCGCAGCACCTGCACATCGTCGCGGCCGAAACGCCCGGCACCATCAAGGGCAAGCTTACCCATATCGAGTTCATGGGCCACGAAGTCTACCTCTATGTCGACATCGGCCCGAAACGCCTCATCGCCGTGGTGCCGTCCGCGTCCTACGACCGCGGCGCGCTTCGCGACGACTGGGTCTGGCTGAGCCCGGACCCGAAGGGAGTGCATCTGTTCGACCGCCAGTCCGGGGAGAACATCAGCCTGGCGATTTGAAACTTCATCGTTCCAACTTGGGAGGAGCCAAAATGAGAACCATGTTCATGACGGCGGCTTTGTTTGCCGCCACCAGCCTTTCGACCGCATTCGCCGCGGACCTGCGCATGTCCTGGTGGGGCAGCGACGACCGCCATGTCGCGACCCAGCAGGCCCTGAAGGTCTGCGGCGCGAAATTCGGCCACACGATCGCACCTGAATTCACCGGCTTCCAGGGCCATCAGGAAAAGATCGCCACCCAGCTCGCCGGCCGCACCGAGGCCGACATCATGCAGGTGAACTGGCCCTGGCTGCCGCTGTTCACCAAGAACGGCGACGGCTTTGCCGACCTGAACCAGTACAAGGACATCGTCGACCTCAGCCAGTGGTCGAAGTCGGATCTCGACAGCGGCACCGTCAAGGGCAAGCTGAACGGCATTTCCGTCTCCACGACCGGTCGCGTCTTCATGTTCAACAAGACGACCTACGACAAGGCCGGTGTCCCGATCCCGAAAACCTGGGAAGAGCTGATCGCCGCAGCCCCGAAGATGAAGGAAAAGCTTGGCAAGGAGTATTATCCGTTCGAGGGTGCGGCTCTCGACGCCCGCCTGATGGTGATCCTGCGCACCACCCAGAAGACCGGCAAGGACCTGATCGACCCGGCCACCAACAAGGTCGCCTGGAGCGAAGCCGAACTCGCCGAAGGCCTGGAATTCTACAAGACGCTGGTCGACAAGGGCGTCATCGAGAGCTGGAAACAGGTGGCCGCCGGCGGCAATACGCCGCTGCATGAAAACCAGAAATGGGCCAAGGGCCAGGTCGCCGGCACCTACCAGTGGGACAGCACCTACGGCAAGATCGCGACTCCGATGGAAAAGGGCCAGGAGCTCGTGCCCGTCAAGCTGTTGACGATCGAGGGCGCCAAGACCGACGGCGTCTACCGCAAGCCCTCCATGCTGTTTTCGATCTCCCGGAACAGCAAGGACCCGAAGGCCGCGGCGCAGGTGCTCAACTGCCTGCTCAACGATCCGGAAGCGGTCAAGATCATGGGGGCGACGCGCGGCATTCCCTCCAGCAAGGCGGCGCTCGATACGCTGACCAAGGAAGGCAAGATCAAGCCGGTGCAGCTGGAAGCCTACAAGCGGGTGATGGAGCCGACCAGCCCCGGCGTCTCGCCGCTCAACGAGCATCCGCGCGTCACCGAAGTCTTCGATACCAATTTCGAAGCCTTCGCTTATGGCCAGCAATCTTCCAAGGATGCCGCAACCGAGATCATCGCCGGCATCAACCAAGCGCTGACGGGGATCTGAGGACGTGACGGACGTCGCCATCGAACTCCTGATTGCCGGCCCCCGCAACGCGACCTTCCGCGTCGATGCCGAAAGGCATCTTCACACACGCGATGACGCGCTTGCCTGGCAGGTTCGGGAGATCGGCGGCGCGTTGGTCGCCGAGGGGACGACACGGACTGTCGTCTTCTCGGTCGCCTCCCTTGAGCCGGGCACAACCTACCTTTTCCATGCAGGTGATGCCCGGCTCGAATTTACCACACGGCGGGAAACCGCCGCGATCGACATCCGCGATTTCGGCGCCTCGACGGACGCACAGGACAATGCGCCGGCGATCCAGCGGGCCATCGCGGGGCTCGCTCCCGGAGGCACGCTGAGAATACCGGGCGGGCGCTGGCTGAGCGGACCGATCTTCCTCAAGAGCGACATGAGCCTGTTTCTCGAAGACGGCGCCGAGCTCGCGGCGATCGCCAACAGGCAAGACTTTCCCATCCTGCCGGCGCGCCATGCGGATGGCCGCATTCTCGGCACCTGGGAAGGCGTGGCCGAGGCCTGTTATGCGAGCCTGGTCAACGCGATCGACTGCCGCAATGTTCATCTTGCCGGCACCGGCACCATCGACGGCGGCGGCGACCGTGGCGACTGGTGGTCGTGGCCGAAGGAAACACGCCAGGGCGCCAGGCGCCCCCGCACCATCTTCCTGTCGGCATGCGAGGACGTCACCCTTTCCGGCCTCACCATCCGCAATTCGCCGTCCTGGACGGTCCACCCGGTTTTCTGCAGACGGCTCATCGCCGCGGATCTCACGATTGAGAACGATCCGGTTTCCCCGAATACCGACGGTTTTAACCCCGAAAGCAGCTCCGATATCCGCCTTGTCGGCCTGCATATCTCGGTCGGCGACGATTGCATCGCCCTCAAGGCCGGCAAACGCAGCCTGCTCGGTGGGCCGGACCGCCCGACCGATCATGTGCGGATAGAGAACTGCCTGATGGAGCGCGGCCATGGCGCGGTGGTCATCGGCAGCGAGATGAGCGCCGGCATCAGCGACATCGCTATCCGAAACTGCCACTTCAAGGGAACGGATCGGGGGCTGCGTATCAAGACGCGCCGGGGACGCGGCGGCACGGTCGCCAACATCCGGCTCGCCGACAGCCTGATGGAGGACGTCGCAACCCCGGTCGCCGTCAATTCCTTTTATTTCTGCGATGCCGACGGCCGGTCCGATTACGTCCAGTCCCGGTCGCCGCTGCCGGTCTCCCTGGAGACGCCGAGCATAAGCTCGATCTCCGTCGAGAATGTTACCGTTACCGGCGCACGAACGGCGGCCGCCGTCTTCTATGGCCTGCCGGAAGCCGCGATCCGCGACATTGCCTTCGAAAACTACACCGTCTCCTTCGCGCCGGATGCCGAGGCCGAAGTGCCGGAAATGGCCTCTCTACTCCTGCCGCTCCGGCATGCCGGGATCGTTGCGGAAAACGCCGTTTTCAGCCGCCTTGCGCGGCTTTCTCCGGTTTCCATTCATCCAGCTCAAGACTGAAATCCAATGCTTCAGGACTACTTCGAGAATTACGCGCGCGATTATGAATATTACAAAGGCGGCGCCTGGTGTTACGAGGACGGTTGCCTCTACCGCGGCCTGATCGCGCTTTACGAAGCGACCGGCGAGCGCCTGTGGCTGGATCATCTCATCCGTCTGGTGAGCGGCCAGATCGACGCGCAAGGCCGGCTTGTCGGCTACGCGATCGACGAATTCAACATAGACAACATCCTGCCCGGCCGGGCGCTCGTCTTTCTCCATCGGCTGACGGGCGAGAGCCGCTGGCTTGATGCCGCCGCCCCGCTGGCGCGACAGCTCGAAACGCATCCGCGCACCGGCAGCGACGTCTATTGGCACAAGCTGCGTTACCCGCATCAGATCTGGCTGGACGGGCTCTACATGGCGCTGCCGTTCAAGGTGGAATACGCCCAGGCGGTCTCAAAGCCCCAGGCCGTCGAGGAAGCGCTCCGGCAGTTCACGACGGCGCTCGACCTCACCTATGACCGGCAGGCGGATCTTTATCGTCACGGTTACGACGAGGCCCGGCAACAGGCTTGGGCGGATGCGGAAAGCGGCCTTTCGCCGGCCCATTGGGCAAGATCGATCGGCTGGCTGGCAATGGCCTTCGTCGACATCATCGAAAACCTGCCCGCCGGCGTAGCGCGGCGGGAGCTCACCGACCGCGCCGCGGCGCTGGCGTCCCGGATCATTGCCCTTCGCACCGCGGATCACCGCTGGCTGCAGGTGATCGACCGGCCGGACGAAGCGCAGAACTATCCCGAAAGCTCGGCCACGGCGATGTTCTCCTATTTCCTCCAGAAGCTCGCGCGGCTTGGCGGCCCCCCCGGCGTTTCCGAGGCCGGTCGAGCGAGCCTGCAATCGCTGACGGGACAGGAGCTGCGGCGGGATGCTGATGGACGGCCGAGGCTTCACAACATCTGTTGCGTCGCAGGCCTCGGAGGCTTTAACGGCCGCTATCGCGACGGCACCGTCGGCTATTATCTTTCCGAGGAAATCCGCCCCGACGACATCAAGGGTGTCGGGCCACTGATGATGGCCTATGCGGAAACGCTGCTGGACACACAATCGATGATGTCCCAGTCTGGGCGGCTGGGGGACCAGGTCGAGCTCAGCGCCGCCGTCAAACGATAGCAACGCCCGGCAGTGTCTCAGATCGAACTTCTGCTATGGTCGGGAGGTGGGCCTCTCGCTCGTTTGGGGGGCCCTTGTCTTGGGGGAGGAGCGCTAAGATGAGCACCGACAGGGACACTGTGCGGTCCTATGACACGGTCGCGGCGGAGTACGCTGCTGAAGCGGCGGCGATGCCCGAATGGGTCGCGACAGAGATCGATGCGTTCGTGACTGCGCTGGGTGGCTCGGGCAGAGTGCTGGAGATCGGAAGCGGCGGCGGACGAGATGCGCTTGAGCTTGAGAAGCGGGGGGTTAGCGTCCGGCGCACCGACATTTCGAAGGGTTTCGTCGAACTGCTTCGCGACAATGGCTTTAAGGCCGACCTGCTGGACCCGCTGACCGAAGACCTGGCCGACCCGCAGCGTCCCGGCACGCCGTATGACGGGGTCTGGGCCTGCGCCTGCCTGATTCACGTCGCGCGCGAAGATTTGCGCGTGGTGCTTGGACGACTTGCCGAGGCGACCCGGACCGGCGGCCGGCTGCACGCCTCTGTCAGAGAGGGTGATGGGGAGGAAATGTCCACACATGGCAGCGCTGCAGCGCCTCGGCGCTATGTCGAAACGTACTGGCGCGAGCCTGCCCTGCGAACTGCACTTACAGAGGCCGGCTGGATCGTCAGCGACGTACGTCGGTGCGTCGGGAGCCCCGATGATTGGTGGCTGAGCGTTCGGGCGAGCCGGGCGCGACGAAGATAGAGTTCCAGGCCCGGATAGAAGCGGCGTGCCGCGTCCGCACGGGACACCAACCCGGTTAGATCGAACTTCGGATCCGGGTCGAAAGCCGAAGTTCAAACTGAGACACTACCCGGCGCGCTCGCGCCGAGAAACAGGAGAAAACAGACCATGACGATCGATGTCCGGACGCGCCATGCCGTTCACTACAGCCAGTCGGAGCGTATGACGAGCGCGGACTTGCGCGAGAATTTCGTGATCGAGAATCTGTTTGTCGCGGGGACGCTGCAGGCTGTCTATACCCACTATGACCGAATGCTGGTGGCAGGAGTGGCACCGACGCAGGCAAGCCTCGGCGTCGGCAGCGAACTGGCCAAACTGGTCGGCGCAGACTACCTGCTGGAGCGCCGCGAGCTGGGCCTCATCAATATCGGCGGACCGGGCCGCGTCATCGCCGACGGCAAGGCTTACGAACTCCTGCCAATGGACGGGCTCTATCTCGGCATGGGAACGAAGGAGATCTTCTTCGAAAGCCACGACCCGTCGGCACCCGCGAAATTTTATATCAACAGTGCGCCGGCGCACGCCACCTTACCCTCACGGATCGTCAGCAGCGCAGATGCGATCGAGAACAATCTCGGCGAAAGTGCCACGTCGAACAAGCGCAAGCTCTACCAGTATCTGCATCCGAAAGTGCTGCCGACCTGCCAGCTGCTGATGGGGCTGACCCGGCTGGAGACCGGCAGCGTCTGGAACACCATGCCGGCGCATCTGCATGACCGGCGGATGGAAGCCTATCTCTATTTCGAGATCCCGGAAAACGCCTTCGTTGTTCACCTGATGGGCCGGCCGGCGGCGACCAACCATCTGATCATCCGCAATGAACAGGCCGCGCTCTCGCCGCCCTGGTCGATCCATTGCGGCGCCGGCACCGGGGCCTACGCCTTCATCTGGAGCATGGCCGGAGACAACCAGTCCTTCACCGACATGGACATGGTGGATATGAAGAGCCTCAAATAAGCCGCCGAAGTCCATTTGCCACCGGAGCAGCGATGCTCGGACGGGCGGCGGCGGGAACCGTCAGACGGGCACTATACGCGGTTCCTGCCGAACTACCGTGCGATCACCGGGATGCACGGTGTCCTTGCATGGACCGGTGGAGCGGCGCTCGATGATCCTCGACGCGACCTGGACCCTGCGGGCGGGGGTTCCGGACTGGCGCGGGTTCTCGATCCGCTCGAGCAGGAGCCGCAGGCCGACGGCTCCGCATTCCTGGCCTTCCATCCGCACCGTCGTCAGCGCCGGCGAGATCTGCTTTGCCGGTGAAAAATCGCCAAAACCGACCACCGAGACATCATCGGGAATGCGATAGCCCTGGCCCAGGAGTTCGGAAACGACGGTGAGCGCCAAGCCGTCATGCGCGCAGAAGAAGGCGGTCGGCCGAGCACCTTTTTCCTTCAGTGCGCGATAGGTTTCGGCAAAACCATTCTCCTCCTCGAACTGCAGGACATGCAACGTGACATCCGGGTGACGCTCGGCGATTTCGCGCGCGCCATAAAAGCGCTCGCGGCGGCCGCGATAACCGGGTGTGCCATGGACATAGGCGATGGAACGGTGACCGAGGTCTACCAGGTATTGGATCACGGCCTGCCCTGCCTCATGGTCGGTGCCGGAGACCTGATCGGCATCTTCGAGCGGATCGACCCAGCCGAACCGGATGATCGGAGTGCCGGTCGCCATCGCGGCGCGGATCGCCTCGCGGTCGTGCGGTCCGACCAGCAACAGTCCGGCGCAGGTGCGCGCCAGTTCTTCAAGCTGTCCCTGGCTGTGGGTCCATAACATCCTGAGAGCCATGCCGAGCCTGTGCGCCTCTGCCTGGACCCCGTTCTGGATCTGCATGTGCAGCTCGCTGTTGACCGGGTCGAGGTCGTGAAACACCACCGCGATATCGCCCGGCGCGGTCTGGCGGGCGGGCTTGCTATAGCCGAGACGCAGGGCTGTTTCGCGAATCCGCTCGCGGGTTTCCTCGCTGACGCCGCTCTTGCCCGACAACGATCTGGACACGGCATATTTCGAAAGGCCGACCTCGCGCGCGATGGTCTGCAAGGTGACCCGCCCCCTGTTTTTCATTCCAGCCCTCTCTGCATTGCCGCCTGGCGGCACTGCCGCACTGCAAAACGCAATTTTCCCAAACAAGCCTACATAACACTTTACCTAACAGTATTCGAATGCAAACTTTCCGTTATCCACGCCCAAGGGAAATAATAGGTAACGGCGGGGACTGCGTGTGGAGGAGACACTCATGATCAAGCTGAAACGTCGCGCGTTTCTGGCCGGGACTTCGGCCGTTTTGATTTTGCCGGCCCTGCCGGCTTTAGCCGTCGACTACAAGGAAGCCGGTCTCTTGAAGGATAAGGTCGCCAGCGGCGCCCTTCCTCCCCTCAAGGATCGGCTGCCCGCCAACCCCCTTGTCATCAAACCCCTTGAAAGTGTTGGTAAATACGGAGGCGATTGGAAGCTGGCGCTGGTCGGCGGCGGTTCGCTCTCGATGCTGTTCCGCTACCAGGCCTATGAGCCTCTCCTGCGTTACACGCCCGACTGGTCGGGGGTGACGCTCAATGTCGCGGAAGCCTTTGAAGGCAATGCAGATTCCACCGTCTACACCATTCGCCTGCGCAAGGGCATGAAGTGGTCCGATGGACATCCCTACACCACCGCCGACGTCAAGTTCTGGTACGATACCGTGCTGACCGACAAACGCGTCGCCGTCACCAGCCAGGGCCACTGGAAGACCGCCGGCAAGCCCGCCAAACTGGAAGTGGTCGACGAACAGACCTTCAAGGTCATCTTTGAAAAACCTAACGGTATGTTCCCGCTGCAGGTCGCCTGGTCCAACTGGGATCACACCACGCGCTGCCCCAAGCATTATCTCGAGCAGTTCCATATCGACTACAATCCGAAAGCGGACGAGCTGGCCAAGCAGCGCGGCTTCCAGAGCTGGATCGCCGCATTCCAGTCCGCCTCCGGCTTCCAGGACGACAACGCCTTCTTCCTCAATTCGTCGAAGAAGCCTTGCCTCAACGCCTGGTATTTCACGATCGCGCCTGGCGAAAACACCGAGCGCGTGGTGGCCGAACGCAACCCCTACTATTGGAAGGTCGATACCGCGGGCAATCAGTTGCCCTATATGGACCGCATCGTCTACCAGATGGTCGCCGATCCGCAGGTACTGCTGTTGAAATGCATGCAGGGCGAAATCGACCTGATGGACCAGTATATCGCCACACCGAACAACAAGTCGGTTCTCTACGACGCGCGCAAGCAGGGCGACTATGATTTCTACACGCTGACCTCGACCGAGGCCAACGTCATGAACTTCATCTTCAACCTCAACCACAATGACGAGACGAAGCGAAAGCTCTTCCGCAACAAGAAGTTCCGCGCGGCCCTGTCGACGGCGCTCGATCGGCAGACGCTGATCGACGCGGTGCTGGTCGGCCAGGGCGCGGCCGCCCAGCCGTCGATCAAGGAAGGCGATCCGCTCTATAGCGATCAGCTCGCCAAGCAGTTCACCGAGTACAGCGTCGACAAGGCGAATGCCATGCTCGACGAGCTGGTCCCGAAGCGCGACAGCCAGAATTTCCGTCTCGACGAGAAGGGCCGGCGGCTGACGATCATCTTCGAGATCGACCAGGCCCGCCCAATCTTCCTCGATCTCTTCCAGCTGGCGATCCCGATGTTCCAGGCGGTCGGCATCGATGCGCAGATGCGCACCATGGACCGCTCCCTCTGGGAGACCCGCGTGCGCCAGGGCCGCGATTTCGACGCGACCGCGCATCAGTTCGGCGCCAATGGCGGCGTCGCGGCGATGCTCGATCCGCGCTACTACGTGCCGACCGACAGCAACGCGATGTATGCCCCGGCCTGGCAGCTCTGGTATCTCGATCCCAAGAACGCCAATGCCGAGGAGCCGCCGGAAGAGACCAAGAAGCTGCTCGCGCTCTACGACAAGCTGAAGGCGACATCGGACCAGGCCGGCCAGCGCGAGATCATGAAACAGATCCTCCAGGGGGCCGCCGACAACTTCTATGTCTTCGGGATTTCGCAGCCGCCGGACGGCTACGGCATCGTCAAGAACAACATGAGGAACATCACCAAGACCATGCCGAACTCGTTCGGCTGGCCGACCCCTGCCCCGACCATGCCGGAGCAGTTCTACAAGGTCTGAAGGCCTCGCCAATTGCGATGTTTTTCCGGGCGCCGGCGCAAGCCGGCCGGCGCCATGGGGCCCCTTTTTCCGATAACTGGATGCTATCATGCTCGAGGCGAGACGACAGAACACCGACACCTTGCGGACTCCCGACTGGTACAGGACCGCGACGCGCTGGACCCAGCTGACCTTCGTGGAGGATGATCCGGAAAAATACGACCCGGCCTTCTGGATCGACGTCTTCAAGCGCACCAAATCCAACGCCCTATGCCTCAGCGCCGGCGGTTACATCGCCTACTATCCAAGCGAGGTTCCCTATCACTACGTCAGCCAGTATCTGGGTGACAGGGACATTTTCGGCGCGCTGGTCGATGCCGCCCGCAAGCTCGACATGCATGTCATGGCCCGCGTCGATCCGCACGCCATCCATGACGATGCGGCCAGGGCTCATCCGGAATGGGTGATGATCAATGCCGACGGCACGCCGCGCCGCCACTGGGCCTATCCGGATGTCTGGGTCACCAATGCCTATGGCGACTACAACTCGGTATTCATGCCGGAGGTCGTGAAGGAGATCGTCCGCGAATACGATATCGACGCGATCTTCGCCAATCGCTGGCAAGGCCACGGCGTCGACTACAGCGAAGACAGCGCCCGCCGTTTCAAGGACATGACCGGCCATGCGCTGCCCAGAAGGGCGGATGCCGAGGACCCGGCCTGGCAGGCCTGGCTGCAATGGCGCCGCCGGGTGCTGACCGATATGATCGCCCAGTGGGACGACGCAGTCAAAGCCATCCGGCCGCATGCGAGCTTCATCCCCAACATGAGCGGCGCGTCGCTGATGGAGTTCGACCTCTCGGTCATCACCAAACATTGCCCCTTCCTCGTCGTCGACCATCAGGGCCGCAAGGGGCTGGAGCTCGGCTGGTCGGCGGGGCGCAACGGCAAGCGCATCCGCGCCACCTTTGCCGATCGTCCGGTGGTGCTGATCACCTCGATCGGTCCGGAAGAGGAATACCGCTGGAAGGATGCGGTGACCTCGGGCGAGGAAATGCAGCTCTGGATCAACAACGGCACAGCCCACGGGCTTTTCGCCTGGTTCACGAAATTCAACGGCGTGGTGCCCGACAAGCGCTGGGTGGATCCGGTCGCCGAGGCTTTCGTGCTGCAGTCGGCCGTCGAGCCGGTCCTCGAAAGCATGAGGCCGACGGCAGAGATCGCCGTGATCGACCCGTCGACCACCTTGCGTCACTGGGCGCCGGAAGACCGCCACGCGGCGGAGAAACACGACCTCGGCATCTACCATGCCCTGGTCGAGGCTCGCCTGCCCTTCGAGCTTCTGTCCGACCAGGTGCTCACCCGGGACAATCTCGACCGCTTCAAGGTCATCGTCCTTGCCAATGCCTCCTGCCTTTCGCATGCGCAGAACGAGGCGATCCGGGCCTATGTGGCGCGCGGCGGCAGCGTCGTCGCCTCCTACGAGACCTCGCTTCGCGACGAATTCGGCAAGGCGCGTTCCGAATTCGGGCTGTCGGACGTGCTTGGCGCCAAATTCGTCTCCGGCCCGCGCGGCATCGTCAAGAACACCTATGTCGCGCTGTCCGGCGACCACCCGGTCAACAAGGGTTTTGACGGCGCCGAGCGGATCATGGGCGGCACAAGGCTCATCCATGTCGAGCCGGCTGCGGGCGCTGCAACGCCGGTCCTCTACGTTCCCGATTTCCCGGATCTTCCGATGGAGGAGGTCTATCCGCGTAAAGACCCGGAAGGGGCGGCCGTCATCGCCCGCCAAACCGGCATGGGTGGCCGCACTGTCTATATTCCCTGGAATATCGGCGAAATCTTCTGGGAAGTGTTTGCCGTCGATCACGCCCGGCTGCTGTCCAACGCCGTCCATTGGGCGCTTGGCAAGACTCCGCGCGTCACCGTCAAAGGCCCGGGCGTCATCGACCTCGCCCTCAGGGAAAACGCCGAGGGTATCGCGCTCAGCCTCTTCAACCTCACCAACCCGATGATGATGAAAGGGCCGATACGCGAAAATTATCCTCTGGCGGCCCAGACCGTTTCGGTGGAAGTTCCGAGCGGCAAATCGGTTGCGAAAGCCTGGCTGGTCGTTGCGGACAGGGCGGCAAGCTTCAGCGTCAAGGACGGACGCGCGGAGGTGGACGTGCCGGGAATAGAGCGGCTGGAAGTGCTGCATCTCACCTGGAAATAAGGTGGGAGACTAAAATGGAGGAACGCTTTCGGCCTGGAGGGGCCGAGGGCGGATGAAGATCCGAAGGTGGCGCCTAAACGGCGCTTTCAACGGGAGGAGAACTATTCCGATGCTTGGCTACATCTTCAAGCGCGTGCTCTACATGATCCCGACCCTGTTCGGCATGTCGCTGATATCGTTCCTGATCATCCAGCTGCCGCCGGGTGACTACCTGACGTCGATGATCGCCACGATGAGCGACAGCGGCCAGACCGTCGATCCGGCCCAGATCGAGCGGCTGAAGGAAATCTACGGCTTCGACGATCCCTTCTACATCCAGTATCTCAAGTGGATCTGGGGCATCGTCAGTCGTGGCGACTTCGGTCATTCATTCGAATGGAACCAGCCCGTTTCCGGCCTGATCTGGGGCCGGATGGGTTCGACCCTGGTCATCTCGCTCTTAAGCCTCCTGTTCGTATGGATCGTCGCGCTGCCGATCGGCATTTATTCCGCCGTCCGTCGCCATTCGATCAGCGACCACGTCTTCACCTTTTTCGGCTTCATCGGGCTTGCGGTGCCGAACTTCATCCTGGCGCTGGTGCTGATGTATGTCGCCTACCGTTATCTCGGCCAGAGCGTCGGCGGCCTCAACTCGCCCGAATATGCCGAAGCCCCCTGGAGCCTTGCCAAGGTCGGCGATTTCCTTGCGCATTTGTGGATCCCGATCATCATCATCGGCGCGTCTGGAACGGCGGCGCTGATCCGCGTCCTGCGCGCCAACCTGACCGACGAACTTCACAAGCCTTACGTGATCACCGCGCGTGCCAAAGGCCTGCCGGAATACAAGGTCATCCTCAAATATCCAGTGCGGATCGCCCTCAATCCGTTCGTCTCGGCGATCGGCTGGGTGCTGCCGCATCTGGTCTCCGGCGTGACGATCACCGCCATCGTCCTCAACCTGCCGACCGCCGGGCCGCTGCTGTTCCGAGCGCTGATATCGCAGGACATGTATCTCGCCGGCAGTTTCATCCTGCTCCTCAGTGCCCTCACCCTTGTCGGCATGCTGCTATCGGATCTGCTGCTGGCGCTGCTCGATCCGCGCATCCGGTTCAATTGAGGGAGGCCGCATGAGCACGCACGATACATTCGGAACCTATTCCGGCCCCGCCCACACCGTCGCCGACGGCCCCTCGATCAGTCCGCTCAAAGCCGGAAAGACCGTTTCGACCGCAACGGTCGGCCCCTGGAGGCTGATTGCGGGAAAGCTTCTCCGCCAGAAGGTGGCCATGTTTGCCGGCGCGGTCATCGTGATCCTCTATCTGATCGGCCTGTTCGCCGAATTCCTGGCACCCAGCCTGCCCGCCACCTCGCGGCCGCAATATACCTATGCGCCGCCGCAGGGCCTGAGCTTCTTCGTCAAAAAGCCGGACGGCAGTTCCGAGTTCAATTTCCATGTGAAAGGCTACAAGGTCGAGATCGAAAAGGTGGCGCTGCGGCGCACCTTCGTCGTCGACGACACCAAGGTCGTGCCGGTCGGCCTGTTCGTCAAAGGCCCGCGCTACGAACTCTGGGGCCTCATCCCGATGGACCGCCACCTGATCGGCCCGATCAATCCAAGCGATCCGATGTATCTGCTCGGCGCCGACCGCCTCGGGCGCGACGTCTTCTCGCGGCTGGTCTATGGCACCCGGATTTCCATGTCGATCGGTCTCGTTGGCGTCGTCATGTCGCTCGTCCTCGGCGTCGTGCTCGGCTCGATATCGGGCTTTTACGGCGGCTGGATCGATACGGTGATCCAGCGCATGATCGAGGTTGTCAGCGCCATGCCGACCATCCCACTATGGCTGGGCCTCGCAGCGGCGATCCCGCTCACATGGTCGCCGGTCAACGTCTATTTCGTCATCACCATTATCGTCTCGCTGCTCGGCTGGACCAGCCTCGCCCGTGAGGTGCGCGGCCGTTTCCTCGCCCTTCGCAGCGAAGACTTCGTCACCGCCGCAATCCTCGACGGATCGAGCGAGAAGCGCCTGATCTTCCGCCATATCCTGCCGTCCCTGACGAGCCATATTCTCGCCGTCGTGACGCTTGCCGTGCCGACGATGATCGTTGCCGAAACCTCGCTTTCCTTCCTCGGTATCGGCCTGAAGCCGCCGGTCGTCAGCTGGGGCGTGCTGCTGCAGGACGCCCAGAACATCCGCACGGTGGCAACCGCACCATGGCTGCTGATCTGGCCCTCGCTCGCGGTGATCGTCGCCGTGTTGTCCTTCAATTTCTTCGGCGACGGCCTTCGCGATGCCGCCGACCCCTATGACAATTGAGGAGGAAACCATGACCGGTCCTGCCGAAGACGCCGTCCTCTCCGTCGAAAACCTCTCGATCGATTTCCGGTTGCGGACCCATATCCTGCATGCGGTCGAGAATGTCAGTTTCGAGCTGAAGCGCGGCCAGACGCTTTGCCTCGTCGGCGAGAGCGGTTCGGGCAAGAGCGTCACCGCCCGCTCGCTGCTGCAGATCGTCGACAGGCCCGGCAGCATCGTCGGCGGGCGCATCCTTTTGCGAAACGCCGGCGAGATCACGGATATCGCCAGGCTTGATCCGGATGGCCAAGCCATGCGCGCCATTCGCGGCCGCAGGATCGGCCTGATCTTCCAGGAACCGATGAGTTCGCTGTCGCCGGTCCACACCATCGGCTCGCAGATCACCGAAGCCGTGCGCCTGCACAGCGATCTCGACAAGCGCGCCGCGCGGGCGAAAACGGTCGAATTGCTGCGCCAGGTCGAAATCCCCAATCCGGACCAGATGGCCGACCGCTACACGTTCGAATTTTCCGGCGGCATGCGTCAGCGGGCGATGATCGCCATGGCGCTTGCCGGCAATCCCGACATCCTGATCGCCGACGAGCCGACCACGGCGCTCGACGTCACCACCCAGGCCGAAATCCTAGACCTGATCAAGCGGCTGCAGGTGGAACGCGGCATGGCCATGCTGCTCATCACCCACGACATGGGCATCGTCGCCGAAGTGGCGGACGACGTCGCCGTCATGCGCTTCGGCCATATCGTCGAGCGCGGCCCGGTCGATGCGATCTACCATGACGCCCAGCACCCCTACACGCGCCAGCTTCTCGCCTCAACGGTGAAACTGACCCGGCATGTCGAAGGCAGGGTGCCGGCGGTGGCCGCGTCGTCGCAGCCACTGCAGCCGATCCTTTCGGTCCGCAATCTCGGCAAGACCTTCGGCTGGCACGGAAAAACCAATTCGCTGCGCGCCGTCGACGACGCCAATTTCGATCTCTATCCCGGTGAGAACCTCGGTATCGTTGGCGAAAGCGGCTCGGGCAAGACGACGCTCGGCCGGCTGATCCTGCGCACGGTCGAGCCGACGACCGGCAGCGTCGTCTACCGCAACAAGGATGGCGGCGACGTCGAGGTCACCAGCCTGACCAAAAAGGAGCTGCGCGGCTTCCACCGGGAAGTCCGCCTCGTCTTCCAGGATCCGTTCGCCTCGCTCAACCCGCGCATGACGGTCAAGGAAGTGATCGGCGACCCGCTGATCATCAATGGCCTCGCCAAGGGCAAGGCGCTCGAGGAACGTGTCGCCGAACTGATGCGCCTCGTCGGGCTCGATCCGATGGGCATGGAACGTTATCCGCACGCCTTTTCCGGCGGCCAGCGGCAACGCATCGGCATTGCCCGGGCGCTGGCGCTCGATCCGCGCATCATCATCGCCGACGAGGCGACCTCGGCGCTCGACGTGTCGATCCGCAGCCAAATCCTCGACCTGCTGCTCGACATCCGCCAGCGGCTGAACCTCAGTTTCATCTTCATCTCGCATGACATTTCGGTGGTGCGCTATTTCTGCGATCGTGTCGCGGTCATGCATCGCGGCAAGATCGTCGAGCTCGGCGAGGCCGAGCAGATCTGCACCGCGCCACGGGAGGCCTATACCAAGAGCCTGATTTCCGCCGTTCCCAATCCCGACCCCCGCGACAAGCGCATGCTGCACCGGCACCGCTTCGTCGCACCCGTACTCTGAGGACAGTGCCAGTGCCGAAATTCTCCGCCAATCTCTCCTTCCTCTACCAGGACCTGCCCTTCCTCGATCGCTTCGCCGCTGCCGCGAAGGACGGTTTCGGCGGGCTCGAATATCTCGGCCCTTATGCCGAGCCGAAAGAGAAGGTCGTCGATGCATTGAAAGCAAGCGGCCTCGTCCAGGCGCTTTTCAACGTGCCTTCGGGCGACTGGGCCGGCGGCGAGCGCGGCATCGCCTGCCTGCCGGATCGCGTCCAGGAATTCCGCGACGGCGTGGCTCTGGCGCTCGACTATGCCAAGGCACTTGATTGCAAACAGGTCAACGTCATCTCCGGCCTCGTGGCGAAGGGTGCGGATGTCGATGTTCTGGAAGAGGTGCTGGTCGGCAACCTGAGATATGCCGCGCCGCGTTGCGCCGATGCCGGCGTCAAGCTGCTGATCGAGCCGATCAACCTGCGCGACATTCCCGGATTCTTCCTGTCGACGACCGATCATGCGGAACGCATCCTCGACAGGGTCGGCTCCGACAATCTCTACATCCAGTACGATTTCTACCACATGCAGATCATGCAGGGCGACCTGATCCCGGCCTTCACCCGCCTGAAGGAGAAGATCGCCCATGTGCAGATCGCCGACAATCCCGGCCGCAACGAGCCGGGCACCGGCGAGATCAACTACGATTTCATACTCTCCGAACTCGACCGCCTCGGCTACGACGGCTGGGTCGGCTGCGAATACCGACCGAAGGCCGGCACCTGCGAGGGCCTTGGGTGGATGAAGCCCCATCTTTCCGGAGGGCCCCGTTAAGATCAACGCTTTTCCCAACTGATCGGACGCCATCTCCGCCGCTTCCATACCGGAGCTTTTCTCCGGAGGGCGGAGCCATGTCCGCATGTCGATGAAGAAGGACAGGACCATGCTCAGAAACGATATTCAATTCCCCTACGGCGCCGTCTATTTCCGCAAGTCCAATCCGCCCCGCGAAGACTGGGAGCGTGACTACACGACGGCGGGCGAGGACGGCCTCAACATCTTCCGCCACTGGTTCATGTGGAGCGCCATCGAAACCGCGCCGGGTGTCTACGACTGGGAGGAATACGACCGGCAGATGGACCTCGCCGCCCAGAACGGCATCAAGACGGTGATTGCCGAGCTCATCCATGCCGTGCCTGACTGGGCGGTGCGCAAATATGCCGATGCGCTGCAGGTCAACGCCGACGGCACCAGGCTCGGCTCTTATATGGGCGTCTCGGCGGCGACCGGCGGCTTTTCCAACAATGGCGGCGGCGCCGGCGCCCTGACGCTCAACTGCCCGGACGTGAAGGAAGCGGCCGGCAGGTTCCTGACCGCACTCGCCACCCGCTACAAGGACCATCCGGCGATCTTCGGCTACGACGTCTGGAACGAGTGCAACTATTCCGCCGATGTCGACTACAGCAGCTATGCCAAATCGGCTTTCAGGAAGTGGCTGGAGAAGAAATACGGCACGCTGAAAGTGCTCGGCAAGGCCTGGCATCGCTACAGCTACGCGGAATGGGAGGATGTGGAGCCGCCGGTCCACATGGCGCCTTATCCGGAATGCATCGACTGGCTGCAGTTCAAGCGCGACAATTTCTACGATCAGATGCAATGGCGGATCGACACGATCCGCGCCGTCGATCCGAAGAACACGATCGCCGCCCACGGCATTTCGGGCGCCATCCCCAACATGGCCGCGAACGGCTGCGACGACTGGCTGGCCGCCTCCAAGGTCGAGATCTACGGGTTCACCTGGATCCAGGCGCGCAAGGGTACGGAAGCCTGGAAGAACTGGTACGGCGTCGATATCAACCGCGCCGCGGCCCGTGGAAAACCCTTCTGGCATGCCGAACGACAGGGCGGACCGCTCTGGCTGCAGCCGCAGGTGATCGGCCGTGACAAGGATGATGGCCGCGTCGCCGAGCCCGAGGATATCCGCCTGTGGAGCATGACCTCGTTTGCGGGCGGCGCCCGCGGCGTGCTGAACCTGCGCTGGCGGCCGCTGCTCGACGGGCCGCTCTTCGGTGCGTTCGGCGCATACGGCATGGACGGCGCCCGCACGCCCCGCTCGAAACTGCAGAGCGACATGGCGAAATGGGCGAACGACCCGGCGCAGGGCGCTCTCTGGGAGGCGAAGCCGGTGCGCGGCGAAATCGGCATCCTGGTCGTTCCCGAGACGCAGGAATGGGATTACCTCTTGAACTACGACCGCAAGGAAAAACCCTATCCGGAAGCCATGTGGGGCGCCTATCGCGCCTTCCTCGAAAACGGCGTCCAGCCGGACTGGGTGCATATCGACGATATCGACGCCTATGACCGCCTCTATTTCCCCTATCCGATCATGTTCACCGCCGAGCAGGCAAAACGCCTCGCCGCCTGGGTGGAAAACGGCGGCACGCTGATCGCAGAAGCCTGCCCCGGTTATTTCGGCGACCGTGGCCATGTCGGCCAGGTGCAGCCGAACATGGGCCTCGACAAGGTTTTCGGCGCTCGCGAGGACCAGGTCGAGTTTATGCCGGATATCGGCGACCGCATCCATTTCAAGCTGGATTGGGCGGCGGTGGATGGCGGCGGTTTCCTGCAATCCTATGTGCTTGCCGGTGGCACCGCGCGCGGCAATTTCGACGACGGACGACTTGCCGTGGTCGAGAACACTTATGGCAAGGGCCGGACGCTGCTGATCGGCACCAATCCATCGGTCGCCTATTACAAGTCGCAGGGCAAGGCGAACGGTACCTTCTTCGCCGAACTGCTGCGCTGGAGCCGCTGCTCGCCGCATGCGACCCTGTCGAACAAGGCGCTGTTCGCGCGTATCCACAAGAGCGAAAAAGGCAGCTTCCTCTGGCTCGTCAACCCGACCCGCGCGGTGCAGGCGACCGAGGTGAAGCTCGCCGAAGACCATGGCCGGCTCGCTACTGGAAAGGCGGTCTGGCCGATCGGAGACACCCATGACGGCGGCAAGATCGAGGTGCCCGCTCGTGACGTCCTGATCCTGCCGCTCGAATGACATCGGTCCGCGCCTCACCTTGCTCAAACCTTACGTTACAGGGAGAACGGCCCGCAAGGGCGGGCAAGCCGCACTATTATGGTCGACCCGGAATTTAAGGGGATGTTCGATCATGCGCAGGGGGGCGATGAAAGCCTACCGCCTGACCCTGTCTTCTTTGCCGATCCCTTCTTCCGTGCGCCGTGCCGTGTGTGTAGAAGCAAACGACGCAACCATTCGTATTGCAAGTGCAGCTCCTGTCCTTTCTGAGGATCATCGCCGTCCATGATGAAGTCATCCCTCGATCACATGCCACCGCGCAAACAACGCGAACTTGCCCAGGTTCTGGAGATCCTCCACGAAGAATTCGAGGACGCGCTGAAGGAGGGCACGGCCGAGTTCAAGAAGCGCGGCCGGATCCTGAAGATCATCCTGTTCGGCTCCTACGCCAAGGGTGGATGGGTCGACGAGCCGTTCACCATGAAAGGCTATCGGTCGGATTTCGATCTGCTGATCATCGTCAACGACCGCAGGCTCTGCGAATTCGCCGACTACTGGTACAAGGCCGCCGACCGGCTGATCCGCGACAAATCGATCGAGACGCCGGTGAGCTTCATCGTCCATTCCAGGCGCGAGGTGAACACCTACCTGAAAGAGGGACAGTACTTCTTCTCCGACATCCGCAAGGAAGGCATCATTCTCTATGAATTGGATGACGAGCCGCTGGCGGAGCCGCAACCGCTGTCGCCGGTGGATCGGCTGCGGGTCGCAAGGGAGCATTTCGAACAGCGATCTACGACAGCGCGGAATCTTAAGACTCTTGCGATGTCAGCGATTCAAGCCGGTATGACCAACGAGGCCGCGTTTCTTCTCCATCAATCGCTTGAGCAGGCCTATTCCTGCGTGCTCCTCACGCTGACGAACTACGGCCCGCCTTCCCACAACATCAAGTTTCTGCGCTCGCTTGCCGAGGAACAGGACCGGCGCCTGGCCGAGGCGTTCCCGCGCGATCAGCACCGCGAGCGTGCCTGGTTCAACACGCTGAACGAAGCCTATGTGAAGGCACGGTACTCCAAACATTACGAGATCAGCGAGGAGGCGCTCTCGTGGCTGGGAGAGCGGGCCGCCGTATTGCTGGAGTTGGTCATAGACGTATGCACGGAGCACCTTAAAATGCTTGAGCGAAATAGCGATTAGCGTATTCTATCAGTCGGCAAATGTACGGTTGGAACTGGTCCCCTTTAAAGGGGTTCTTCCTCACTTTGTGTGGTTCACCTGTCGTTAGCGAGGTTGTCGCTATGGGCGGGCATGCGAACAAATTCGAAATGGTCGCCCGGCCCAGGGGTCAAGATACTGGGTGTCGCGCTCACTGTTGACGACAGGTGGATTGTTTCCGCCGCTGGATCCGCGATCGGCATCTGCCCCGATTGTGGACGGCGAAGCCGAAGTAGGCATGGCTGGTCCCGCCGTAGTCTCCAGGATCTGCCGGTCCAGGGTCAGTCGGTGACAGTGAAACTCCTGGTGAGCCGCTGGCGATGTGCACATGGGGACTGCGCACGACGAACGTTCACCGGCCGACTGCCGACGATCGCTGCTCCTTATGCGCGCCTGACGAGAAGGGTCGGGGAGATTGTCGGCTTGCTGGGCCACAGCGCCGGCGGCCGTCCTGGCGAGCGGTTGATGGAGCGGCTCGGCATGCCGGTCAGCGACGACACCATTCTGCGGCAGTTGAAGCGGGATGCTGCGGCGGCTCAATGGAGTTCCGAGATACGGGTGGTCGGTATTGATGATTGGAGCTGGCGGCGGGCGACGAGTTATGGGACCATCATGGTCGATCTCGAGCGACGCTCGGTCATCGACATACTGGATGATCGCAGCGTCGAGAGTGCCGCCAAGTGGCTGCGTGACCATCCCTCCATCGAGGTCGTCAGTCGCGACCGCTGCGGCCTGTATGCGCAGGCCACCCGTGAAGGCGCACCGAAGGCCAAGCAGGTCGCCCATCGGTTTCATCTGGTCCAGAACCTTCGCTCGGCCATCGAAGAACAGATGAGCCTTTCCGGGCGTGCCACCGGCAGAGCAATTCTTTCGGAGGACGCAATTGTTGACGCTGCGACGCATCGCCGGCGCGCCCGTCTTTCGCATAGGCAATCCCGCCAGGAAATATTCGACATGCTTCATGCTTTGCGCCAGGAAGGGCTGCCCTATAGCGAGATCGCCAGACGGACCGGCTATGAACGTCGCAGCGTAACGAAGTGGCTCAAGTTCAAGATTCCGCCAGACAGGCGACGGTCGGCACTGAACCCCACATCACCATGGTATTTCGAAGCTTCCTTGCCCAATGCTGGAAGGATGGGAATCGGCGCGGACGGCATCTGTTTCATGACGTCAAGCAGAGCGGCTATACCGGCAGTTTCGCCAATCTGGAGCGGTTGCTAGGAGCTTGGCGGCGGGCCGAAAGGGGACAGGGCAGTGATGTTCCGCCAGTCGCGTCGACGCCGGAAGCGGTTCGAGATCCGGACACCGGTCATGCGATTTCGCCAGTGGTTGCCGCAGCGCTGTGCATCAAGCCGCGAGGCCTGCTGACGGACTGGCAGGCAAGGAAGGTCGATGCCCTGAAGCAGGGTCTGAGGGGTTCGCCGAGATGCGGCGCCTGGCGATGCGCTTCAACGGCATCCTTCGCGGCAAAACGTCGGCGCCACTGGATGCGTGGATCGACGATGCGATCGATTCCGAACTCATTCCGATCATGCGGTTCGCTCGCGTCCTGCGCGGGGACCTCGATGCCGTCAACAACGCCATCGAGCTACCTTGGAGCAACGGACAGGCCGAAGGCCAGATCAACCGCCTCAAGACCCTCAAGCGCTCGATGTATGGTAGGGCAGGTCCCGAACTGCTGAAGGCACGAATGCTGCACGGCTCCACACAAAGTGAGGTAGAGCCGCTTAGTTTTGTTATTTGTTGATAGCCGCCTGCAGAGTTTCAATTATCGCGAGGACGGCATCGAAAGCCGGTGGCGTTTCATCAAACATCATTGGCTCCATCGCTTTATAGTCAGTTCGAAGGTCTTTGATGCGCGCTTCCTCTGGCACGAGACATAGTGTGCCAGGCTTGGCGGTGTCATAGTTTGCCCAAGCTGAACGGAAAAATATGTTCTTGTGTTTCGCAACCTGCGCAAGAAGATCAAAATCTTCTGCCGCCTCCCGACCCTCGGCAGTTTCGAGGAGCATGGCGAGGTCGTAATAGTGACGTGAAAAATATTGCGGTGTCGGAGACTCTTTCGGCCGATGTGCTTCCGCATGAAGCGCGGTCGCTTTCTCCCAGAATGTGCGGCGCGCGGACAAGACCGTGACCTCGCTGTCGGGCGCTTTAAAGAAGTTGGGAAAGTCGTCGGCGGCATAGGGCCGGATCGTCTTTTTCTCCGTTGGCCAAGGATCACCGCGTGCGCCGAGTTCAAGTTTCACGCGAGGCGTGATGTAAGCCATGCCTTCATATTCTAACGATGGCAGCGCCGTCGGGTAATGGAAATTGATCGTCTGCGCGTCGGTGGAATCGATCTCCAACGTCCACTTGCCCGTCCCCGACTCGCCGAGTTGATCGGTGATGGCGGCATGAAGAGCCGGCAGCAGCTTTTCCGCGATGTGTCGCTCGACATCGGCGACGAGATCGTCGATCAGTTGCCGGGCCTTTTTCCTGCTCATGCCCTCCTTCTCCGGATCGCGATCTCCCGTGTAGCCGAGGTCGGCCCGGTCGAAGGACAGATCGATATCCTCCGAAAAGCGTCGAATAGCGCTATAGGCTTTGGAAAGAGACGTTCCACCCTTGAAGACGAGACTGGCGGCGTCTTCGCCGGCCAACGCGAAGAGGCGCCGCAACGTCCAGCAGACCCAGAAGTCCTTCTCGATGATCGTTTCCGCGACGCCGCGCATCGCTCCGGTTTCGCCAAAGAGGGCCGCACGATCTTTCGCAGCGAGCTTTGCAACGTTATCCATCGATGCCCGGCGCCCCGGCGTTTGCAATCGAAACGAGAGTTGGCCGCATCCACGCGGGCGCCTGATAAGCGGAAGTCGCGAGCGTGCGCTTGTCACTCGGTGACAATCTGTGAGCTGCCACCTCAGCCACGTCAGCCGCGCGAACCTGGCCGACATGGCGGAGCGCTTGGACCACTGTGCCGGCAGGGCTGCCTGGCGCGATCAGATGCTTTGGCGAGGCATGCCGGAGATCAACCACACGCTTGCCAAGCACGACCCGGCGGGATGGCCCATCGGTCAGATAGGTGCTCTTCGCTGGCACCTGGGTGGTGAGGCCGAGGGCGTTTGCGGCGCGGGCTCCGGCGATCTGCACTTGCGACCCTGTTTCACGAGCGAGAGCGTGAGCGACATCATCGGGCGCAGGGGACAAAAGGCCAAGCTGGGCGTGGATTTTGGGGTAGTCGTAAAGCCCACGGGCAAGCCGGCGCAGCTTGCCAGCCTTCACGAGCCGCGAGAGCGCCTGATCGACCGTCGAGCGGGTTGCAACGTCGAGGAAATCACTAGGCGTATATACGCTACCGCGTCCGGTTCCCCGCACGCGCTTCATGATCCGATCGGGAACAGAGGTAACAGTCGTTTTCATATGTCAGAAAATACGCTATCTTTTTCTGGCATTCAAGGGGGCGCCCACTTGCTCTCTACTGTGCTTGCCTGGACGTTATCCACCACCTTCTTCCAGATGTGCAGCAACCAACCAATTACGGAGGTCAACGCGCATTTTGCCGATTGGTCCGTTGATAACGGTGACGACGGCGTCGTCTTCCACGAAGCCGCCGTCCTGGAAGAGCCTCAGAAGTTTTTGCATAATTTCGATGTAACGATAGCCACCGGCAAGAGCGACAGACGCGAAAGGTCTGCTGCCAAAATCAGTCATGCCCGCGATATGCATGCCGGGATGCTCCCCTGAGGGCATCACACGTTTTTTCGTCTTTTGCTGTGGCCAACGGGTCCCAAGATCCCCGGCTTTCATCGCCGCGGCAATTTGGGGCGTCATTGGAACGTCATAGGATGCTATCGGCGTGCTGGCCGCCCGGAACCCAAGGTGAGCGGACAAAAATGCAGCCTGAGCCAATTCCCCCTTAGGATCGGTCGCGCGTAGGGTCTGCCATAGTGGCCCGTTGTATCGCTCCACGGCTGGAAGGTACCTTGGGCCATCTTTCTTCGTTGCGGAGCAGGCCAGGATCAAAAGCCTACGAGAAGGGACCTGCGTCGGGCGGCCAGCGCGCGTTACTTCTTCTTCTTTTCTCATTTCGACATCTCCGTCCGGAGACCGCGCCAATCGCGGCTCGTTACGGAGGTCCGTCAACCGGGTGCCGCTGAGGCACACGCACCCGAAGGGCCGAAACGAAGAGAAGGACAGCGTAGCTGTTGCGTGGCCGGCGGCATCCGGTAGGACCAACGTCCGCAACGAGACATCATCGGCGGCCTGTCACTAGGGAGGCGCCGCCGGCGCAGTTGGCACGATTGCCAACAACGGCTGGCATCTGCGCTGGATTGCAGTTTTCTGGGGAGCTTACAGGGAGGCTAACAGTTATTTCTTGTATCGAGTTCGGCGTACAGTTATTTTGCAACCCGAAAGTGATTTGCAGTATTTTTGTGTGAGCTCATAGCATGACAGTCATCCTTACAGCTTGCACCATGCGCAAACGGTTTTCCCCAGATCCCGCTCTAATCGCGGCATCGCTATCGAAGGGGAGCCTTCATTCAGTAGGCCAGGACTGGCGCAATCGCGTTGCTGAGGCCGTCGGCATTGCGGAGGCCAGGAATGTCTATGCGGGACGCGGCATGATGGAAGCCCAAAAAGCGGCGGCCGAGGCCGGCGCATCCCTTTTCATCGCGTCGGCCGGTCTCGGGTTGGTCGACGCGAGCGATGTGATCCCGAGCTACGATCTTACCGTAGCCAAGGGCCTTCCATCCTCGATCATGTCTAAGCTGCCTCTTGGCACGACCGAGGAAGGTTGGTGGGGTGAAATTGCAATGAAGGATGGGGTTGCCCGGTTCGACGCTCGACTAAGCAGAGACCAGACCCACCTTCTTGTCGCGCTCCCGGCTAGTTACCTCAAGATGCTCGGGGGCTTCCTCAAAGCGTTGTCCGTGTTCAAAGAGGGCCGACTACGCATTTTCACTGGATCCGAGCACTATGAGATCGACCCGGAGCTTAAGCCGTATCATATGCCTTACGATCGGCGGCTTGATGGCGGTCCTGCTCCCGGCACCCTCGGAGACTTCGCCCAGCGTGCACTTCGACATTTCGTGACCGGAATCCTGCCCATATCACCGACGCAAGATGCGAAAGGTCATGCGCAACAAGTAACCTTGGCACAAGCCGGCTGGAAACGCCCTGTCTCAAAGTCAGGCATCCGTCTAGACGATGACGAGCTATTAAAGACCATTCGGACGGAGTGGGATACTGTACAGGGCAGTTCTACTAAACTCCTCCGCAAAATGCGCGATGAACTCGGAATCGCCTGCGAACAGGGCCGGTTTGCCAGACTAGCCGCGACGGTTCGCGCCGAAAGGGCACAGCCATGACACAGGCAAAGTCGATGGTTGTCCGAGCGGTTCGGACCCAACAGGGATACGGGACTGACGTATATGCGTTTTTTTTGCCTGGTTCAGCGGTCATGCAGATCGGCGAGATCAGTCGCATAAAGCGCGACGAAGCTGAACTGCACGGGTTTCAGCGACAGGAAATCCGTAGCCATGTAAATTCTATTGTCGAATTTCTGAACAGCGGGCCGGTTCTGTTTCCAAATGCCATTATTCTCGCATTGTCGGAAGCGGTCGAGTTCAAGGCTGCACGCGGGAGCAAGCCGTCCGATATTCTCGAGATCGGAACATCGGGTACGCTCCATTTACCGCTCAGTAAAGACGGGAGAAAGATCGCCTGGATAGTCGACGGACAGCAGCGGTCGATCGCCCTTTCGCGTGCCGAAAACAAGGACATCCCGGTCCCGGTCATAGCTTTCGTTTCGCAAGATCTGGAAGTCCAGCGCCAGCAGTTCATCCTCGTCAACAAGGTCAAGGCGCTCGATACGAGGCTTATCAACGAACTCTTGCCGGAAGTTAGTTCACTGCTTCCGCGTGACCTCGCGGCCAACAAACTGCCAAGCGAGTTGTGCAATCTGCTCAACAGTCAAAAGGCCTCTCCTTTCTTTCAGTTGATAAAGCGGCGTTCCGACCAAAAGGCGAAATCCGCCGTTGTAAGCGACTCCGCGCTGATCGCCGCGATCAAGATCAACCTTAAAACGCCCTCAAGCGCGCTCAGCCAATATCTTGGCGTCGACGGCGCCTGCGACGCCGACGAGATGTTTCATGTCCTGGTCAAATATTGGTCGGCTGTCCGCGATACGTTTCCGGACGCATGGGGACTGGCGCCGGAGAAGAGCCGCTTGATGCATATGGCGGGCATTAGAGCAATGGGCGCTTTGATGGATCCGATCATGGTGCGCGCGGATAGCGTCAGTGACGGCGAAGATGACATCCGCCGATCGCTCGCTCGATTGCGCGATCATTGCTGCTGGACATCAGGCAAATGGGACGAACTGGGCTGGAAATGGAATGAAGTGCAAGGCACGCAAGTGCACATCGAACGCCTCACGCAACATTTGATCCTGCTGGATCGCAAGCTATCGAAGGCGACCCGATGAAGTTTATTTTCGCAGACAGCCTCGACCACGTCGACCCCGGCTACGATTTCCTGCGCGACCGGTATTCCGAAGGGCGGACCCCTTATTGGGACGACGCCTACCCGCATGAAATCATGGGCTATGCCCCTTATAAAGGCATGCTGGTCTCTAGGGGCATCGTCGGCGGCGTGGCGGTCGGCGGCAAATACACTGAAGCGCAGGCTATGCGCTTCCGGCGGGTTGGTGCCCGTGAGTTCCTGCGCTTGGATAAGCCGCAATTCGAGCACCTGCCAATTTTCGGCGACTGCGGCGCCTTCACCTATCACAAGGAAGACAAGCCACCTTACACGCCGGAGGACACGGCAGAATTCTATGACGACGCACGCTTTACGCACGGATGCTCCGTCGACCATATCATCTTCGATTTCGATGAAGGCCTGAAGGGCTTGGATGGAGGCACCGAGGAGGCGCGCCGCCGCTTCGAAATCACCCTGGAAAATGCATCGGCCTTTCGGACGGCGACCGCACATATGTCGGCCCGGTTCACGCCGATGGGAGTTATCCAGGGATGGTCACCCGGCAGCATGGCGGAAGGCGCTCGCCGGCTCGTGGCGATGGGTTACGACTATCTCGCACTCGGCGGTACCGTGCCGTTGAAAGCCTCGCAGATTAAATCGTGTCTGGCTGCTATCCGCGACATCATCCCGGCATCCACTCGTATCCATATTCTCGGTTTTGCTAAGGCCGACGAGATTGATACCTTCGGCTCGTTCAACATCACGAGTTTCGATACGACCTCGCCCCTGATCCGCGCCTTCAAGGATGCTAAGGCGAACTATTACCTGCCGAACAAGGGCGGCAAACTCGACTATTACACCGCGATCCGCGTGCCACAGGCTCTGGAAAATCCCAAGCTGATGCGCTTGGCCAAGCGTGGAGCACTGCATCAGGAAACGCTGGTGGAGATGGAGAAGAATGCCCTAGCGGCTTTGCGTGCCTACGACCGCGGCGAAGCCAGGCTCGACGAAACGCTTGATACGGTAATTGCTTACTCGGCGCCTGCCGTAACTGGATCACCAGTCGAAGAAATGCCGGATGCCAAGGCAATCAAAGATCTTCGGGAACGGTACAAGCGAACTCTCGTCGACCGCCCCTGGAAAAAATGCTCCTGCCCGATCTGCTCGGCTCTTTCCATTGAAGTGATGCTCTTTCGCGCCAGCAACCGCAATAAGCGCCGCGGCATCCATAATCTTGGCGTCTACAACGCCCTCGTCGATCAACTTCCAAGCAATAGCGATGACAATGACCTTATACAAATTTCCAGCCATCCGAGCGAGACAGAGCGAGACGCACACGGTTCTTTCGTTTGCAGCGAAAGCGTCTGACCTCAAGAATTTCGCTGTGATTGAGCGTGTCGCTCGCGACGTCGATGGCGCACTGAGTGGCTTTCAGCGTCCGCAGATTGCCGGTCACATCCGCGAAATCCGTGATTATCTGGAAAAGCCAGAAGCCATACTTCCCAACCCAATCGTGGTCGCGTTCACCACCGGGATCAAGATCTCCGATGAAGCCGCCGACGGCCGTTGCGTGGTGGAGATTGACGTAACGGGCGGTGTGCCCGGTCTCGTTGTGGACGGCCAGCAACGTCTGACTGCACTCAGCCAGGTTGAGGAAAAGGATTTCCAGGTCTTCGTCTCAGCCATAGTTTGTAAAGACGAGGAAGAGTTGCGGCGCCAGTTCGTACTCATCAACAACACGCGGCCGCTTCCGAAATCGTTGATCTATGAACTCCTGCCGACCGTTCGGGGCTTGCCGCGGCGGTTGGGCGATCGTTCGGTCGCGGCGGATCTCGCAGCGCGCCTCAATTACGATGACGGCTCCTCGCTCAAAGGCAAGATCTACCAGCATACCAATCCGACCGGGATCATACGAGACACGGCCATCCAGCGTGTCGTCATCAACTCGATGAGCGATGGCGTCATGCGCGAGTTGATCCGCGAACCGGATGGCGCCGATCTCAGCTTCCGCCTCATCAGCGAATTCTACCGGGCCGTCCAGTTTGTGTTTCGCGACGAGTGGGAAGGTCATACGCCAAAAACATCACGGCTCGTGCACGGCGCCGGCATCATGTCGCTGGGCTACGTCATGGAAGTGCTCGCCTTGCTGGATGGCGCCAGAACCTGGGAAGATTTCTCCAAAGGGTTGGCGTGCCTCGTCGACAATACGGCCTGGACGTCAGGAGAATGGAACTTTGGCGAGAATGATCGCCGGCACTGGAAGTCGGTGCAGAACGTCAACCGCGATATCGTGACCCTGGCGCAGTACCTTATCGGCATCGTGCGCGCCGACGTCAAACGCCGTCGCGCCGTAAATGTCGAACCGAATCAAGCGAGCATGTGATGAGCTACGCGGTCAAGGAAATGTTCAAGACGTTGCAGGGCGAAGGCGCCCAAGCCGGCCGGGCGGCCGTGTTTTGTCGGTTTGCCGGCTGCAATCTCTGGTCGGGACGTGAGGAGGATCGCGACCAGGCCGTCTGCCAGTTCTGTGATACCGATTTCGTCGGCACTGACGGCATCGGTGGGGCGAAATTCAAAGACGCGGAGACGCTTGCAGTGGCGATCGCCTCGACCTGGGGAGAAACCGCCCACCGCCGCTACGTCGTCTTTACTGGCGGCGAGCCTTTACTGCAACTCGATGACGAGCTTGTCGCGGCAGTTCACCGGCAAGGCTTCGAAATCGCGATTGAGACAAATGGCACGCTTGAGCCACCATCCGGCGTTGACTGGATTTGCGTCAGCCCTAAAGCAGGAGCGCCCTTGAAACTGCGAGCTGGGAGCGAATTAAAGCTTGTCTATCCTCAGCCGGACCTTTTGCCTGAGGCACTGCCGGACCTGCGCTTCGAGCACTATTTTCTGCAGCCAATGGACGGGCCGCGTCGGGCTGAAAACACGGTCGCCGTGACCGCGTACTGTCTGGAACATCCTAAGTGGCGCCTTTCGCTACAAACGCACAAGATGATCGGAATCCCATGAAAATCACCCAAGCTTTCACCTTCGAGGCGGCCCATCGCCTGCCGAACGTCCCAGCGACCCACAAGTGCCATCGGATGCATGGTCACTCCTATCGGGTCGAACTGCAACTCGACGGCAAGGTCAACCCGGACACGGGGTTCGTCATCGACTTTTTCGACCTGGAAAAGGCTTTCGGCCCTCTTCTTGAACAACTCGATCACCACACCCTCAACGAGATCGAGGGGCTGGAAAATCCGACTGCTGAGAACATTTCGACATGGATCTGGACAAGGGTTCGCCCGCTCCTTCCTGAATTGAGTTCGGTGAAGGTATTCGAGACGCCCATGTGCTGGGCTGAATACGATGGCAATTGAGAGGTAGAAGACCATGACGTCGACAGCGCTTGTTCTGTTTTCCGGAGGTCAGGATTCCTCGACCTGCCTTGCCTGGGCCCTCGATCGATACGAGCGGGTCGAGACGGTGGGTTTCGATTACGGTCAAAGGCACCGGATTGAACTTGATTGCCGTGACACTCTGCGTCGGGAACTCAGTGCCATCAACCCGGCGTGGGCACAGCGGTTGGGCGAAGATCACACGATTTCGCTGGCCTCGCTCGGAGAGATCTCCAAGACCGCATTGACGAGTGAAATCGCTATCGAAATGGAAGACACAGGCCTTCCCAACACCTTCGTTCCGGGCAGAAACATAATCTTCCTGACCTTTGCTGCGGCACTCGCCTATCGACGGGGGCTAAAACACATCGTCGGCGGCATGTGTGAAACAGACTACTCCGGTTATCCAGACTGTCGCGACGACACGATCAAAGCCTTGCAGGTCGCGCTCAATCTCGGCATGGAAAAGCGGTTTGTTCTCGACACACCCCTGATGTGGCTTGATAAGGCCGACACCTGGCGGTTGGCGGAGGATCTCGGAGGTTCTCGCCTCGTCGAAGCGATCGTGAAGGAAAGCCACACTTGCTATCTGGGTGAGCGCGGCGACCTTCATGACTGGGGATATGGTTGCGGAACGTGCCCCGCCTGCGATTTGCGGGCGAATGGATATCAGCGATTTGTTGCAGAGCAGGTTTGAAACGAGGGCGAAGAGATGATCGCGACGGGCAGACAACGCATTGAAGGATTCCTCTTCCTGGCCGGCTTCATGGCCTGCATTCCCTTGGCGAACTACATGATTGGCCACGTGGGAACCGTGTGTGTCCCCGATGGGCCGTGCATCATACCGGTCGGCCCCGGTCTGACGGCACCAAGTGGCGTATTGCTGGTCGGCCTTGCTCTGGTGCTACGTGATCTGGTGCAGCGGCGGCTTGGGCTGGCATGGGCTTTCGGAGCCATCATAGTGGGAGCAGCGCTCTCAACGACGTTCACTGCTCCTGCGCTTGCCTTCGCTTCCGCCGCAGCTTTCCTCTCGTCCGAAGTCGCCGACCTGCTAGTGTTCACGCCCCTGCAGAAGAAGGGCTTGGTGAAAGCCGCTTTGGCAAGCAGTATTGCCGGCCTTATCGTCGACAGCGTCATGTTTCTGTGGTTGGCATTCGGGTCGCTTGATTTCCTGGCGGGACAGGTTGTCGGCAAAGCGATCATGGTGATTGCTGCTCTCCCCGTGCTTTTCTGGATTCGAAGCCGCGATAAGCATCTAGGTCTGATTCCTGCGTAGCGCGACATCGCAGATCTGACAAAGCGAGATTTGCCGACCGTTGGACAGCAGCAAGCCTAGCGGGAGATACTCGCAAATGATTGCGGCAACTGCAGCATTTAACTGCCTGCATAACAACGACCTCATCTTGCGGCAAAATTTAGCTCTATCGGCAACATCCGGTTCAACCGAAATTGTTGGGCAGTAATCACGGAGATTGCAATCAAACCTTAACCTGCAACCTAGATATATGTCACACTTAGGTATTGCCGAATCGGGGGTTCGGCACCTTTCGAGGTGGGCATAAGTGCATGATGTGTCGCTTGTTGCGGAGGAGCGGGTTCCGGCAACGCAAAATCATTTGAACTGGTTACGCGCATGCTGAACCTCGGCATGTTTGTTGAGTTGCCTGGCGGCAAGGGTCTGGGAAAGCTTGAAGCTGTTTCCGGCCGGATCTCGACAGTTACAGTTTACCGATCGATCCGTAATGTGGAGACGCTAGAGTTTGAGCTTTCACAGCTTGAGCGGGGTTATCTAAGCCCGCATACGCGCGTTTATGTTCCAGGGCGTGGGCGAACACGGGTGGGACGTGTCATCGGTTTTTCACAAACCGCGAACGGCTACATAGACTACGAGATTCAGTTTCCTAATGGGAGAGCGGAGGATCTAAACGAAAGGGCATTGCAGGTTAGGCCTTGGAATGCTCCTGAAGATCCAGCCGAGATGCTTGCGATCGGAGCATCGGAAACACAATTCCTTCATGACCGCCGACAGGATGCAATGGGGGCGCTGCTCAAACTGAGGAGTGCCTCCCAGAGCCTCACGTCCGTGCCATCGGCAAGCGTCGACTACGTCGCCCACCAGGTTGCGGCGGTCAAACGTGTTTTGAGCGATCCGATCCAGAGATACCTCCTCGCCGATGAGGTTGGATTGGGCAAGACCATTGAAGCCGGGCTCATCATCCGCCAGCATCTAATCGACAATCCCGAGACCCGCGTCCTGGTTTGTGTGCCAGACCACCTCGTCGGGCAATGGCATCGCGAACTGGTCGCCAAGATTCGGCTCGATCAGTTCGCGAAAGGGTTCGAGTGCTGCGGTCATGCCGATCTGGCCCAGGTTTCGCAGGTGCCAGATATCCTGGTCATCGACGAAGCCCATCACCTCGTGGGCATCGATGCCGGTCCGCTCCTGCCTGCCGCCGACCGATTGCGCGTCCTCAGCCAACAGGTGCCTGTCCTCCTTTTGCTTTCTGCGACTCCCGCTCTCGGCGAAGAAGCCAAATTTCTGGCGCTCCTCAACCTTCTTGATCCGATCAATCATCCGATCGAGGATTTGAGCGGGTTTAAAGTTAAGCTTGAGCAACGACGCGAGATTGGGCGGTTGCTCCTGAGCCTGTCTCCAGATGGGCCACGCATTGTTCTTCGGCAGCGCGGCGCTGAACTGATGCGGTCGTTCCCATCGGATGAAATCGTGCAGGAGTTTGCACCGCAGCTGATCGAGGCTGCGAAAGACCCCTCCAATGATCTGACACACCTATGTTCGGTGCTGAAGGACCATATCGCCAACAGCTATCGCATCCATCAGCGCCTCATCCGATCGCGCCGTGTGGATGCAGCAGGTTGGGAATTTGTCCCGCGGGGGCCGATCACCGACGGCGAACCCGTCCTCTCACATGTGAAAATCGAAGAAGATCCTGCCGACATCGCGTCGGCCCTGCTGACGACCCTAGAAGATTGGCGCTTCAGCGCCGCTGAGTCGTCGATCAGCGACGACGGCGGGACAGCACGCTTTGCGCTTCGATACCGAGACTTGCTCGGTGCAGTGAGTGAGGGTGCCGATGCCTTGCGAGGCTGGCTGAGAGACGCTGAGCCGATTTTCGACGGTGAAGAGGAACTCCTTGCCGCGCTCGGTGCCATTGCGGAAAAACAGGACGATCGTCCCCGTATCGAGACAATGGTCGAGAGCACGACCCGGTTGATCAAAGCGATCAGGCCCGACGCACAATTTCCCAAAGTGGTGGTGTTTGCGTCTAGCGAGCGGGTGGCGCGCCATTTTCATGACGTCTTCCAAACCGACGGGGACGGGACGACCGCGTATTTGCTGGCCAGCGGTTCCGCTGATGCAGATAAAATTGCGCTGGAATTCAGCGGACGCAGCGCGTCGTCGATCCTGGTCACGGATCGTTCCGGTGAGGAGGGCCTCAATTTAAGTTTCGCAGATGCAATCGTCCATCTCGACCTGCCAATGGCCGTGGCACGGATCGAACAGCGGATCGGCCGCCTGGATCGGTTTGGGCGGCGGAAGAACTCGATACGCCATCGTCTTCTGCTGCCGTCTGAGGAAGATGCCAGTCCTTGGAGAGCGTGGTTCGAGATGGTTGCCGACGGCTTTATGGCCTTTAACCGCTCGACAAGCGATATCCAGTTTCTCCTGGAACGATTGGAGATCCGAGTCTTTGAAACCCTTCTCCAACATGGTCCCGACGCGCTGAGGGCCATGACCGGCGAACTTCGGTCCCAAATCGCCGATGAGCGTAAATCGCAAGACGAGCAATATGCACTCGACCGTATCACGCTTGCTGAGGAGCGGGTAGAAACGTTCATCGAAGCTTTGGAGGACGCCGAGGAGGACGAAGAGGCGCTCGAACGCGCCGTTGATGGATGGCTTGTGGAAACGCTTCAGATCCGCAAGCAGCCGTTCAAATGGCCGGAGGAGGACCCATTCAAGTTGGTGACCACCAGCCACACCTTGATTCCGCGGATCCCGTGGCAATCGGAACTTCACATCGACCATTCCACGGCACTGACCTGGAGACGACGGGTCGTCACGAACCGGCATGAGGCCAACCTTCTGCGGCCGGGAATGCCACTGCTCGACTCGCTTGAGCGGTTCACGCGGTGGGACGATCGGGGAACGGCGTTTGCGACATACCGCGTGGTTCCAGATTGGAACGACGAGATATGGATCGGGTTCAAGCTGTGTTTCGTCGTCGAACCGCAGATCGAGTTCACCGATTTCCTCGCCCCTTCCCGATCGGATCTGGCCTTGTGGCGGCACGCCCAACGGTATCTGGCGCCAACCGCGCATACCGTCTACATCGACCTCAACGGCGTTGAGGTCACAAATCCGGAAATCATCGCTATTATTAGCCGGCGATATTCCGACAGACCGGTTGACGGCTTCCCGAAGGACATCAACCTCGGCAGCCGGCCGCAATTGCTTGCGGACATCATCGATTCTTCAGCCTATCAGACAATCTGTCTCTCCATCCGCGATGCCGCGCGCGAGCGCCTGGCCTCGACGGATGAAATTGCCTCTGCCGTCGCGCGTGCCGTCACGATGGCGGAAACAGACCTCGGGCGCCAAGAGCGGCGGATAATGCGAGGAATTTCGAGCGACAGGCCCTCGGCGCAGCCGGATATCGACGCAATGAAATCGATCCTCCGGTCCATTCGTCAGCCTTCAATTCGGTTGGATGCGATGGGTTGTTTTATTGTCGCACAACATGCGCCAAAGAGTCCGCCTAATGGATAATTTACGCGGGCACGCAGCGTTTACGGCAATCTCGCAACTGCTGGCAGGCATAGGCGATGGTGAAGCTTGGCACGGGGAATCCCCGGCGATTGAGCGGCTTCGCGCCGCACTTTGCGATACGGGCAATGACGCAAGCGTTCTCGACCTCGCCGTACTCGTGCGCCAGGTCTTGATCCATGAGTATGCGCGGCGCGCCTACGAGGTCTCTCCCACCTTGCGCATCGCGCATCCAAAACTAGCGCAGTTTCAAGGATGGGAGAAGGTCGGGGTTGCGGCGGTCCAATCGCCTAACGGCGTGCTGATCACAGCCCGCACATGGCAGCCGAACTGGTTGTCGAAAGGCGATGGCCAAGGCGTCGAAACGCTGGCATCGTCCGAGAGCGTCCGGCGTGTGTTCAATGCAGAGGGAACGGAAGGCGACCCTTTCCTTCAGTCTGTTGGCCGTTCTTCGTACCGCAGTCCCGGACAACGCGCCGCCGTCCGCGCCGCACTCTCGACGCCAGCCGGCGCGACCTTGGTGGTCGCCCTGCCGACGGGCGAGGGAAAGAGCATGATCTTCCAACTCGCTCAGAAAGTCGGCTTTGTTGGCGGCACTCCCGACACAAGGGGTGTCACGCTGGTGATCGTTCCGACTGTGGCGTTGGGCGTCAACCATGAGCAGGAGGCCGTCAAGGTTTGCGGCCTCGCTCGTCCGTTAGCCTTTCAAGGCGGGAACGATGCCGAGAATAGCATCATCGCCGACCGTATCGCGGATGGCTCGCAAGGCATCTGTTTCGTATCGCCGGAGGCTGCGTGCCATCGACTGCGCAATCCCTTGCGGCGTGCCGCCGAAGCCGGCTTGTTGCGAGCGCTTGTGATCGATGAGGCACATCTTGTCGATCAGTGGGGCACCGGGTTTCGGAGTGAGTTTCAGGAATTGAGCGGACTAAGGCGCGAGCTTATAAGTGCCGCGCCCCCAGAGCACCGTCTGAGAACCGTGTTGCTCTCGGCGACATTGACGGATTCCTCCCTGGAAACGCTTCGCATGCTGTTCGGTGCGGATGATGAATTCGGGAGCATGTCTGCCGTCCAACTCCGGCCAGAGCCCGACTACTGGATTGCGCCGATCACCGATGAGGCCACTCGGGTTGAGCGTGTTTTGGAAGCACTGCATCATGCGCCGCGGCCAGCGGTTCTTTATGTGACCGAGGTTGGCGAAGCCGAGGCCTGGTATCGCAGGCTTGTCAAGGAAGGATTTCGGCGGGTTCGCAAACTCCATGGCAAGACTGGCAGAGCCGAGCGCGAGCACATCGTTTCGGAATGGCGCGACGGCGCGCTTGATATCGTGGTCGGGACCTCTGCGTTCGGCCTGGGCATCGACTATGCCCATGCCCGCAGCATTGTCCATGCGTGCGTTCCAGAAACGCTCGACCGTTTCTACCAGGAGGTTGGTCGCGGCGGTAGAGACGGTATGGTCTCCCTGTCCCTGGCAATCCCATCGGCAAAAGACTTCTCCATCGCCGAAGCGATCAACGCCAAACAGGTCATCAGCGTTGATCGTGGTCTTCACCGGTGGTCCACGATGTTCACTCGAAAAGTGTCCCTGGGAAATGGGCGATTTGCCGTACAAGTGGACGGCCGCCCAGGCGCAGACGAGCGCGATATCGACATGTTCGGCGAGACCAACACGGATTGGAACCTGCGGACGTTGGCGCTCATGGCCCGTGCCGGCCTTATAAAGCTCATGGGGACACCCTATCCACCAGTCCAGAAAGAAGGAGATTGGCTTGAAGTCGCCGTTCTTGATGACCACCATCTGGAGTTGCGCATCTGGGCCGATAAAGTCGAATTGGTGCGCTCTGGCGACTGGATCGCGAGTAAGAGGAATCTCGATTTGATGCGAGAATTTCTCAACGACCAGCGCTGTCCCGCCGAAATCTTCGAGGAGTTGTACGGCGCGCAACGATTGGCCCGAGTTTGCAGTCGCTGCGAGCGGTGCCGGCTGGACGCGGGCAAACGCCACCTCGGAAAGACCGTCGGCGAACCGATCGCACCGTGGTTGCTCCCACTTCATCCCTCCCTGGCGAGGCTTTTCGACAATAACCTGAAGCTGCTTGTCACATACCAGCCCGACAGCCTGCCGCGAGCGGCTTCACGAAGACTGGGTGAGACATTCCAAAGACTGCAACGAATGAATCTGGCAAAGCTTCTACTGCTTGGCCAGCAGACCTTTGACATGGACCAGGTCCTAAAATTCTCCGCGAACACGCCGTTTTTTGTCAGCGACGTGGCATCGCTCGCGATATCCCGGTTGCCAAAGGGACCGGAGATCGTACTGATCGGGCGCGGTCAGACCCTGGAGGAACAAAATCTCACCAGCCGCCCGGATTCGCCGCGTATTCTTTTAGCGCCGCTCGGGCAACCTGCTCCCGACGGCCGGCGGCTGCGTGATGTTTTCGGCGGACGCGTCCTGACCTTTGAAGAATTCAATGAAAGGGTATCACGGTGAGCATTATCACAACCGTTGAAGCGGTCCCGAGCCGGCTCTACGCAATATACTCTTCGCTGTTCGACATTGAAAATGGAGAGGCGAAGGACCGCTTGGAATCCTGGGCTACGCCACCGTCACTCAAAAATACGACGGAAGATAGCGGCGGATCGCCAACGAAACTGTTCGTCAATGCTCTGCTAGAGGCACGCAGGATCGGCCTCGTTGAGGAGATCGACGACAAACTGCAATTGACGGCAGACGCCCGGGGCGGAGGGAAAAAGGGGGAAAGAAGCGAGGCCTATTTCCGCAGCTATTTGCTTCGCACATTGTTCGACCCGATCCGGGCGGAGGAGACACAACAGGATTCATTCATGTTGGCTCTCACCTGGCTCCTGAACACGAACCCGCTCAAGCCAATGAGTTTCACCGACGATCCGAATTCTGCTATCAAGATGACGCTCGGGGACAATGCCCGAAAAACCGATTGCACCATCGCGCTGAATTACCAAAACATGCTCTATTGGGCGCGATATTTGGGTTTTGCGACGGTGGTTGGCGTCGGATCTTCAAGGCGGGTCATACCCGACCCTGTTAACGCCATCGATTACGCGCTTCCGGCAATCTTCGCCGACGGCTATGAGCTTCCGGTAGAGACGTTTCTGGCGCGACTGGCCGCGATCTATCCGGTCTTCGAGAAAGGGAGCGTTTGGGAGCGCTTCAATGCGATGCGGCTCATTCCGTTGAATGGTGCCGAAACGCGGCTTTCTGCCACGACGAGTATCGCCCTGCAGAGGCTTGCGGACCGACAGCGTTTGGCGATGAGAAGCGTGGCTGACGCACCGGACAGAATCCTTGATTTTGGCGTTCGTGAAGACCGGGTGAGCCACATTGGCCTGCGGGGGAGCAACTGATGCGTAATGTCGTTTGTTGGGATCCCGGCGCGGTTCGTCAGGTCATCAATCCCTTTGCCGAACATATGCCGGACAGCCTCTTCAAGGCGGTGCACAGCGACTGGGACCTCAACGTTTCCCCGCCGGTCGGAATGAAGTTTCAGGCGATCCCCGATGCCTCCTGGGACAAGATGAGCCAGCGCCAGTTTCTGGCGGATTTCTTGAGCAATGAACGGCCGCACGCGCTCGCCGCGATTCTTGGCGATACTGGATCTGGAAAATCGCATCTTGTCCACTGGATGCGGTTTCACATCCGGTCCGATGACGAGCGTCTTGTCTTGCTCGTTCCGAAATCAGGAACGAGTTTGCGGGCGATCGTGAAAATGATCATCGACGAGCTTCCGGCCGATGAACAGAGAAGCTTTCTGGAAACCTTGCAGTCGGCGGGCGACGGCACGCAGACCCGTGCCGGACAAAAACAGCAACTACTCAACGACCTAGCGCAGGTGATAAGGGAGGGAGTCCTCTCTCCAGACGCCGACGAAATGGAGCAAGAACTGGCGTCGTATCTCCCGCATCTTTTCCAGGACCCATATATGCGGGCGACGCATTTTCTGGGCGACCAAACCGTCATTTCCGAAATCGTTGATCATATTTTCGCGCCTTCAAACGCTCAGGATCGTCCGGAAACGCGACGAAGCTTCGAGGTCAGCGATCTTCCCCTTGGTGGTCTGGATTTCGCGAGCGCTTCGAAACTGGCGCAGGACGCGATGAAAATCATCGCGCTGGACACCGAAAAGCACACGCAACTTGCGGTCGACATCATCAATGACAACCTCGACAAGGCGATCGCCCGAACCTTGAGTTTCTCAAGTGATCGTGTCGAGGAACTGATGACCCGATTGCGGGCGCACCTGAAGGTACAAGGCCGAGAGCTTGTCCTTCTTGTCGAGGAATTTGCGCGCCTGCAGGGGATCGACCGAGCGCTTCTTCAGTCGATTACATCCCATGGTGACGAGCGCTTGTGCAGGATGCGCTCAGCCATCGCTGTTACGACAGGCTTCTTTGAAAGTGTTGCGGCAACGGCCTATATGCGAACCACGCATATTGTCGATATGGATCGTTCTGCCGGGCGGGCGGAGGGACATTTGGTGACAAGCGAATCCCTCGCTCGGTTCGCGTCGCGATATCTCAACGCGGTCAGGCTTGGACGGGCAGACATTGATCTTTGGGCGAACGATCCGTCGGCCCCTGACAATCCTCCGTCGAGGTGTGCCACGTGCCCTCACCGCAGCGACTGTCATTCGATCTTCGGTGAGGTGGACGGCTACGGACTTTATCCGTTTACGCCCCGTGCGCTGTGGAACTCTGCGCAACGTGCCAATGACACGCTACCGGAAAGTCTCAACCCTCGTATCCTTCAGAATGATCTGCTGGTCGAGGTGTTGGATAATTATGGTGATAGCATCCGCACCGGGACATTTCCCCCGTTCCAGTTACTGGAAAAACTCAAGGGCGTTAAACTTCTTCCCGTTGCGGCCGAGCTGGAACTTGAGGCCAGAAACCCGCAATATGCCGGACGCTGGAAAGCGTTTCTCGAATTATATGACGGCTCCGGCGAAATCAGGAATCTGGACGCGAAACTAAGGGAGGCGTTCGACGTACCGGAAATCCCAGGGGCAAGTGCTGCTCTTCGGGTTGCCGTCGACGAGGCGGTCGAACAACCGGCTGAAAAAAACAAACCGGCCCCGAGCCGTGAAGAGGTCCAGCTTCAAAACTGGAGCAAGGGCGGCGATCTCGACACGACGCTCGCAACGCAATTGCGTATTCTCATTTTCTCGGCGGTTTCAGACACGATCGACTGGGATATGCTCGGCCTCGCCAAATCGGGCTTTGCGAACGCTTCCACTGGCCGCCCGTTTCAGCGCGGCAGCATTAGCTTTGCGCGGCAAGCCAGCCTTGTTCGTTCCGATCTCGGCGTCAAACTGGAAATACCCGGGACATTGAGCCCCGCCTTGGCAGGTGCTGCCCTCGTCGGATTGCTGAAAGCCTCGAAAAGGGACTTCAACTGGGATTTCGAGAACGGCGACAGAATGCTTGCTGCGTTTATGGACTGCGTCGCGGTATGGGCGCGTAGCGTTGAAGCGCAGTTGCTTGCATTGTGCAATCCCACGCCCGATTGGAGCCAGGCCCGTGCCGCCATGGAACTGCTCTGCGCCGGTGCGGCAATCGGAGGAAAGATTAAGCCCGATGCGACGATTGCGGAATTTCTCGACGGCGCGTTTAGCTCCTGGCCGCAAGAATGCGCCAGCCGCTCAAAGGAGATGAGAGACGTTTATGACAGTTTGCTGAACGGGCGCCAGACCGTGGCACAGCTGGCCCGCTTTCAGATATCCAGCATGAAAGGCGGACAAGCCGGTGCAATGCTCGCTCCGAGCCGGGTGGTCTCGATTATTCGGAATATCCGGCAATCGAAGTGGCGCCTTGCGCTTGTCCCTCCGAACGACGACCGGACCGAACTTGCAACCCTTTACCGCCGCATACAGGAAGCGCTCCCGGCTGCTGCAACGGCGGAGATGAATGACCGGAGCCAATGGCTCAAGGAAATGGACACAGCGTTTGGTGAGGGAGCCTCCCGGTCGGCCATTGCTGCCGCTTTGGAAAAGGCACACGTTGCGGCCTCTGAAGCAGGAGTAGGGTCGAACAATACTGCCAAGCCACTCGCCGATGCTCTTGAGCGGATCCGCAACGTCAATTTCGACGATTCATTGGCTGCCGCGCGCAGTCTCGCCAAATTCGACGACGGTCTATCGGCACTTAGCCATTTTGGACGCGGGCGACGGAACGGGGTAGAGGCCGGAAGCGCGCTGGCAAACGCCGCCAAGGCATTTCTGGACGCGATTGATGAAACTGTCGCAGCCAACAGCCAAAGTCAGGATGCAAAGCACAGCGCGATCGTGTTGAGCATCGGCTCGATCCATAGCGCATTGGAGGCGATCGAAACCGATCTGCGAATGATGGACGACACGTCTGGGGGAGCCTCCAATGCTGCTTGATAGAGCCGCCGGGTTAGCCGACAAGATCAATCAATACCAAACGCTCAAAACAGCGGGTGACGAAGCGCTGCAGTTTCAGTCGCGCGCCAACCAATTGAAGATCGCATCCGAGAAGCTTTCATCCGCCCGAAAAGCTCTGAGAAAAATGCGAGATGCTGCCATCGAGGTCGATTTCGTGCCTTCCGACGGATCAACGCTTGCAGAACGGGCGAAGGATCTTCGAACCGCCATGTCGGGAAACCCGTCTGTGATCAACGAACCGTCTTTAAATTTGAAGTATGAATTTCTGGACCGTCTGGCCGGCATCGCCTCAGCGGCAGACCGGATGATTTCGGCGTCATGGAAGTCTTACGTTCGCAAACGGGCCGAGTTCGGTTCGTCCGACATCCTCGACGCCCTCGCCGCTATCCCGCAATTCCGCTCAAGCGTCAACCGTATACGCCAATGCCGGGCCGCGGTGGAAGCCTTGGGTGAGACAGTCCCCGACGATCCGAAGGCGATCGTGTCGAGGCTGGACGCGCTGGTGGCTGAACATGAGAAGTCCTGGTCCGAACTTTCCGCGAAGGATATTCCAGCGAGTGTTGTCAAGTTTATCCGCGACGCTGCCAATGATGGGGCCTCCCTCGCCTCTTATTCTGATGAGGTAAGACATTGGCTTGATGACCAAAATCTCATCGCATCGTTCCGCATACGGCTTAAGTAGGTAAGTTTGATGGCGCTCTCGCTCAATGCAGCCAAGCTACTGGATCTCATCGAAGCGATCGAAATGCGGTCGCTTGAATGGGGTTTTACGGACGGTTTTCTGAGCGAAAGTGAAGTGCTCGCGCTGGCGAGATCGGTGGTCACGGCCGGAAACGCGTCAGCAGCGGATGATGCCATTGAAGAATTGATTGCCGCCCGTGTTGTCTTCGAGTTGCAAAATCCGGGCGGCGAGATCCGGTTGCGATCGCGTTTCGGCGAAATGGTGCGCTTGGCAGCGGCGAACCGTCAGTTGTTCCCGAACAAGCCATGGCAGGGCGCACCGCATCTTGTCTCTGATTTCCGTGTTGACCGGCGGCCACGGCGATTTCCCAAGCGTGATCGATTGCCGGAAGCGATTCTGACCGACCATGCCGCGATCCTTGCGTCCACCCCGCTGCGCCGAGATCTCTTTCGGTCGTTGACCTCACTGCCCGACATGAAATTGGCGGCCTTTCAGGAACGCGCCGCCGTCAGGCTAACCGTTCCGACCGACGATGGCGGTACGATCGTCACTGCCGGCACCGGTAGCGGCAAGACGATCGCGTTCTATTTGCCGGCGATGATCAGGATCGGCGAAGCGATCGGCGCGGACCACTGGGTCAAGGCGGTTGCGATATACCCCCGAACCGAACTGCTTAAGGACCAGTTCGGTGAAGCGTTCCGCATGGCCCGTACCGTCGCAGGAGCGCTGGCGCAGCATGGGCGCCGGCCAATGAAAATCGGCGCATTGTTTCGATCCTCACCACGACGTGCCACCGAGAAGGAACTCGCTGACAAGGAATGGAGCCGACGGGGACAAGACTTCGTTTGCCCCTTCTTGCGCTGCCCGACCTGCGCGAACGAACTGATCTGGCGACGGGCCGACATCGAGGCAGCAAGGGAGCGTCTCGGCTGTGCGCGACCCGAGTGCAGCGGGGCGGTGAGTGAATCGGAAATCGTGCTCACACGCGAACGGATGCAGCGCCAACCGCCAGATATCCTGTTCACGACGACCGAAATGCTGAATCAGCGACTCTCCGACCCCTGGATGCGCAGCTTGTTTGGCGTGGGTCTACCCCAGGCCAAACGCCCGTTCTTTGGTCTTCTTGACGAAGTCCACACCTATGAAGGCATATCAGGCGCTCAGGCCGCTCTAACGCTTAGGCGATGGCGGCATCTGCTGGCGTCGCCGATATCCTGGGTCGGCTTGTCGGCGACCTTGGGCAACGCGTCGCATTTCTTTGCTGATCTGACGGGCGCGCATCCCGATCGCGTCGTCGAGATCACACCGGCGCTGACGGAATATGACGAGGAAGGCGCCGAGTACCAGATCTTGCTCCGGGGCGATCCGACCTCGCGCGCGTCATTGCTTTCGACCACGATCCAGACGGCGATGCTCTTACCGCGCCTCCTCGATCCGCCAGGAGCAGCCGATGTCTCCGGGGCTTTTGGCCGCCGCGCGTTTTTGTTTACGGATGATCTCGACGTAACAAACCGACTTTATGACGACCTGCGCGATGCAGAGGCCTACAACATTTTCGGTCAACCAGACAATCAACGTCGCCCGCTTGCAGCGTTGCGCGGCGACGGCGGTGACGCTGCACTGCGTGATGTCGATGGACAGCGATGGAGGGTTTGCGAAGATATCGGTCATCATCCTCTCGACAGACGGCTGGTTGTAGGTCGCACGACGTCTCAAGACGCCGGAGTCAATCAGTCCGCCAATGTTGTGGTCGCCACGACCGCGCTCGAGGTTGGTTTCAATGATCCCACCGTCGGCGCTATTATCCAACACAAGGCCCCGCGTGGCATGGCATCGTTCCTGCAGCGAAAGGGTCGCGCCGGCCGTGCGCGAGCGATGCGTCCCATCACGCTTACGGTCCTGTCGGACTATGGACGCGATCGGGCTTTCTATCAGGCGTACGAACACCTGTTTGATCCCGCGCTCGAACCGCAGAACCTTCCGATCCGAAACCCGTATGTTTTGAAAATCCAGGCCGTTTATGCCATGTTCGATTGGGTGGCCGCGCGAACAGCAGGCTACGAGAAGGCGTGGCAGTGGGACTTGCTGAGCCGACCACAGGACAATCCCAGCCAGGCTGTCCGGACCGTATTGGAACGCACCAAGGCGATCCTCTCCGACCTCATTCAGGGCAATCAAGTCACTGTAGACGACCTCGCCCGACACCTCACGTCAGCATTGGGCATTGATGCGGCCGCGGCCAATACCTTGCTTTGGGAACCGCCACGCTCGCTTCTACTCGAGGCAATCCCAACACTGGTCCGACGCTTATTTCGCGACTGGCGCCTGGCTTTTCCAAGTCAAATGGGTGAATTCGATCTGAAGACCGACTATCACCCTCTTCCAGATTTCGTCCCTAGGAGCCTTTTTAGCGACCTCAGCCTGCCGGAAATCAAAATTATCCTGCCCCCGGCAACGGCAAATCACGTCGAACGGGTGGAGATGATGCCCATTCTCCAAGGCCTCAATCAATTGGCGCCTGGGCGTGTCACGCGCCGGTTTGCGCCTGAGCGGGGCGCGTTGTCGCATTGGGTGTCGATCGACCCCTCGCATCCCGAACAAGATTGCCGGATCAGCGACTACGCAGAAGAACACGAGTTTGTCGGAGAGTTCGCTGGCCGATTCAACGACCACGTGGGCGCAGCACCGGTCCTTGTATTTCGTCCCTGGACCGTGCGCCTGACAAAGGCTACCCGGAGCGACGCACTCCCGAGCAGCAACGCAAGACTCGCCTGGCAAACCGACATCGTTGTGAACGGCGATGCGCTTAATGTCCCCATACCGCCTCGCTCAAGCTGGCGCCGCTTGGTTGGGTCCGTCGACTTCTATCTTCACCGCTTTCGATCAAGCGTTAGCGTGCGCAGGTTTGCATCGACCGGGCATGCAAATGTGCGGACCCTACAGGATGATTTTCCCGTTACGGTGCATTTTAAAAGTGATGATGGTCGCCCGGCCGCACTTGGTTTTGAGCTTGAGGTTGACGGCCTTCGGATCGATGTGAGGCTGCCTGAAGGCTTCGAGGATGCGGCAAATTCCCTTCCCGCATCGCTGCTCGCGACGAGTAAGGTGAATTTCGCGCGGGACACTTTCAAGAAAGACCAGGACCTTCCTGCCGACCTCAATCCATTCCAGCGCGAATGGCTTTTCCAGATCATGGTCTCAGCGCTTTTGGCGGATGCCGCCAACACAGAGCGTTCCTTGCCGGAGGTCACTTCGGATGTGTTAGGCGAACCTCGGTTCGAAGGCGTCTTTCACGACACAATGAGCGAGTTGTTCGGTGCGATGCCGCCTGTCGTTCCGGATGACGAGGACGGCGACGGCGATGATCGCGACGAAGCCGCAAACAACGACGGCGACGGCGCGCCGCCGGCTCAACGGCGACGAGGACCGGGACGGCTGCAACAGGCACTTTCGAACCAGATCAGCCTTCCGATTGTTCGAGAACGTATGCGTATGATCGCGCAACTCCTTTGGGAACCGGATCCGGTCGCGTTCGGTGCATGGCTTCGGACTCTCGTTCTGGAAACGCTCGGAGAGGCAATGCTTCAGGCGTGCATCTCCTCTGCACCGCGGCACGCAACAGTCGACACGCTTCTGGTTGACATCCGTGACGACCATGAGAGCGGCGAGACAAGCGTCTGGATAACAGAGGCGACACTGGGAGGGGCAGGAGTCCTCCAAGCCTTTGCCGAAAAATTCGCATCCGAACCGCAGATTTTCCTTACAGCGCTAGAGGCTTCTCTCGCTCCAACCGACCTGGAACTGGTTGATCCTGGCCTTCGCCAGATCCTCCGTCTCGCCCTCAATGACCCGAACGTCGCGGGAGAAATTGCGCAATTGCGTGCCACCAACTCGCATGGCGAGCGCGCTGTTCTTTGGAGATCCCTGTCCCAACGCCTCACACGACTGGGCGGGATCGATGTTAGCCATGCGCTTTCCGTATCCCTCAACGTTCGCCTTCTGCGCGCCGGTAGCGGACCTCAACTGGACCAGCTTCTGCTCGATCTGCAATCTCACTGGGACCTCCTCGAGGGTCGATATTCGATGTCGATCGGGCTCAGAGAATTCGCCTACATTTGCAGCAAGGACGCCGCATTGTCGTCAGCTGTTCGTTCGTTTTTGTCGGCCACTCTACCAGCGGCAGCGATCGGAAACGTCACGGTCCTGGCGGCCATCACCAGTTTGCTTTGGCCGCGGGCCGAAGAGGTGAGGCTGCGCTCGCTTCAATCGTATAATCCCTATCGGCAGGCGCGCACCACCGACCCGGCTTTGGTCCGCCAAGTGGTGCTGACGAGATCGACGCCAACTGTCGAACTCGCCGCCCCCGACTGGTTTGCCCAACTGAGCCAAGCGTTCGAAACCCATGGGGTTTGCCAGTTGGCCGCCGCTTCGGAAAATGCGGGGGCGCTACGCGAAGCGATGGTGCTTCTCGCGGCAACGCCGATTAATGTCGGGGTCCTGCAGTTCTTCCCGGTCGTCGAACGTATCGACCGAGCATCAGGTCGGATCCTTTCCACCTTGACACTGCGGGAGCAAATCTGATGCTCGGACCTTCACGTGACCTGCATGGTCCCGCCCAGTCGCGCGCGGTTCGCGATCTCTTTCAGAGCCTTTTCATAGCCGAGTTGATTAGCCCTAGCCCGAAGCTCTGGTTTTTCTTTGCATGGATTTCCGACATCGAGGTCATCGATAATTCTGCCCGACAGTTTGCGTCGATCCAACCGGACTGGCCGAGCGCATCGATAAGATTATCCGAGGTGCTGCGGGCGCTCCTGTCGCGCGGCCAGCAGGTTCGCCTGATCATTCGCGAGCACGGCCACAATGAATACTTCATCGCGAAGTTACAGACCTTGAAAGCAATCTTCGGGGATCAGGTGCGGTGGACAATCGAAAAAGACTTCCACGCGAAGGGCCTTCTTGGCGCTGACTACTTCTTGAGCGGGTCAATGAATCTCACCCTAAACGGAATATCCATTAACGGAGAACACCTTGTCCTCCGGACAGATCCGGCTTCAGTTGCGGAGCAGACGATCGAATTGGAGTCGCGTTGGGAGGGGCTCCTGAAATGATTGGCTCTGATATGGCAGATGCACAAACCATTCTTTCTGATCTCGAAACGATCTCAACAACCTCGACCTTCGGTCCGGACGTCGAGGACGTTTGCAGGCAGCTTCGCACGACTATTGTAGATGCTGCGTTTCCAGGCGCTCTTGTCCCGGTTACAAATGCAGCCGGTCGGCTGCAAATCTTGGTCGCCGCGCCAACAATGATGGCCTGGCGCCGGCTGGCGCCGGTCCTAAAGGCCTTTGCGGGACCGACCATCACGTCCTTCAACGGTATCACTGCGCCACTCCCTCCCGGCGAACCGACAGCTCAAAGGCTCGCTCAGACACGGCCCGCCGCGACCTGCGTCATTCAAATCCCGCAAGACCGCAAAAGTGTCTTGTTGGCTTTGCGCGCGCTAATGCGCGTCCGCGAAACGATCGCCCGTGCTCCCGATCTTCAATCCGCGGTCTCAGAACCGACAAGTTGGTTGCTGGCAAGATTTCAAGATAATCTCAATGTCGGCCGTCGGGACGCCGCGACTGCTATTCTGGATCGGCTCAAGGGTGACCTGCGGCTCGATGCGCTGAATACCAAGTTCCTAGAGGTTCAACTCCTTGCTACGTTCGGCGACTGGGCAGCGATCGTCGCGCTGGCCGGCTTTGGCAGCTTGCGGCTCGCCCGCAGACCTCCCGCAATCACCGCGCTTTTGTTGGAGGCGCTCTACCGCACGCATCTGGCCGACCTGTTCGACGCCATCGATCGCAGCCGCGTCTATGAAATCTACCAAACGACCGTGCACGACCTGGCTCAACCTTTGCTTTCTGTGCCGTTGCCATCAACTCTGACACCCGGCGGCTTGAAACTCTACGCCCTGGAACTTCTGACGTCGTCATCGCGGTCAGATATCAAGGAGGCGCTCTCCGGTAACCATTCTTCATTGGAATGGCTTGCGGACGAATTGGATACCCGGCCGAGCGCTGTCTCGCCTCAATCGACCTCGACGCCACCTTCATCGCCGCTCGACGATGCTCGTGCCGCGTTGGTTCAGGTGGATGCTGTAGAGGCTGTCGACAACGTTGCTGCGGCATTCGCCGCACTGGCGAAGCTCGCGCCGGCGGAACTCGCTTTGCTTCGGGATGCCGAACCCTTCAGCACCGCCGTTCGCCTTATCGAGGCAAACGCTCCAGGCGGTGTGCCATCATCATGGATCGAATGGCTCGAAAAAACAGCTGATCCGTCCTTCACCAACGCTCTCGAGATAGCCCGTCACGGGAAAGATGAGTGGTCTGCTCAATCGTCAACGAGCGATCCTTCTCATGTTGCCGCGTTCGTGACGGCCCTCAATCTTGCGCAGGACGACCCGCTCGCATCGGAACGGACCGCGCAAGCGCTCCCTTTCCTTGTGGCATGGCTTCAGCGAGACCCTGCGTTCCCCGCCCCTACCATGGCGCCGGTCTATTCGAGCCTCCTTACCTTGTTTGCGCTGAACTCAACGCGCGGTGGATCGGTTTATGAATCCAGCCAGGTATTGGTGGAGGCCCTCCTGACAGTAGGAGTAAACGAGGCGAATTACGCATCACTTATCGCTGATATAAATGAATTGGCAGGGCAAGCCTTTGGCATCGATATGATCTACTGGGTTCTCGACACGATCGAGAGCTTCATGCGGGCCAGCGCACCGGACGCCAAGAGTCGTGAAGCCTTCCTTCACAGCATCCTCGCTAGGACGGCACCTCTTTACGGGCGGTTGAGTACCCTGCAACGGACAGCCGTAAAGCGCCTCGCCGGCGAACTTGGCTGGTCGCTCGATGCACTCGGCGTGAGCGTCGAACCCGAATCGAACGATGACGTAAGCCATAAATTGGAAGGGTTGCGGATCGCGATCTATTCGTTAACAGAGACATCGAGCCGCCAGGCCAAGAATGCCATAGAGGAAATGGCCCCAACCGCGGTCGTCGATTGTGCTGCAGATCATGGCGGATCGGTGCGTCTAAAGGCCTTGGCTGAGAACGCAGACATTTTTGTTGTGACTTGGCTTTCCGCGAAACATGCCGCCACGGAGTTCATCCGCGAACACCGTGAGGATCGGACGCTATTGTATGCGCAAGGCCGTGGCTTTTCAAGTATCCTTCGCGCGCTAGATGACCACTTCAAGTGATTGAATGAGGTCAAACCCGTCTCATTTACGCCCTTTGGGAGTATCGCCGCCGCTATATTACGAAAGTCCTTGACAGAACCATTGCATTCCAGGGTAGAAATTACGGGGGGCAATACATAGCGATGGTGGGAATGTATGGGGCTATCTAGGTCGCTGGGAACTCTTGCTGATCACCTGTCGCGTTGGCGAATATTGCAATTGAACCTCGCGGCGGGCATCGAGGTTGGGCTTCATACCTACCAAGACATTTTCACATTCTCGAAGACCTGCGACTTTCTCCCAAAGCTTAACGAATCCGCCCTGCAGATTTCGAGTGCGAAATCGCAACTCGCGACGGCCTACACTGATATCGTGCGGCGCAAGCGATATTCAGGACCAGGTAGCGACGACACCGAGCAAAGACGCGTCAACGCTTTGAACAATATCTTTCCGTGCGCTTTCAGCAATGCTGAACGTCTCGATGGGGAGACTCTCTACCGCGTCGTGCCTCATACAAGCCTGATGTATTTGATCGATCACAGCTACTGGCGAAAGCGTGCGGTTGCCAATCTGGACCTGCAGCCTCTGCCGCGGAACGCCAAGGAAGTTGACATCAGGGAATGGTGCGAAGCACTGGGCTCCTTGCCGGATGATGAAAGGCGCTTCAAGCTTCCGACCAATGGTCGGCTGTCCAACGGTATTGTTTGGTTCACGCGGGCGCAGGATATGCCCGACGATTCCATCGATGGTCCGAGCGAGAAGCGAGCGCAGGCGTCCCGGGATCGACTTGGATTGGTACACTTGAAGCCAGCGGGGCGTGATATCCCGCTATATCTTTTCAGTCTCCGGTTCCCCGGTGTGATTGCCGATCGAGTCGGTCACTATCGACCGAGCGCTTTCGACTCGCTGGACAATTCTCGTTTCATGGTTCCTCGCAATAAAAGTGAGGGCGTTCCGGAATTGCATTGGGGACGCACGGCCGACCTTGCTTCCATCCAGAGCGAAAGCAAACCCGTCAGAGGAGCGCCCGAGCGCGTGTCCAACCAGATATGGGAAGAAGACATGAAAGGCTCTGAAGTAAGCTTTACGCTCCTCGGTGAATTGAAAACTCGCCATAGAATCGGTGATAAACGTTTTGCAGAACGCCTGGGCGCGTCGGTATGAGTGAGCGACCGTCAATGGACGAAGATGCACGGCCAGAGCCTTTATTTGTCGGCCATGACGCGCGCTGGTTCGCATCTTGGTTGCGAGTGGGTCTTCGGGCCTATGAGTTCGGTGACAATGTGCCAGGTCGGGACCCATTTCCCGGTGCACAGCATCTGATCCATCCCTGGCAACAACTGGAGGAGTCTCTCACCGATATCTACTCGCGCCTTGCAGATACCGAGAAGGAAGAGTTTGCGTTCGGGCTCAGCAGGCTATGCGCCGACTGGATCTCAGCGATAAACAGGATTTCATCCTTGCTCAACGATTGTTGTCCCTAGCCGCGGTCCTTGGCATTCGCCGCGCCATCCTTGTCCTTGCACATCTGGTAGACCCGGAAAGGGAGGATGAACGGAACAGCGATCTGATATTCTCTCTGGTGGAGGCGGTCGCTGCATGGCCGATGGTTTTACACCAGGAGACCCGTCAGGTTCTGATGCGGTTGGCTCATGCCAATGGTTTCGGTGAACTTCACGCCCGCCGCGCACTACCGGCGCTGTGCAAGGCAGATCCTACCGGGTTGAGCGAATACCTTCGCGTTCTGGCGCGACCTCTACATGGTCGCTACGCTTCACACCTGTGCCGGCCGATAAAAGGCCAGCGCTGGAATGAGCGGCAACGCAGGGTCAAGGAAGTAATTGCAATCGTACAGGACCCGGCCCATCTTGTGGCCTCGTTCGAGGACTGGGTAAGGCGGATACCGCAAGGCGAAGCTCCGAATAGCCGAGCGCTTCAGTACGACTGGTGGGCATCAGCGCTCGAAGACGAAGCGATCATGGATTTCCTGGGGAAATATGGTCTCTCCAGCCAGCAGTCCGCCGCCGAGCCTTCCCGCCCAATTCAAAAGCCGTTCCCCCGCCCGACTGCCGGGCCTCTTAAGACCAGGGACGATTTGGTGGAAGAAGGCTTGGTTGACGCTGAAGACGAAGCAGAGGCAAATGAATTGTTTGCGGAACGCGAACTGGAAGAGGCTTGACGATGGCAGACGCAAGCGAAGGCTCACTCGTTGCCCTCGTAGCCGACGCGGCCGGCCAGCACGACCTTATGCAGGCGGACGTTATAGACCAGTCGGAGACGACCTTTAAAATCCTATACGCAGTCGACAGCAATATCTTCGGCTTACATATCAAACCAAGCAGCGGCAGTGCCAGCGGCATCGAAAACCGTATTGGCTTTGGAGAGGTGTTTCAATCCGACCCGCCAGAGCGCAAGGTGGCTATCGCGACCGCGCTCGCGCGGTTTATCTGGTTCGAGCTCGTAAAAAACGATGTTCCGCTAATCGTCATACCGCCAGTAACGGCAGAAGTGGATCTCTTCCGCGCAATTGCGGAGCGTGACACGCTTTCGGCAGCCGAGACTCTGGCGTCACTCAAACGTGCTCTTGGTCTCAGCGCTTCTTATGACGGCGCCATTTCTTCGAGCTCCCTCTTTGAGAACCTCGCAAGCCAAGACCAAGCAATTGCCGATAATGCAGCCCGCGTACTGGCGTCCAAACTGACATCCGTGAACAAGGCTCGGCGGATGATGGAGCTGGTCGAAAGAGGTCGTTACATAAGTGCCGACGACGCTGACCTGCATCCGGACATTTTTTCACCAGAGATGTGCAGGGTGATGCGCCCTCCCACAGTCTTTAAAGACATGGCCCAGCTTTCTGATGTAAGAACTTCGTGGCACGAGAGCCTACTAGAACTTGGAAGGCGTGACGATATACGACTTGAACGTGATGCTTCAGCGATGGCGAACCTCCAGATTTGGAATGAGCAGCTGGCACGATTAAATCCGCCCAGTCGGATAGTATACATCACGAGCGACAGCTCCCTTCTTATCGCAGCAGAACGTTTGCAAATTGCGGCTAACAATGAGATTCCCGACTCTCATGCGCTTCGATATGGAGCCAGCTTTCGCAAAGCGTATCTTCGCCATCCTCGCAGTTTTCTCGACAGGGCGGCCGTCCTTCGGCCTGGCCAGTCCGATCCTGAATATAACCGCACAGGGTCCTCAATACGTGCCTGGCTCGGCCTCTTGCTCGGCGATTTTCAGGACCGCGATGAGCCTCTTGGCCAATGGACCAAGGTGCGGTTCGAGCTTGACGACAGTATAAAAGGGGCAGTGGCGAGGGTCGCGACCAAAAGTCCAGATCTCTACGCGGATGTGCTCAACAGGTGGGACGAGTTTGCAAAGGGGACAGAATTAGCCACGCTCGCAGATGCCAACTACCTGCGAGAAGTCGAGCAGGTGAATCAAAGCACCGGCGTGGTATTACGCGAATTCATCGATCGATGGATGCCCAGGATCGAGGAGGAGGTCCAAGAGGCATGGCGAGGATGCGTGCGAGCGTTCACGGAGGTCCGGTTTCTTATCGGGCTCGTCAGAAATCCTGCAAGCCCGGAACGACATGCGCCTCGCCTCTGCCTAGAAGGCCCTCAGGCCGAAAGATTTCTTCGCGACGCTGAAGCTTGGATGGCGAAGCCTGAACTGTTCGACCCTGCGGCGTTTGCGGCTCATAAGACCGCTGTCGAAGAAGCCGATCGTTCTGGATACAACTTTGTCATGGTCGTCGCCTATATCTTGGCCCAAGGTCAACATTGGTCTTCTGCGGCATTTCTGTGCGCACACGCGCGGTCCAATGGGGATGCGGAAAAGACGAAGAATGGACTGAAGCGGCATGGCCCCAATGGGCGCGAAGCCTCCTATTTGGAAGCTTTTTGTCGTCGTAATCTGGCGCGGAGCGTTGAAGATCTCGCGAAAGCATCCGACTTACTAACATACGCCGAGAAGATCATGCTTGATGAGTTCAAGCTTGATCCTCAACTGGATCCCGTCACTGAGCGGATTGCGAGCGAACAACTCGCTTTGCGATACTCCGTGATGATGTTGCGCTGGCTCGATACAAAAGCGTTTGATCACGACGAAATATTGCATCTGGCAGCAGAGTTCGAAGAGCTTAGCACAGCGGTTGGACGTGAAGTTGGCCGACCAGAACGAGCCGCGCGCGCGTCGGTGCTTGAAACCATCCGCCGGCGAAGCAGGATCAATCTAATCAGCCTTGGTCTTCTCCAGCTTTCCAATCAGCCGCTCCAGCGCCTTGCGAAAGCCGCTTATCGCGAACTGGCGAGCGATGTTGAGGCACAGGAAGGGGAAGAGCTAAGCCACTACGGTCAGATTGTTCTTGCCTGTGGTGCCGTTCATTACGGGGATTTGGAGCACCTGGGCCGATATCGACGCAATGCACGAGCTTTGATTGCGAGTTGGGGTAAAACACGCCCTGGAACTCACCAGATGGGCTTTCTTTACGATGAGAAGCGGTTCGAGGTTTTCCTAGAGGGTCTAGCCAGCAAAGTGAGGTGAGAGTTGGCCACTGAAGAGCGAAGAATTGTTGGCTAGCAACCATTTTCAGTTGAGTATCAAGAAAGTTGAGTATAGGTTTCATTTTACTAAGCTTATGAGTGCATGCGCTGCCTAATCTGCCGGTCCGAGTGAGATCATGGCCAGTGAGTTGCGACAACAAAAGCGTCTTCAAGTCCTACTGCACGAAACGTGTCGTACGGACGATGCGCGAGCTGCTGCCATTCATGCCGCGACACAAGCCGGGATGACATTGAGCGGGGAAGGCGTCGCGACCCTTTCGGTCCGAATGCCGAATTCGGAATTTGAAAAGCTGTTCTCGTCATCGCCAGAGGGCGAACTTACGGTTCCTGAGCAGCTTAAACCGTTTGTTGAATCCATTAGTGAGGCGCCGGAACATCTTTCATTCGAATAGTCGGGGGGACGGGTGCGATGAAAGCATATGACGAGAAGGATCTGACCACAAAACCAGTTCGCCGTGGCCCAAAGGATGAGTTGCTCCGGGTCGCCGTGACGTTCAACCGCCCGGGCGAACAAACGGGACCGACAAAGTTCGGTGCTCGCATGTCCACGGATACGATTGCAAGTTTCAGGCCTGAACCCGCAGACGCTGATCTCGCAATCGCAGAGCTTGCACGACGCGGCTTCAAGCTGACAGGCCGTGGCGAACTCTCAGCTTCGATGCGGTGTACGAAGGCCGCATTTGAGGACCTTTTCAGGACGAAGCTCGAGCGCATGCCCGTTCCCGGCGGCTCCGCCGCCCAAATGAGCTCTGTCCTTTTTCCGCCTGACGGCGCGCCTTGGGATCCTGATCCAGCCCTGCAAGCCTTGCTGGACGACGTATACATTCAGTGGCCACACATTTACATGGCAAAGGCAGCAAAGCCATCCAAAGCCAGTGGCGTTGCTAGCGCCGCTGCCTCTCTTCCTACCGCCGCTCCGCCACCAATTCCATATTACCATTTGACCGCGCCGGCAGACATAGCGCGATTGATGAATGCAACGCAGGCCCATCTCAAAGGTATCACGGGCAAGGGAATTCGTGTCGCAATGATCGACAGCGGGTTCGCGCACGGTCACCCATTCTTCAAGGCGAACGGCTATTCCTCTTCCGTGGTTCTCGCCCCGGGTGCAGCAGACCGTGCTGTCGATGGGAATGGTCATGGAACCGGCGAGTCCGCCAACGTCTTTGCCATTGCCCCCGGCGTAACTTTTATCGGCATCAAGCTCGACAACGAAGCTAATCCCGATTCCGGCGCATCGGTCCTGGAGGGACTGCAAGAAGCCCTAAAGCACGATCCGCACGTCATCTCCGTCAGTCTTGGATATGACCTTCGCGGGCCGGGCAACTCGCCTCTACCTCGTCTGCCGAACAGCCTGATTGCTCTGGAGGCGGAAATTCAAGCCGCTGTGAAACGAGGTGTGGTCATCGTCTTTTCGGCCGGTAACGGCCACTATTCGTTTCCAGGCCAAATGCCTGATGTTCTTTCCGCTGGAGGTGTCTACGTTGACGCGGCGGGCGCCATGCGAGCGTCCAACTACGCGAGCGCCTTTCAAAGCCTGATATACAGTGGGCGCAGCGTTCCCGACGTTTGCGGGCTGGTCGGCCTGCTGCCGCACGCCAACTATCTTGCCCTACCTATACCTTCAGGCTGCGCGATCGATCGAGACGGCTCAAGTTATGACAGTACGGGTCCGACTGACGGATGGGGCGTGTTCAGCGGGACGTCGGCCGCCGCGCCTCAGTTGGCTGGTCTCTGCGCGTTGTTGCTGCAGGCAAACGCCAAGCTGTCACCAAGCGACATCAAAGCGATACTTCGTCGAACAGCACGTGACGTGACCGTGGGAAATGCCAATCCAGCCAGCGATCCGGCGGGGGTCGGGATCCTTGCGGG
>NZ_PVBK01000008.1:0-242668 GCF_002968535.1 Neorhizobium sp. T7_12 | reverse complement strand
CTCCCAGCCCATGCCTACAATCCCCCCGCTTCCGTCGCCGGAGTGTTTCGCGAGACGTTCGCGGGCAGGCGGGAGCCGGCGCTTTCATCAAAACCGTAACGTGCGGGGATGGTGGAAGAGGTGAAAGCCATGGAATGTTCGTCGCAAGGCAAGCCTTCCTATCAAGCCTCCCCCGGACAGCCATGTCCGGTTCGGTTGAGCCGTGCAAGTGGCAAGCCTGTCCCGAAAGGACGGGCGCAAATAAAGCCACGCAGCGAGGCGAGATGATCACCTGTAGGGGCCGGAAGCCCCGAAAGAACGCCGAAGGCCACGCGAATGCGGGCCATACTATTATTTTACTATGAGGTTCCGCATTCGTGTGGGCTCTCCGATCTTTGAAAACCACGGCAGGCGACTGCGCGGGGCTCCGGAATGTTGGCCGAAGGCTTTTGATCCTCGGTGATCGGATCCTCGGGTCAAGCCCGAGGATGACGAGTGTGTGTGGCTGTCTCTCACAAAAGCACCGTTTCAGCCCACTGCACTGCTTACTTTGGCACACCTCTCCGTCGTCATCCTCGGGCTTGACCCGAGGATCCAATCACCGACGACAGGCTTGTGCCGACTGCAAAACAAGAAACCCGGCCCCAAATGGGACCGGGCTTCTCTTTCCTGCTTGGGAGGCAGAATAAGCGGCTCACTCGACCAGGTTGGCGTTGATGAAGTCGAAGTTGATGTCTTCGCCCATGCCCGGCTTGTCGGAAATATGAACGAAACCGTCTTCGTCCATCGGATCGACGAGGGCGTTCAGGTATTCGAAGCCGTCGTCATATTCGAGGAACGGGTGCAGCAGGCCGCGCTCGTACCATTTCGCATTCTTGGTGCAGGCGGCGACGATCAGGTTTGGAGCGCCATTGCCGTGAATTTCGCAGTTCATGCCGAAGGATTCGGCCAGATGCATGGTCTTCATTGCCGGGCTGATGCCGCCGACGTCATGGACGCCTGTCCGCAGGATGTCGCAGGCCTTCGAGGTGATCCATTCGGCGCGGCTGAAATGCTTGCCGCCGGCGCTTTCCGGACCGAGGACCGGAATGTCGAGGTTTTCGGCAAGCCAGGCGTAGGAAGCCGAGCTCTGCTCGTCCATCGGCTCCTCGATCCAGTCGAAGCCGAGCTTTTCGAGGCCCCTGCCGAGTTCCAGCGCTTCCGTGCGGGTATACCAGTGGAAGGCATCGATCATCAGGTGGATATCCGGGCCCACAGCCTCGCGGACTGCGGCGCAGGCCTTGAGATCCATCTTGACATCCGGCGCCCAGGAGACCGGCGGCATCCAGGTGTGCAGCTTGATGCCCTTGTAGCCGCGCTTGACGAGCTTTTCGCCGAACCGGCCGTAATCTTCCGGGGTTGCGAGGCCGTTTTCCAGTTCGTCGCCGCACATGATCGAGCCATAGGCCGGGATCTTTTCGCGGTAGCTGCCGATCAGTTTGTGGACCGGCATGTTCAGCTTGCGGCCGGCAAGGTCCCACAGGGCGCAATCGACGATCGCGAGCGCCCGGTCGGTCAGCTGCATCGCGCTGCCGCGCTGCCAGTGAGCGAGGTCCTGCCACAGCCTTTCGCGGGCGAACGGATCTTCGCCGATCAGCACCTTCTTGACGAACTTGTCGATCACATGCGGGCGAACGACTTCCGGCGGGGCAAAGCAATAGCCTTCCGCACCGTCGTCGTCGACGATGGTCAGCAGCGCCAGGTTGACCTTGTGCGGCGGGCCTGGATGAGCATGGCCGGCGGTATCCTGGTGGCGGCGCGTGGTATGGGAGAATACGCGCACATTGACGTCTACGATCTTCACGAAATTCCTCCTGTCAGAAGCAGAGGGACGAACCTCCGCCATTTCATGTCGGGACCCGGCGAGGGCCGGATCGGAGCCGCCCGTCGGGCGGCGGAAGTCTGTCGTTTACGCATCGTCCGGATGGCCGGCCGAGGCGAAGGCGCCGCCTTGATAGATGACGGCGGGATCGGTCGGGTCCTGCCTGCCGGCTGCCGCCTCCACTTCGACGCGCCACTTTGCGGATGTGTCCTCGGGTTTCCAGCCGAGGAAAGCGGCATTGCGATTGTCCCACCACTGCTCGTCGTTGGCAGAGGCGCCGTAGACGATGGTGTGTGCAATCCGCGGCGCGGCAAAGGCGCGCCGGCAGAGGGAAAAGAAATCACGGTAGCTGAGCCAGGTCGCCAGCATGCGCGTGTTGGCCGGTTTTTCGAAGCACGAACCGATACGGACGGACAAAGTCTCCTGTCCGAATTTTTCGAAATAGAGGCTGGCGATCGCCTCTCCGAAGACCTTCGAAGCCCCGTAGAGCGAGTCCGGCTTCGGCACGACCGTGTTGTCCAGCCGTTCATCGCACCGATAGTAGCCGACGACGTGGTTGGAGCTTGCGAAGACGATGCGCGGCAGGCCGTTGTGCCGGGCGGCTTCGTAGAGATTGTAGAGGCCGACGATATTGGCCTGGACGATGAGGTCGAACGTCTTTTCGAGGGAAATGCCGCCGAGATGAATGATGCCGTCGACGCCCTCGACCAGTTTGGCGACGCCCGCGGCATCCGCCAGATCGCATTGAACGAAGGTTTCGCCTGCGCCCGCATCGGCGATCTCACCGATATCCGACAGCACGACATGCTCGGCGATCTCCCTCAGCATCGGCCGGATTGCCCGGCCGACACCCCCCGCGGCGCCGGTTAAAAGCAGTCTCTTGAGCATTCTTCCCTCATGGGCGGGCCGTCGGTGAATATGAGCCGGTTCGCCTTGTCATCATACCTCATAGGTCATCTCATACTATAGGTCCATGGCTGGGCGTCAATAAAATTCTTGCTCGGCGCTTGACAACTAGGGCAGGTTTTACCCCTCTAAGTAGCTGAAATGGCAAAGCGAGAGAGCGGGCTGACATTGAAGAGAGCAGATAACATCACCGGGGAGGCACCCTCGCGAAAAGGCCGCAATCTGGTCGAGACGGTTGGCCGGCGGATGCGGGATGCGATCGCGAGCGGCGCGTTGAAGCCCGGTGACAAACTGCCCACGGAGAGCGGGCTGACGCTGCAATACGAGGTCAGCCGCACGGTCATCCGCGAGGCGATCGCTTCATTGCGGGCCGATAATCTCGTCGAGGTCCGCCACGGCGTCGGCGTCTTCGTTCTGGCGCCGCAAGGCGGGCTGCAGGCGGGCTTCCGCACCGTGGATGCCAACCGCGTATCGTCCATCATCGAAATGCTGGAAGTCCGCGCTGCCATCGAGATAGAGGCTGCGGGTCTTGCTGCGGTCCGTTCGTCGCCGGCGCAGCAGGAGCTGATCTTCGAATGTCTCGAGACGATCAAGCGGCAGATCGCCGCCGGTGCGGCAACGGTCGAAAGCGACCGGGCTTTCCATTTGGCCATCGCGGACGCGACCAACAACCCGCGTTTCCGGGAGCTGCTGGAGGCGATCGGCAAGCAGATGATTCCGCGATCGCTGCTGCAGGAGGGTGAAGTGGAGATTTCGCCGCCTGAATACCTGGCCCAGATCCAGGATGAACATGCCCGTATCGCCCGCGCAATCACGGATGGCGATGATTCGGCTGCTCGCGACGCCATGCGCATGCATCTCAAGGGGAGCCAGCAACGCTATCGCTCGCTGATACGGCGGCCCTGATGCGCCCATAAAGATAATACAAGTATTGACAGTCATAATATGACTTGGTAGCCTTCTGGAAATCAACCAGGAAGGGACTGCCATGTCTATGGATCCAAATGAACTGAAGCATGCGCTCGGCGCCGGCCTCCTGTCGTTCCCCGTCACGCCGTTCGGCAAGGACGGCCTCTTCAACCGCAAGGTCTACGAGCAGCATGTCGGCTGGCTGGCCGGGTTCGACGCTTCGGTGCTTTTTGCCGCGGGCGGCACGGGCGAGTTCTTTTCACTGGAGCCCTCCGAAATTCCGGAGATCATCACCGCCGCCAAGGCTTCGGTCGGCAGCACGCCGATCGTTTCCGGCTGCGGTTACGGCACGCGGATCGCCGTCTCGATCGCCAAATCTGCCGAAAAAGCCGGTGCCGACGGCATCCTCCTGCTGCCCCACTACCTGATGGATGCCAGCCAGGAAGGCCTTTACCAGCATATCAAGACCGTCTGCCAGTCGGTCGGCATCGGCGTGATGGTCTATAACCGCGACAACTCGATCCTGACGGCGGAAACGCTGGCTCGGCTTTGCGAGGCCTGCCCGAATCTGGTCGGCTTCAAGGACGGTTCCGGCGACATCGGCCTGGTGCGCAAGATAACCGCGGTCATGGGCGACCGCCTGACCTATCTCGGCGGCATGCCGACGGCCGAGCTTTTTGCGGACGCCTATCTCGGCGCGGGCGTCACCACCTATTCCTCGGCGGTCTTCAACTTCGTCCCGGCGCTGGCCCAGAAGTTCTACAAGTCGCTCCGGGCCGGAGATACGGCTGCCACCAACCAGATCCTCGTCGACTTCTTCTATCCGTTCATGGAAATCCGCAACCGCCAGAAGGGTTACGCGGTTTCCGCCATCAAGGCCGGCGTGCGGCTGATGGGCTTCGATACGGGTCCGGTTCGCGCGCCGCTGACCGACCTGACCGCCGAAGAAGTCAAGATGATGGAGGCTCTCTGCGAGCCCTATCGCAATGACGCTCTCGGGGTGCAGGCGGCCGAATAGGCGTCCTCCCCTCCAACCCTCTCCGCGAGTGCATCAGCCGGCAGGTCCACCCTGCCGGTTTTTTCGTGTCCGCAGCCGAGCGTTGGCGGCGCATAAAAAAGCGCCCGCAACCGGGGTTGCGAGCGCTCGTCCTGGGAGGGACTTATCGCTTGAGTGGATCAGCGCTGCTTGGACACGCTACGCAGACGAACCGTCCAGCCGTAGTGGTTCACGTAACCCTTGACGTCGGCGCGATAGACGACGCTGTCGATGACCGCCGAGATCGGCTGCAGCGCGGGAACGAGCTCTTCGTATCGCTTCTGGATGTCTTCATAGGCCGTCTTCTGCTTCGCCTGATCGCGCTCCACCAGTGCCTTGGCGGACATGTCGTTCAGCTGCTGGTCGAAGAAGGACGTGCGCCAGCCGATGATGCCGCTGAGCTTGGCGTCGTCGGCGTTGTTCGGGTTGATGACGAGGGCGCGCAGGTTGGAATGCGGATGCGGCTCCTGGCCGCCGCCGCCGCGACCGACGAGCATTTCGAACTTGCGCTCGCGCATCGGGCCATAGATCTGGTCACCGGCGCCCTGGACGATTTCGGCCTTGATGCCGGCCTGGGCAAGGGTTGCCTGGATCGCGGTGGCGGTGTCCGTGAAAGGCGGCTCGTTGAGCGTCAGCAGCCTGACCGGGAAACCGTCGGGATAACCTGCCTTGGCGAGCAGTTCCTTGGCCTTGGCGACATCGAGCTTGTAGTCCGGGTCGGGCAGGCTGCCGATGACGCCGTCGGCGACCGGGCGAAGACGCTTCGTGCCGTAGTTCGGCATGATCGACTTGTTGATGCCGTCATAATCGATCAGATGGCGGATCGCGAGGCGCACATCCGGGTTCTTGAAGCGCTCGTCCTTCATGCTCACGGCGAGGAAATAGAAGCCAGAGCTTGGCGTGCGCTGCACCTCGACGTCCTTGTTCTTGCCGAGCGCAGCGATATCGGGAACCGAAAGGCCGACCGCGACGTCCACGTCGCCCTTTTCCAGCATCAGCCGCTTGGTCTGGGATTCCGGCATGTGCCGGAAGATCACGCGCTTCATCTTGGGCTTCTCGCCCCAGTAGTCGTCAAAACGCGTCAGGATGAGCATTTCGTTGGAGGACCAGCGCGTCAGGCTGAAGGCGCCGGAACCGGCGACATTGATCTTCAGCCAGGCCGCGGCCTTGTCGCCGTTCGCCTCGTGGCTCATGGCGGTCTTCATGTCGATGACCGCGCTGGCATCCGGCTTGCCAAAAATGTCCAGCGTGAGCTGCGGATCAGTCGGCTGAGCCGGCTTGAGGGTGATCTTGTTGCCATCGGCCGTCAGCAGCTGGTCGATATTGTTGGCCTTGTAACCGAAGGACGACCAGACGCCCGCGCCGACCAGGCCAAGGCTGATGTTGCGTTTGATCGACCAGATGACATCTTCGGCCCGGACGGGGTTCCCGGATGTGAACTTCGCGCCTTCCCTCAGCGTGAAGGTGATCGAGCCGTCATCCGCGACCGTCCAGGAGCTGGCGAGACCCGGATTGACGGTCTTCTTGTCCGGCGCGAGTTCCACAAGCGTATCATAGAGATTGGCGATGACACCAGTCGCCTCGCGGCCTGAAATCGCCGCCGGGTCGAGGGTCAGGATATTGTTCATGCTGAGGCCGACGATCAATTGGTCGGCGGGGGTATCTGCGTATGCGCCGACCGGCGCAGACAGCGTCAGAGCCGTGGCCAGAGCCACATGCTTCATCCATTTCATCTGGGGTTCCTCCATTCCAGGCAGTCAAATGAGTATGACGTCACATGACTACTGCATTGTATGAAGACGGAAAAGATAACCTTCGTCAACTGAGGTACGCCTATAAAATAATGCATCTCGCGCCATTTTGACTTCGGAGTAGCGCGGTCAAGGCCTTGATATCCTATTTCGAGCTTCCGGTCATATTATGAGTTGACGTGCATTTGAGGCACCTTCTAGATTGCAGGCAGCATGTCGAGGAGGAACGGGGATGAAGCGGCTTCTGATCACGGGGGCGGCCGGCAACATGGGCAAGGCCATGCGCCGGCGGCTGGGGCACCTGGCGGAGGTCATCCGCATTTCCGACATCTCTCCTCTGGACGATGTCGCGGCCAACGAGGAACCTTTTGCCTGCGACCTGGCGGATCCCGATGCCGTCCTGCGCATGGTGGAAGGGTGCGACGGCATCCTGCATTTCGGTGGCATTCCTTCCGAGAACACCTTTGCCAGCATTCTCGACAGCAATATCCGCGGCCTGCACAATCTCTACGAAGCGGCGCGAAAGCACGGAAAACCGCGCATCCTGTTTGCCAGCAGCAACCATGCGGTCGGCTTCTATCGGCAGGACCAGTTCTTCGGGGTCGATTGGCCCACCAAGCCGGACGGCCTTTATGGCGTCTCGAAATGCTTCGGCGAGGGCCTGGCGCAGATGTATTTTCACAAATTCGGCCAGGAGACGGCGATCGTCCGCATCGGTGCCTGCTGGCCGAAGCCGACGACGGTGCGGATGCTGTCGATCTGGCTGAGCTTCGACGACATGGCTTCGCTTGCGGAGAGGGTCCTCAAGGCTCCCTATCTCGGTTGCCCGACGATCTGGGGCGTTTCGGACAATCAGCCGAAATGGTGGGACAATTCCGCTTGCGCCTATCTGGGCTGGGTTCCGAAGGACAGTTCCGAGATCTATCGCTCGGAGGTGGAACGCAATCCGGGCATTCCGGACAAGGGATCTTCACAAGCCAAGTGGCAGGGCGGCGGTTTCGTCGACGATCCGATCTACACCGAACCTCCCCGTTCCCTGAACCGGTAACGTCCCCATGAAAATCACCGACCTCACCACCACCGCCGTCAGCCTCCCGCTGGCAGAACCGCTCGGCAATGCCACGGCGACCATCCATCAATTCTCCTGCATCGTGATCGATCTCGTCACCGACGAGGGATTGCGGGGCGAAAACCTGATCTTCACCATCCGGCCGGAGCAGTTGAAGCTTCTGGACAGCATGGTGCATGTGCTGCGGGATGCGGTGATCGGGCGCGATCCGGACGATACGGGCGCCTTCTGGCAGGACGCCTGGCGACGTATCAACTTCATCGGTTTCACCGGCGTCTCGATCATGGGCATTTCGGCGATCGATGGCGCCATGTGGGATCTGAGAGCCAAGCGCGCCGGTCTTTCGATCTCGCGGATGCTGGGACGTAGCCGTGAAGTCATTCCGGCTTATGCGAGCGGCGGCCTCTGGCTCACCCAGGACATTCCCTCGCTCGTCCGGCAGGCGGAAGGTTTCGTCGCAGCCGGCTTCAAGGCGATGAAGCTGCGGCTTGCCGGGCGGATCGATGTCGACCTGCCGCGTGTGAAGGCCGTTCGGGCGGCGATCGGCAGCGATATCGGGCTGATGATCGATGCCAACCAGGTGCTCGAGGCCGATGCGGCGATCAGGCTCGGCGATGCGCTGGCGCCGTTCGATATCGCCTGGTTCGAGGAGCCGGTGCCAGCCCACGCATTGGAGGATTCGGCCAAGGTGGCGAGGGCCCTGCGGATGCCGATCGCGTCCGGTGAGAATGAATACACGCGCTACGGTTTCCGGCGGATGATCGAGACGGGAGCCGCCTCCATTCTGATGCCGGATCTCCAGCGGGTTGGCGGCGTCACCGAATTTTCCCGCGTCGGCGCACTGGCGGCAGGCTTTGACCTGCCGATCTCGTCGCATCTTTTCCCCGAAATGAGCCTACAGCTGCTGGGACACGTCCCGACCGCCCATTCCCTGGAATACGTGGAATGGTTCACGCCGCTCTACGAGGAGAAGATAAAGCTCGTTGACGGGACGGCCCAGATTCCGGATGCGCCCGGCTGGGGGATGTCCTTGGACCGGGATGCGATCCGCCACCACGCTCTCTAGGCTGAAATCCGCATAGGACGAGATTTGCCCCGTTTTCTTGCGAAAGCGCAAGCAAATGCCCATGCCCTGTTTGTTTCACGTCAAAGAGAAGAGGTTGGCGTAGACATAAATTCTATTTCCAGAGGACGGCGATTTACTCCGCCCCTTGTTCCGAAGGAAAGAAACCATGACCGACAAGATTCAGATGACCAGACGCTCGATCCTTGCGGGGGCAGCCTTTGTTGGCGCGATCGCACCGGTCGTGCAGGCTTCCTTTGCCCATGCGGACGAAGCGCCCCCCGCAAAGATGAAGCCGGGCGACCTCTCGCGCCTCCGCCGTGAGAAGGTCGAGCTCGTGAAGCCGCCTTTCGTCCATGGCCATGCTCAGAAAGCCGATGGCCCGCCGAAGGTCGTCGAATTTACGCTGACCATCCAGGAGAAGAAGCTCGTTCTCGACAAGGAAGGCACCGAAATCAATGCGATGACCTTCGATGGGTCGGTTCCGGGTCCGCTCATGGTCGTCCATCAGGACGACTACGTCGAACTCACCCTCATCAACCCCGACACCAACGAACTCCAGCACAATATCGACTTCCACTCGGCCACCGGCGCCTTGGGCGGCGGAGCGCTGACGGTGGTGAACCCCGGCGAGAAGACTATTCTCAGGTTCAAGGCAACCAAGGCCGGCGTCTTCGTTTACCACTGCGCACCTCCCGGAATGGTGCCGTGGCACGTTACCTCGGGCATGAACGGCGCCATCATGGTGCTCCCGCGCGATGGCCTCAAGGACGGCAACGGGAAACCGCTGACCTACGACAAGATCTACTACGTGGGTGAACAGGATTTCTACGTCCCGCGCGACGAGAACGGCAAGTTCAAGAAATACGCTAGCGCCGGCGAAGCTTATGAGGACACCCTCAAAGTCATGCGGACGCTGACGCCGACGCACATCGTCTTCAACGGGGCCGTCGGCGCCTTGACGGGCCAGAACGCCATGACCGCCGCGGTCAACGAGAGGGTGCTCATCGTCCATTCGCAGGCAAACCGCGATACGCGGCCCCACCTCATCGGAGGCCATGGCGACTATGTCTGGGCTACGGGCAAGTTCGCCAACCCTCCGGAAATCGACCAGGAAACATGGTTCATCCCGGGCGGTGCGGCAGGCGCTGCATTCTACACCTTCCAGCAGCCCGGCATATACGCCTACGTCAACCATAACCTGATCGAGGCCTTCGAACTGGGCGCTGCGGCGCATTTCAAGGTCACCGGTGATTGGAACGACGACTTGATGACGTCGGTCCTGGCGCCGAGTGGCACCTGACCGGAAACGGCCGGGAGCATGAGCTATGCATGCCCCCGGCCGACCTTCATCCCTGCAAGCTGGATTTCGCCTCGGGAGGCGAACATGCGATGGACATACGACAGGCCAAAGCTCTCGCTCCTCCATACCGGGCTTCCGATCACGCTGATCGCCGTGCTGGCGGCGGGTATCTTCCACCAGGCGGGTTTCATGAAACCGGCGCCCCCAGAGGGCGCGGTCTATGAGCCGGCGACGGTCGTTGTTTCTCCCCGCAGCTACAGCTACAGGAGCGACGGAGAGTTCCTGAAGGGCACGGCGCCCATTGATCCGCCGATGAAGACGGTGGTTGCGGCGTCGAGCCTGACGATCACGAAAAATCACGTCACGGCCTCGGAATACCGGGAGTGCGTCGCCGCGCGCGCCTGCAAATCCTCTGAGGCGACCTCATTGAAGCCGGACGTGCCCGCCACGGGCGTGAGCTTCGACGATGCCACGGCTTACGCCCGCTGGCTCTCGGATGTGACCGGGGAATACTGGACCCTGCCAACCGACCAACAACTGGCTCAGGCCGCGGGCAAGAGGTTCCCGGATGATGCTCTCGGCCTTGATCCGGACAGCAAGAACCCGGCGCTGCGATGGCTCGCCGACTACGAGCGCGAAGCGCGTGAGCGGGCGACAGGCGATCCGGTGCCCCGGCCGACGGGAAGTTTCGGGGAGAACGAATATGGCCTGGCCGACTTTGGCGGCAACATCTGGGAATGGACGTCCACCTGCCATCGCAGGGTCCATCTTTACGTGAACGGGTCCGTTCGCGCCTCCGAGGAGATTTGCGGCGTCTACGTGACCGTGGGTCCGCATCGCTCGCCGATGAGTTCCTTCGTCCGCGATCCGAAAGGCGGTGGCTGCGCGGTCGGGACGCCGCCGGACAATCTGGGCTTCCGCCTGGTCAAGTCCACCCGGTGGTATGCGCCGCTTCTGAAGACGCTTCGCCAGGCCGGTTGGGCAACGTGATCGTCATCCGCCATCCGTCCCAAGCCGACGTCAAGCGGGCCGCGAGCAAACTCCGAACCGTTTGTCGTAGGTCAAAGAGGACCGGCTTTTTTGCCCTAGTGTGAATTCAACGAAGCCGAGGGCTTTCGAGAAAAGGAGTAAGGAAATGAAGAAGATTTTGGCATCCCTGGTCGGCGCGGCAATCGCTACGGCTGTCTGCGCAACGGCGGCTTTTGCTGCCGATTTCCAAGTGCAAATGCTCAACAAGGGCAAGGACGGCGCGATGGTATTCGAGCCGAGCTCCCTCAAGGTCGCCAAGGGCGATACCGTCACCTTCGTCCCGACCGACAAGTCCCACAACGCCGAAACCATCGACGGGCTGATCCCGGAAGGCGCAAAGCCTTTCAAGGGCCAGATGAACGAAAGCGTCAAGATCACGTTCGACGTCGAGGGTGCCTATGCCGTGAAATGCGCGCCGCATGTCGGCATGGGCATGATCGGCCTCGTGGTTGTCGGCAACGCTCCTGCGAACCTGGAGGCCATCAAGACCGCGAAACTGCCCAAGAAGGCTCGCGAACGTCTCGACGCGGATATTGCTGCTTCCGGCGTTTAAGCCGGAGTGCCCGGCGGCGGCCATTCCCTCTCCCCCTGGCCGCCGCCGCGCCCATTCTCCCGGCCCCATCCTGCGCGAGATCCGGCGCCGTTGGTCAGCGCATCAGGCCGGCCATGCGAAGCGCATTCTCGATGATCTGCTGGATGCCTTCCGGCTCTTTTGCCTTTTGGGAAGAAGCGGATGCCCGCTTGGCGCCGTCGCTCTTCGCCCGCAGGGGCTCGACGCCTTCGCGAAGCAGGCCCCAGCTTTTTGCCGAATGAAGCGTCGACGATATGCCGACATCCAGCAGATAAGGCGCGGCGTTCTCGTCGCCGAGCGCCGGATCGATCGGCGTTCCGTGGCCCATTCCGGCAATGCTGTAATATTCGATGGCTTGCCTTCCGCGGGCATCCTTCCAGACGGTTCTCGACTGGCCGTCGACCGTTTCCGACAAGTCGGGCCGTGCGTCGACGTCGTGAACGGCCCGCCACTGGTCGATGATCGCCTGCGCATTCGCCTCTGCGACCGTCTTGTCCTGGGTGCCCTGCCACACCGAGATGGTCGGCCATGGTCCCTCATGGGTGGAAGCGGCCCTCAGCCGCGACTGAAGCGTCGATGGTGCCGGCAGGCCGTGGCCGCGCATCCGGTCGAATGCTTCGGGCACCGTCGCGGTGACGCCATAGGGCAGGCCTGCGATGATCGCTCCGCCGGCGAAGACCTCCGGATAGGTGGCGAGCATGGTATTGGCCATCGCACCGCCCGCGGACAGGCCGCTGACATAGATGCGCGACGGGTCGATCCCGTGTCGGGAGACCACCGCATCGATCATCTGGCGGATCGAGTGCGCTTCGCCCTGGCCGCGGCGCGTATCGCCCGGAAGGAACCAGTTGAAACAGAGATTGCCGTTATTGGCGCGGACCTGTTCCGGCAGGAGCACCACGAACCCGTGCCGCTCGGCGAGTTTCGACCACCCGGTGCCGTGGTCATAACCGGAGGCGGTCTGCGTGCATCCGTGAAGAACGACGACAAGGCCGGGGTGTTTGGGAAGCAAGGAGGGCACGTAAACCTTGGCTGCCAGCGCTCCGGGGTTGGATCCGAAGCTTTCGAGCGCCTCCAGATGGCTGGGGGCGTCGGTCTGTTCTCGACCCAGTGATTTCAAGCGGGCAAGCCGCTCCAGCGTATCCGACAACGATCTCATCATGCCTCCTGGCAATCATTGCCGGCGTGGCAGTGATCAATGACAACGTCCCCTATATGGGAAGCGTTGCTGCACTGCAAAATTATTTTTTTGGTAAGGTTTGTTTTGATCACGAGCCGGCGGGCTTGTTGCCGGTCCGCCAATTTCATTTTTAGCTGTCGGAAATCCTGTGGCTCGAGGACCGGACGATCAGTTCTCCGGGGAGCCGTTTGATCGTGATCGGATGGCCGGGATAACAGGAGCCATCCTCGATCATTCCGACGGCCACCGCTATGATCTCGTCGACGGGCTGGCGGAATGTGGTCAGTGCGTAATGTGGCCAGCTGGCGAGCGCGATGTCGTCGAAACCGGCGACCGCGATATCGTCGGGCACGCTGAGCCCGGCCTCTTCCCGCAGGGCGTCGAGGCCGCCTGCCGCGAGAATGTCGTTGGCGAAGAAGATCGCATCCGCTCCGCCGCGATCGACGATTTCCATCGCAGCCCGCCGGCCTGCCTCATAGCTGTATTCGCCGGCATCGACGCGGGCGCAAAGCGTCATGCCGAGTTCGGCAACGCGGGTCACGAAGGCGTTCTGTCTTTCGCGATTGGTGGTCGTGTGGCTGAGGCCGGACACATAGGCGACGCGACGCCGGCCGGTCTCATAGAAATGGTCTGCGATCGCCCGGCTGCCCGCGACATTGTCGCAGATGACGCAGCTTAAGTCCGCATCCTCGACGACGCGGTTGATCAGCAGGGCGGCGCGGCCCTCGGTGGCCCAGCGCAAGGTCTGGCCGGAGAGGATCGTGGCGGAAATAATGATCACCGCATCGACATTGTAGCGGCGCAGCGCCGAAAGCTGCTCTTCGAGGTTGGAACCCTTGGTGATGTTGAAGAGCAGGCTCTGCAGCCCGACGCGCTGCAGGCTGCGGGAGAGCTTTTCGATGAGCGCGGGGTAGAAGGGGTTCTGCATGTCGGAGACGACGATGCCGACGATATTGGTGCGGCTCTTCGACAACATGCTGGCTATGGCGTTCGGGTGATAATCCACCTCTTCCGCAAACTGCTTGATCCTGTCACGCAGGTCCGGGGCGATGCTGGCGCCCGGGGTGAACGCGCGCGAGACCGCCGACTGGCTGACGCCGAGCATACGGGCGAGCTGGCGCGCGGTGATCGGCCGACGCTTCGCCTTGTCATCCGGTATCTCTGGCTTGTCCAAGAAACTCTCCAACTCCCTGCCGGCGGACGGCGCTGCTGTCGATACCCCTGGCGCAGTCACGGATCAATATCATCAAATGCCTATCCGTGTCTTGCATCCGTATGCAATGGCGTTTAGTCTTTCTTTCAGGATCGGGAGGAGAGCCGTCGATCATGCTTTTGAAGGAAATGGCCGAGCCAGGCGTCTCGGCCGTGGACGATCTTCGCGTGCTGGATTTGTCCGACACGCTTTCCGGCCAATATTGCGCGCGGCTTCTGGCGGACTATGGCGCGGAGGTCATTCTCGTCGAGCCGCGGGGGGGATCGGCGATCAGGCGAATGCCGCCGTTCTCGGTGACCGATCCACAACTGTCCTTGCCGTTCTGGCATCTGAACACCGAAAAGAGGTCCGTCATCCTGGACCGGTCGACGGAGGCCGGGCGGGAGGAACTGAAGGCGCTGATCGCTGGCGCGGATGTCGTTATTCCGCCTGCGGACCTCACGTTCGACGAAGTCGCGGACATCAATCCGCGCTGCATCACCGCTTCCATCACCCCTTTTGGGACCGATGGGCCTCTTGCCGATTGGAAGGGGCCGGAGATCGTGCTGCAGGCGCTTTCCGGGATGATGTACAATAACGGCCAGATCGGCCGCGAACCCCTCTACGGCGTCGGCGATCGGGCATCCTATGCCGCAGGGCTCGCCGCCTATATCGGCGTGATCACCGCTCTGATTGACCGACGCACGACCGGGCTTGGTCAGGCTGTGCGGGTGGATTCGGCCGAGACCGCGGCATCGATGTGTTTCCCTTATGTGCTGCGCCATATCTACAACGGCTCGGTCCATAGCCGGCGGGACCAGACGATCCCGGCAGGGCAGGTGAAATGCCGTGACAGCTGGGTCTGCATCTGGATCTACAATCATCGCTGGGAAGCTCTCTGCACGGCGCTGGATCTTCGGGATATCCAGCACGATCCCCGCTTCGCTGAGCCGGGCCCGCGCCGGCAGCACTGGGATGTGCTCTACGAGATCATCCAGGCGAAGGTCGCGGAGATGGACGCGGAGGATTTGGTCGACCGGCTGCAGCGCGCCCAGATCATCGCGGCCAAGGCCTATCGTCCCGCCGAACAGGTCCGCAACGGCCACCTCACCGCCCGCCATTATTGGGAAGCCGTCGATGGCCGGCTCATTCTTGGGCCACCCTTCCGGATGAGTGCGACACCTCGCAGGGTGCGGGGCGGAGCGCCCCTTCCTGGCGAGGCGCAGGGGCGGATTGCGCCGCGCCGAACCGACCCGTCCGAGACGCCAAAACCGGCGGCGGCCGGCCGGCCGCCGCTCGAGGGGCTGCGGGTGATCGAGATTACCACCGCCTGGGCCGGGCCCATGGCCGGACGGGTGCTTGCTTATTTCGGGGCAGAGTCCATCCATGTGGAATCGCCCAACCGGGTGAATTCCTGGCGGTTGAACAAGGAAAGGCCGAACCCGATCAATTTTCCCGGGGGCGAGCCGGGCGAGCGGCCGTTCGACCGGTCTTTCCTGTTCAATTCCCAGAACGTCAACAAGTTGTCCTGCATCCTCAACCTGAAGACCCAGGAAGGGCGAAAGACACTGGAGCGGCTGGTTGCGAAGGCCGATGTGCTGATCTGCAATTTCCGGCCGGGCACGCTTGCAAAGCTGGGCCTGGATTACGAGCGGCTTTCGGCAATCAAGCCGGATATCATCGTCGCGGAGCTTCCCGCCTTCGGGCGGGACGGGCCGATGTCGGGATATGCGGCCCTCGGTCCGACCATGGAAATGGCGACCGGAATGTCGGCGATGATGAGTTATCCGGACGGGCAGCCGGAAAACAGCGGGCCTTCCTATCTCGACCCGATCGGCGGGTTCAATGCGGCGGCGGCGATCCTGACCGCCCTCTACTGGCGGGAGCGGACCGGCCGCGGCCAATATGTCGAGGTGCCTCAGGTCGAAGCGGCGATGCAGTTCATCGGAGCGGAACTGCTCTTGGCGGCAGAGACAGGAAAAGACCCGGTGCCGAACGGAAACCGGCTCGCGGGCATGGTGCCGCACGACGCCTTTCCGGCCTTCGGGGAAGACCAGTGGGTCGTCATCGCAGCGCAGGATGAGGCGCAATGGCAGGCACTGTGCGAAACGATCGGCATGCCGCAGCTCGCCTCCGATCCGCGTTTTGCGGCGCTCGAGGCGCGCCGGCGGAACGAGGATGCGTTGGCGGAAGTCCTTTCGGATTGGACGCGCGGCCGCGACAAGCACGATATCGCCCGGTTGCTCCAGGGCAGGGGAGTTGCCGCGGCTCCGGTCAACGACGCCGGCGATCTGGCACGCAGCGACTATCTTGCGCATCGCCGGTTCTTCACCGAACTCGAACATCCGGATGCCGGATCGCACCCCCATCCCGGCCTGCCGATCCACTTGAGCCGGACGCCGGGAGGGCAGAGCAGGCCTGCGCCCCAGTTCGGCGGCCATAACCGGTTCGTGCTCGAGCGGATCCTGGCGCTGCCGCCGGAAGAGGTCGCCCGCATCATGGCCAGCGATGCGATGACCACCGTTCCCTTTCCGGATGGATAGACCGATGAAAACAGAGACAGAAGCGCTGTTTCCGCGAAGCCTTGTCGTCGATATCCGCCTCGACGACGACCCGCGATACAAGGGCAGCATCCACGACGACGCGGTGGCGCGGGCACGGGGCTACAAGGCGGCACTGGTTCCCGGCGCTTTCGTTTATGGCCATATGGGCCGCGTGGCGGTGGAGGCCTGGGGTCTTTCCTGGCTGGAGCGCGGCGGCATGGGCGCGAGTTTCCGGCGCCCGGTCTACAATGGCGACCGGTTGACGATCAGCGCCTCGGCGCTGTCGGGCGATGCCGATATGCGCAGATCCGCCATCGTCGTGACAAACACGGACGGCGAGGAGGTCGCGAGCGGCTGGATCGGTTTGCCGGACCTGTCGCCGTCGGTTCCGGACCTTTCAGCCTTTGCGGTGCTGCCGCGTCCTGATCCGCCGCCGGCAGTCTCGATCGGCCAGTTGAACCCTGGAACGCCGTTGACGACCGCCGACAGGGTGCTGACCGAAGAGGAATTCAGGCGATCCCTCTCTGCCTTCGACGAGCAGCATGCCCTGCATGTGCGAGACGGGATCGTGCATCCGGGGTGCCTGATGCGGCTCGCCATGGGCGATACGCACAATAGTTTCCGGTTCCCGTCCGCCATCGTGCTGACGGCTGTCGAGGCCCAGCATTTCGCCTGCGTTCGGCCGGGGCAGAGGCTGACGACGATGGGCAGAATAGCGGACGCCTGGGTCAGGAACGGCAAGCACTATTTCCAGAGCGAGGAATTCCTTCGCGCCGACGGACGTCTCGTGGCGCGCTTTTTGCGGACGCAGATCTACGGCTACGAAAACGTTTAGGAGCGGCGGCGCGGCACCTTTTCGCGGCGGCTCGAAATTTAACGGCAAAGTTGCTTGCATACGGATGCAAAGTGAGTGATGCTTTGGTTGGAGGAAGGGGCGCTGTCAAAGTGCCCGATAAGAAGAGGGAGGATTTCGAGGATGTCAGAGACGCGAGCGTTTAGCGCCTAGCGTGCCGGCCCCCGCTATGGCGGGTTTTTCGCGGCCCCGTGGGGCATCTTTTTCCAGGTTTGTGGATACCTAATCGTGCCAATGCCGACGACGATCAAATCAGTCGAAGCTTTTCAGGTCATGTGGGAACCGAACGAGCCGCCGGGGCGCCGAAGCGCCATCGTGCGGGTGACGACGGTGGAGGGCATTGTCGGTTACGGCGAGGCATCCCCGATGATGGGCGGCGAGCATTCCCTCGGCGTCGTCAGGGATTTCGCGCCGTCGCTCACCGGTGCCGATGCGCTCGATCACGCGGTGCTCTACGACAAGCTCCTGCATAAATACGTGAAGCTCGGCCCGGAGGGAGCGGTTACCGGGGCGTTGGCGGCGCTTGATATCGCGCTCTGGGACATCCGGGGCAAGGTCTTCGACCAGCCGATCTACAAGTTGCTCGGCGGCGCCTGGCGCACCGAACTGCCCTTCTACTCCTCGATCGGCGGCAATGCCGGCCGCACTGTGGACGAGACCGTCAAGGTGGTCGAAGCGCGCTGGAGGTCGGAAACGCCGGCGGCGATCAAGATCCGCTGGGACGGCGACCGCACCCGGCAGGACGACGACATCCCCGGGGATATCGCCAAGGCGAAGGCGGTACGCAAGCTGGTCGGCGACGACTTCCCGCTCGCCTTCGATGCCAACAATCAATATTCGGTCGGCGGTGCGATCCGGGTCGGCCGGGCTTTGGAGGAGCTCGGCTATATCTGGTTCGAGGAGCCGGTACAGCATTACAACGTTCGCGCCATGGGAGAAGTGGCGCAGCGGCTCGACATCACCGTCTCTGCAGCCGAGCAAACCTACACCACGCAGGCAGTGGTCGACATGATCAATGCCGGCGTGCGGATGGTGCAGCCGGACATCATCAAGATGGGCGGCATTACCGGCCTGATGCAATGCGCGGCGATCTGCTTTGCGCACGGCGTCGAACTCGTCCCGCATCAGACCCAGCCGACGATCGCCCACATGGCCAACCTGCAGGTGCTGGCGACCCTGATGCACAATACCAAACCGGCCGAATTCGCAGATCCGTCGACACGGATGCACGTGGCCTTCGAGAACCCGCCAAAGCCTGAAAACGGCAAGTTCAAGGTGCCGGGAGGCCCGGGTCTGGGCCTCATGATCAAGGATGCCGAGTTGGACAAGCGGCGAACGTAACTTGTCTTTGGGAGGAGATGATGAACGTGAACAGAAGAGAATTCCTGGAGTTCGCCGCTGCGGCGACGGCTCTGAGCGTCGTGGGAGCGGGTGCGGCCCGCGCAGCGTCGAGCGCCGACGTGGTGCGGATCGGCATTGCCGCCAACGGGCCGCGCACCAGCGATCCGAACCAGACGACGCAGGGCTCGGACAACTGGGCCACCGAACAGATCTACGAACAGCTGGTGCGCCCCGAAGACGGTGATTTCGCCACGACGCCGGACAAATACGTGCCGACGCTGGCGACCGAATGGTCCGCATCGCCGGATGCGAAGACCTGGACATTCAAGCTTCGCCAGGGTGTCCAGTTCCACAAGGGTTACGGCGAGATGACGTCGGACGACGTGGTCTTTTCCTTCAAGCGGGCAATCACCGACGGCACCAACAAGACGATCATGGCGAATGTCGCCGACGTGGTCGCCAAGGGTCCCTACGAGGTTGCCGTTCAGCTCAAGTCTCCGGACGTGAATTTCCTCGGCACGACGGGCTTTTCCAACAATACCTCGATCGTCTCCAAGAAAGCCTTCGACAAGATCGGCGCCGAAAAGTTCATGACCGACGCGGTCGGCACCGGGCCTTACGAGCTCACCCGTTTCGACGCCGAATGGGGTACGGCGATGAAACGCCATGAGGGTTACTGGGGCCAGAAGGCGAAGATCGCCGGCGTGGAATGCGTCTATATTGCCGATACCACGGCCCGGACGCTGGCGCTCCTTTCCGGCGACGTCGATCTGATCGAGGCGGTGCGTGCGCCCGGCTGGGTGGATTCCATGCTGCAGCGCGATCCGACCCTGAAATTCGACATGACAATACCGGGATCCTTTAACACGCTGCACATCAACCTGACCCGCAAGCCGTTCGACAACCTGAAGGTTCGCCAGGCGGTGATGTATGCGATCGATCGGCAGGCGGTCGCCGATGCCCTGAAGCCGATGGGTGGTTTCATGGCTGGTTTGCAGCCGGATTTCTTCCCCGCCGGTTTCAAGACCGCCGACCTGCCGCCCGAACTGCAGTATAAGTACGATCCGAAGAAGGCCAAGGCGTTGCTCGCCGAGGCGGGTTTCCCGAATGGCTTCGATTTCGACAGCAATTGCAGCCAGCGCGAGGACTATTCCTCGACCATGCTGATCGTGCAGGAACAGCTCCGGGCCGTCGGATTGCGCATGAACCTGAAGATCGGCGACCACACGGCCTATCACGCCGACAATCGCAGCGACAAGAATACGCTTGCCATGCATTCGTCGAGCTATCCGCCGATCCCGACGCAGCTCTATTTCCAGCAGCTTTCGTCGAAATCCGAAGTGAAGTCCGACGGCAAGGGCGGCGGCAACTACAGCCATTACGGGGTCGCCATGCCGGGGATCGACGCGCTGCTCGACAAGGCGTTGATGGCAACCGACTACAAGACCTATGTCGACACCTGCAAGCAGATCGAGCTGCAGGCGCTGCGCGACCTGCCCCTGATCGGGCTTTCCACCCTGTCCTTCACCGTCGCCCGCAATGCACGGCTGGACATGGGCTACAAGGTCAAGAGCGGTTACGCCCGTTGGCGTTTCCATCGCGCCACCAAAAAAGCCTGACGGCTTCAAAGCACGGGTGACAGGCCAATGGGCAGGTACATGCTTTACAGGCTAGCCGACGCCATACCGACCATATGGTTGGTCCTGACGCTCGTGTTCATCGCCATGCGTATCCTCCCGGGTGATCCGGCAATTGCTGCTCTGGGAGACGGTGCTCTCCCGGAGCAGCTTGCCGAGTTCCGGGAGAAAATGGGACTGAACGTGCCGATCTGGCAGCAATATTTCAACTTCCTGATCGGCACGCTGACGCTCGATTTCGGCAAGTCCTACATGAACGGCGCGCCGGTCCTCGATCTCATCGCCCGCAATCTGCCCTACACGATCCAGCTCACGGTGGCGGCGATGATCCTCGGCACGGTGATCGGCATACCGTTCGGGGTGCTCGCGGCCGTCAAGCGGGGGAAGCTGCCGGATTCCAGCATGCGGGTCTTTTCTCTGGTGGGGTATGCGGTCCCGGATTTTTATCTGGGCGCGCTGTTTCTGATCGGGTTTGCGCTGAACCTCAGATGGTTTCCGATCAACGGGGCCGGCAGCGGGTTTTTCGATGTCCTCCACCACCTCTTCCTGCCGGCGCTGACGCTTGCGCTTGTCAAGGCTGCGTTCATCGGGCGCCTGACGCGAACCTCCGTGCTCGAGGTTCTCGGCAAGGACTATGTGCGCACCGCCCGCGCCAAGGGAGCGCGCGAAAACCGCGTCATCTACCGCCATGCGCTGCGCAACGCCCTGCTACCGCTTGCGACAGGCATGGGATTGAGCCTGCTCGCAACCCTGTCGGGATCCGTCGCAGTGGAACTGGTCTTCAATCGCCCCGGCATCGGTCGGCTGCTCATCCAGTCGATTACCGAAAGGGACTACGGCGTCATCCAGGGCGGAGTGGTGGTCTTCGCGCTGATGGTGGTCTTCGTCAACCTGATGATGGACCTCCTCTATGTCGTCATCGATCCACGAATTCGGGTGAAGTAATGACAATACTCCCAGGCTCCGTCGGAACCCTGTCCGCATCCGACGATATCGAACATGCGATCGCGCCGGAACCCGGCAGGACGGCGCTGCTGAAAGACATGCTGTTCGGCCAGGCCTCGACGATCTTTGCCTTTTCCGTCGTGGTGATTTTTCTTCTGGTCGCGATCCTGGCGCCCTGGCTCGCCCCCTACGATCCGCTGGCGCAAAGCATCCTGTCGATCAACAAGCAGCCGTCCTGGGCGCATTGGCTCGGCACCGACCAGTTCGGTCGAGACGTGCTGTCCCGGATGATCCACGGGTCGCGCAATTCGCTGCTGTTCGGGCTGATCTCGCCTGCCCTGGCCGCCTTTTTCGGAACCATCCTCGGGGTGACGGCCGGTTATTTCGGGGGCGTCATCGACCGGGTGATCAGCCGTGTCGTCGACCTTCTTCTGGCTTTCCCGGAACTGCTTCTGGCGATCATGATCGCAGCGGTGCTCGGCGGGGCCTTCTGGAACATCATTGCCGTCATCACCGTCGCCTTCATACCGGGTTTTGCGCGGGTGGCGCGCGCCTCGACGCTCGCAGTCAAGCAGGAGCCTTACATCGAAGCCGCGGTTGCGGTCGGGCTTCGCACACCGACCATCATCATCCGGCACGTCATCCCGAATATCGCAGCGCCGATCCTGGTGCTGATGACGCTCTGGGTCGCGTCCGCCATCCGGCTGGAAGCGTCGCTGAGTTTCCTCGGCATCGGCACCCGAGCACCCAATCCGAGCTGGGGCAATATCATCCGCGATGGGCTGAACAACCTGTTCGGATCGCCATGGCCGATCATCGCGGCGGGTTTTGCGATCACCTGCGTCGTGCTGTCGTTCAACCTCATGGGCGACGCAGTGCGCGATGTCCTCGATCCGGAGACGACGCGATGACGATTGCTCCCTCGCTTTCCAGGCAGCAGCCGGCTGCCTCCGTCCATCCCGGTCCCTTGCTGAAAGTGGAGGATCTCTCGATCGAGTTCGGCCCGAAGGGTACGGCGGTGCGTGTGGTGGAAGGTGTCAGTTTCACCATCGACGCCGGCGCCGCGGTCGGCATCGTCGGCGAGTCCGGCTCCGGCAAATCGATGACCTCGCTTGCGGTGATGGGGCTGATCCCCAGCCCTCCGGGCCGCATCGCCACCGGGCGGATCCTGTTCGAGGGCGTCGACCTGCTTGGCCTGCCGCGCTCCAGGATGCCGGAGATCCGCGGCCGCGATATCGCGATGATCTTCCAGGAGCCGATGAGTTCGCTCAATCCGGTAATGACGATCGGCGACCAGATCGGCGAGGCGATCAAGCTGCATCAGAAGATGGCCCGCGAGGAGCGGCGCCAGCGCGTTATCGAGCTGCTGAAGCTGGTCGGCATCCCCGATCCGGAACGCCGGCTCGGCGCCTATCCGCACCAGTTCTCCGGCGGCATGCGCCAGCGGGTGATGATCGCCATGGCGGTCGCCTGCAACCCGAAGCTCCTGATCGCCGACGAACCGACGACCGCGCTCGACGTCACCATCCAGGCGCAGGTGCTCGAGCTGATGCACAAGATCCGCCGCACCCTGAACACCACCATCCTGTTGATCTCGCACGATCTCGGTGTCATCGCCGATATCTGCGAGCGGGTGATCGTCATGTATGCGGGCAAGGTGGTCGAGGATGCGGATGTCAAGACGATCTTCCGCAGCCCGAAACATCCCTACACGCGGGGCCTGCTGCAATCGATCCCGCGGTTGAAGGACGAGAATACGCGCCTTTACCAGATCCCCGGCATGGTGCCCTTGCCCGGCACGATCAAGCAAGGCTGTCCGTTCTTCCCGCGCTGTCCCGATCGCATCGACAAATGCGCGCGGGAGACGCCGCCTCTCCTTGAAATCACACCGCAACAGAAGGCGGCCTGTTGGGTCTCGGCGGGGGCGACGTCATGAATATTGCTGTGACCGGAGATGACCTCGTCGTGGTCAGAGACGTGGGCAAGACCTTTTCGGAAGCGGGAGGCCTGGTGTTCGGCCGCTCCCAGCCGAGCGTTCGGGCGGTCGACGGCGCTTCCTTCGAGGTCAAGCGTGGCGAGACGCTGGCGCTGGTGGGGGAATCCGGCTGCGGAAAATCGACCCTCGGACGACTTCTGCTGCGGCTGATAGATGCAAGCGAAGGCGAAATCGCTATCGACGGCGTGGATATCCTGCGTCTCAGTTCCAATGACATGCGCCAGATGCGGGCGCGCGTGCAGATGATCTTCCAGGACCCCTACGGGTCGCTCAGCCCGCGTCGCTCGGTTGCGAAGATCATTGCCGAACCGCTGGAAATTTTCGGGCTGGTCCAATCGAGGAAGCAGCGTCGCGATCGTGTCGCCGAACTGATGATCCAGGTGGGGCTGTCCCCGACCTTCATGGACCGGTATCCGCGCCAGTTCTCCGGAGGCCAGCGGCAGCGTATAGGGATCGCTCGCGCCATTGCGGTCGATCCGCAGTTCATCGTTGCCGACGAACCCGTGTCCGCGCTCGACGTCTCGGTGCAGGCGCAGATCGTCAACCTGATGCAGGACCTGCAGAAAAGCCGCGGTTTCTCCTACCTCTTCATCGCCCACGATCTCTCGGTCGTGCGCCATATCGCGGATCGCGTCGCCGTCATGTATCTCGGCCGGATCGTTGAAATAGGGCCTAAAAGGCGGATCTACGATTTCCCGAGCCATCCCTACACCCAGGCGCTTCTCTCGGCGGTGCCGGAGCCCGACCCGGAAACGCGGAAATCCCGGATCATCCTGAAGGGCGACGTGCCGAGCCCGGCCAATGTTCCGACCGGCTGCAGCTTCCATACCCGCTGTCCCATCGCCCAGCCGATTTGCAGGGCGGAACGTCCACCGCTTCTGGAAACCGCCAGCGGTCACCTCGCCGCCTGCCATTTCGCCAAACCGCATCCCATCCCTTTGTAGGTCCTGTCGAGAGGCTCTCCGAGCTGTGCTCATCATCGAATAGGCGCCGTCACCCGAAGCATTCGATGGCGGAGGCGCTCGCGCCAAACCCTCCTGCGAAAAGCCCATAGGTACACTTGCTTTACCGAAGGTGGCAGTTAAGCTCACCTTTATCCAATGGTATCCTAGGTGCGGCTTCTCATGACACAAGAATTCATCCAGGCGCTGATGCGCGAACTCGGCCCCGACGTCTTTTTTGGGGAGGACATCCCTGTTCGCTTCCAGAACGATTGGGGCGGCCTTTCGCCGGTCGTGCCGCTGGCGCTGGTGCGGCCGCGCACGACGGAACAGGTCTCGGTGACGTTGCGCCTCTGCAACGAGTTCAAGGTGCCGGTGGTGCCGCAGGGCGGACTGACGGGTCTCGCCGGCGGTGCGCGGCCGATCGAGAATGGCGTGGCGCTGTCGCTCGACCGCATGAACGGTATCGAGGAAGTCGATACGGTGATGGCGACGATGACGGTGATGGCGGGCACGCCGCTCAGCGTCATCCAGGCAAAGGCCGAGGAGGCGGGGCTGTTCTTCGGGCTTGATCTCGGCGCCCGCGATTCCTGCCTCATCGGCGGCAACCTCGCCACCAATGCCGGCGGCAATCGCGTCATCCGGTTCGGCATGGCCCGCGAACACGTGCTCGGCCTCGAAGTGGTGCTGCCGGACGGCACGATCGTCACATCGCTGAACAAGATGCTGAAGAACAATGCCGGCTACGACCTGAAGCAACTGTTCATCGGTTCGGAAGGCACGCTGGGGGTCATCACCCGCGCCGTGCTGCGCCTGCAGGCGAAGCCCGCGGAACTTGCCAGCGCCTTCTGCGGCTGCCCGGATTTTCCCGCGCTCCTGGAACTGCTGAAGAGCGCTCGCCAGGGCATGGGCTCGGCGCTGACCTCGTTCGAGGTGATGTGGCCGAGCTTTTACGACTTCATGACGGGCAAGCTGCCCGACCTGCGCCGCGCCTTCAAGGAGCCGCATGGGATCTATGTGTTGATCGAAACCGGCGGGCGCAACGCCGAAGAGAACCGGGCGCTGCTGGAGCAGGTGCTGTCCGATGCGCTGGAAGCCGGCTGGGTTTCCGATGCGGTTCTGCCATCCTCGGAGCGTGAGACCAAGGACCTCTGGGCGGTGCGCGAAAGCGTATCGGAATACGGCAAGCTGATGGGGCCGCTGACCGCTTTCGACGTCGGCCTGCCGACCAGTGCCGCCGGCCAGGTGGTCGACGAGATCGAGGCGGCGATGAAGGTCCGCTGGCCGGATGCGATTGCGGTCAGCTATGGCCATATCGGCGACAGCAACCTGCATCTCGTCTGCAACATCCCGTCCGCCGGCAACGACCAGCCGCATAAGGAGATTACCGAACTTGTCTTCGGCTCGATCGCCCGCGAAGGCGGCACGATTTCCGCCGAACACGGGATCGGCCTCCTGAAGAAGCCCTATCTCAAACTGTCGCGAACCCCGGAGGAACTGGCGCTGATGGCGCGTATCAAGCTGGCGCTCGATCCCAACAATATTCTGAATACCGGCAAAGTGCTTTCCGTCTGAGCGGTAGGAGGTGCTGGTGGATCGACATTTTCAGCCTGTCAAAGTGCTGCTTCCGAACGAGGAGGTGGCACGCCGGCTTGCCGATGCCATCAGAGCCGGGTTTTTCCGGCTCGGCTCTCGCCTTCCGTCCGAACGCAGCATCGCTGAACAGATGCAGGTGAGCCGTCCGACGGTGCGTGAAGCGGTAAAGCTGCTGGTCGAGGCCAATATTCTCACCGTCCGACCGGGTGCCGGCGGCGGCACGTTCGTCAGCAGCGAGATCGTGCCGCTCGACCTGATCGTGCCGAGGCCGGACATGCGGCCCGGCGACATCGACGAAGCGATCGAAGTGCGCCGGCTGATTCTGCCTTGGGTGGCGCAGATTGCCTCGCAATATGCCGAGGATGCGGATTTCGACCGGATGCGGGAGGCGATCCGGTTCGGCCGGGATTCGCTGCCGCCGCCGGAGGTGACCAAAAGCGGCCCCGAGCATATCAGCTCGGTCATCATCGCGTCGATGCGCTTCGACCTCGCCCTGGCGCGGGCGACCCGAAACGGCCTCGTGCTGGAACTGATGGAACTGCTGCTGCAATGGGTGGAGCCGATGCGGCATAAGACGCTGCATAGCCGCGCCGACCTCGTGCTGTCGCTCGAACTGGTCGAGACCATGATGCAGGCGATCGAATCCGGCGACCCGGCACAGATTGCCGATATTACCGAGCGGCGTCTCGGCATTCTCGAAAATGCGCTTGAGGAGCAGACGGGCCGGCGTCTTCGCCGCAACCGCCGGCCGGCCAATGCAGGCTGATCAGCGCCTCAGCCTTTCGTGCCAGGTGGTGCGATAGGCGTCGATGTTCCAGATCGGCGCCGGCACGATGCGGCCTGGTTTGGTCGCCGGCGAAATGCCTGCCAGAAGCGCTGCCCCCTGGCTGGTGCCGGTCGAGCCGGGGAGGGCGACCACCTGGCGGCCGAGCAGCGCGGCGAGCGCCTGGAGATAGGCCGGGTTGGCCGAGAAGGGGCCTTCAACTAGAACCGGTCCCTTGGCGCCGATGAGATCGAGGCAGGTCTCCGTCATCAGCGCGAGGTAAAGGCAGGCGGCCCCCCAGCGTTGGTCGATAGTGGCGCCGGTGTCGTTGATCCATTGCCGCTCGCGGCCCGGGAAGGGGCCGGAGCCGCCCGAAACATTCGGCAGAAGCATCAGGCCTTTTTCGATGACATGAGGGATGGCTGCAAGGGCCGCTTCCGGCGATAAGATGCCGAGTTCCACCGTCAGCATCTCGAACTCGCGGCCGCCCATGAAACGGCTCGAGGGCACGGCGCGGCCATAGGCATCGACATTGGCAAGCGCGTCGCGCTGCGGGTCCAGATGGTCGAGATCGCCGCCGACCGCGAAATTGATCACCCAGGTGCCGGTGGAGACCACCGCGAACGGCGGCTCACGTCCGACCAGATGCGCCAGCAGCGAGGCGTTGGAGTCGTGAATACCGCAATGGACGGGGATGGGTGTCGTGACGCCGATCCGGGCTGCGATGTCCGGCAAAAGCGGACCGAGCGCGTCAAAGGCCGAACGGACCGGCGCCATCAGATTACGGATGCCGAGCGTGTCGACCAATGGGGAATAGGCGCCGTCACGCGGGCGCCAGAGGTCCGTATGGCAACCGAGCGAGGTGACTTCGTTCGCCGCAACACCGGTCAGCCGGAACGCCCAATATTGCGGGTAGGTGAGGATGGTGCAGATGCGGGCAAAGGCTTCGGGAAAGGCGGTCTTCTGGTAGTGAAGCTGCGCGCCGACATTCAGCCCGCCTGACAGGGCCGGCGAGAAGGTCTCGGAAAAATGCGGGCGGATCGACCGATACGCCTGGCGGATATCTTCCGGATATTCGTGTTCGTAATCGAGCACCGGCAGCGCCAGTTTGCCCTCGGCGTCGAGAAGCACCGCCGATGCGCCATGGGTGGTGATGGAGATCGCGTCGAAGCCGGGCTGTTTTGCAAAGTAGGACAAGGCTTCGAGCACGAAGGTCCACAGTGCATCGATATCGTAGTGCGGATAGGTTGGACCCGGCAGAACCCGGTTCGGCGCGCGCCTTTCGGCGATCTCCTCGCCGGTGGCGCAGTCGAGCACCACGACCTTGGCATTGGTCTTGCCGATATCGAGAACGGCGATCTTTTCCGGCGTGGTCATGGCAGGTGGAAGACCGTCACCAGATCGCTCTGGACCGGCGAGGCGTCCGGATTGGTTTCCATGATGTCGGCCATATGGGCCCACCATTTCTTCATCACCGGGTGTTCCGGCAGGTTCGCCATCGTATGGTCCACTGGTCGCGTCAGCACACCGAACAGCGTGTTCGTCTCGCGGTCGAGATGGATGGAATAGTCGCTGGCGCCGGCCTGGTGGAGGAGATCGACCAGCTCCGGCCAAATCTCGTCGTGGCGCCTGCGGTATTCCGCTTCCATGCCGGGATTGAGCTTCATCTTGAAAGCGTGCTTTTCGAGCGTCATCGGCTCATTTCCTTGATGCGGCGGGCGATGATCGGGATGGCGATGGTGATGATCAACAGCAGGCCGACGAAGATAGACATGACGATGCCGGGCACGTTGAGCAGCCCCAGCCCGAAGGTGACGAGGCCCATGACGAAAGCCGCGATGACGACGCCGGCGATGGTGCCCGCGCCGCCGAGAATGGAGACGCCGCCGAGCACGACCATGGTGACGACCTCAAGCTCCCACCCTTGGGCGATCGACGGCCGGGTCGAGCCGAGGCGGGAGGTGAGGCAAACGGATGCGACACCCGCCATCACGCCGGTTAGCAGGAAGAGAATGAACTTCACCCGCTCCACCGGAATGCCGGAAAAGCGTGCGGCGAATTCGTTGTTGCCGATCACATAGACCTGCCGGCCGAAATTGGTGGCGTGCAGGAGGATGCCGAAGGCTGCGGCGAGGATGATGAACAGCACGAATTCCAAGGAAAACACCCAGGCCACGTAGCCCTGGCCGAAGAAAGCGAAACTTTCCGGGTATTTGCCATAGGCCTGGTCGCCGAGGACGATGTAGGAAATACCGCGGAAGAGGCTCATCGTGCCGATCGTCACGACGATCGAGGGCAGCCTGAGGCCGGCGACGAGCAGGCCGTTGAAGGCGCCGCAGACAAGTCCGGTGCCGATGCCGATCGCCACCAGTCCCGGCGTACCGATGCCGGCCTGGGCTGCCGCGCCCATGGCAGTCGAGGCAAGCGCGATGATCGCTGCCACCGACAGGTCGATCTCGCCGGCGATGACGAGCAGCGCCATGGCGAAGGCGATCATCGCCTTTTCGGTGAAGTTGAAGGTGGCGTCGGAGAGGTTCCAGGCGTTCAGGAAGTAAGGCGAGGCGAACGAATTGAAGACGAAGATCAACACCGCGACGCCGAACAGCAGTACTTCCCAACTCGCCAGGAGGCGCGAGGTCTTGCTGCCGAGCCTATCGGGGATCACCCGTTTCGAGGAAACGACGTCGGTCATGCGGACACCTCCTTTGCACCGCGATCGCGCAGGATGATACGGCCGGCCTTGCGCTCGGCGCGGGCGTTGAAGGCGACCGCGAGCACGATGACGATGCCTGAGATAGCCATCTGCGCGAAAGGCGAGATGCCGATGACGGGCAGCGCGTTCTTGATGACGCCGAGGAAGAGGGCGCCGAGCACCGCACCGCCGACCGAGCCGATGCCGCCGGCGATCGAGATGCCGCCGATGACGCAGGCGGCGACCGTATCCAGCTCGAAACCGGCCGCGATATCCACATAGGCGACCGCATAACGCGACACCCAGAGATAACCGGAAAGGCCGGCGAGCGCGCCCGAAACGACGAAGGCAATGAACTTGGTCCAGCCGATATCGATGCCGGCATAGATCGCCGCGGTCGGGTTGCCGCCGGATGCATAGGCCGCCCGGCCGAAGGGCAGGCGGGTCAGCACGAACCAGGCGCCGAGCACGATGAGGATGGCGATCCAGGAGAGGATCGGCAGGCCGAGCACCGGCATTCGCGGCACATTCAGGAAGGAAGGCGCCATCTGGTGGGCGTTCACCCAGCCGCCGCCGGACAGCACGAAGGCCATGCCGCGATAGATGGTCAGCGTTCCGAGCGTCACCACGATCGGCGGGATCTGCAGCGCCCAGACGAGGTAACCGTTGATCGCACCGAGAAAGGCCCCGATGCCGACCGCCATGACGATGAGCAGAGCCAGCGGCAGATCGGGATAGGCAGCGTTGGTCATGGCGACAGCCATGCCGGTGAAGGCAAGATTGGCCGCGACGGAGAGATCGATCGACTTGGTCAGGATCACCGTCATCTGGCCGAGCGCCAGGATGATCAGGATCGAGGTGTCGTTGAAGATATTGGCGAGATTGCTGGGAGACGCAAAGCCCTGTGCGCGGGTGGAGAAGCCGGCGATCATCGCGGCGATGATGACGGTCAGCAGGATTTCGCGGTTCTTCAGGAGGCGGTTCATCTGGTTCTCCTCACTGGTTGCCGGTCGCGGCGCGGACCAGCATTTCGGCGCTCAAGGCCTCGCGCTCGAAAACGCCGGCGGCCAGGCCCTCGCGCATCACCATCACCCGGTCGGACATGCCGAGGATTTCGGGAAGCTCGGATGAGACCATGATGATCGACAGGCCCTCGGCGGCGAGTTCGCCGATGAAGGCGTGCACCGCGGCCTTGGAGCCGATGTCGATGCCCTTGGTCGGTTCGTCGAGAATGATCACCTTCGGCTGCGTCGCCAGCCATTTGCCGATGACGACCTTCTGCTGGTTGCCGCCGGAGAGCGTGCCGACCGGCACCGAAAGGGCGGCGGCGCGCAGGTCCAGCCGTTCCGCATATTTTCGTGCCAGCGCCAGTTCGTTGGCGGCTTTAAGGAAACCGGAGCGGGAGGTCTTGCCGAGCGACGGCAGCGACATGTTCTGGAAGATCGGCATGGGCAGCGCCAGGCCGTGGCGGCCACGTTCCTCGGGCACGTAGACGATGCCGGCGCGGATCGCATCGCCCGAGGAGCGGATGTCGAGGGGCTTGCCTTCCAGAACCAGCCGGCCGGATGAGGGCCGGGTGACGCCGAACAGCGACTGGCAGAGTTCCGAGCGCCCGGCGCCGATCAAGCCGTAGATACCGAGGATTTCGCCGCGGCGAAGCTCGAAGGAGATGTCGCGGAATTCGGTCAGATGGCAGTAGTTTTCGACGCGGAAAACCGGCGCGCCGATCGCGACCTCTACCTTCGGGAAAACGTCCTTGACGTCGCGGCCGACCATCAGCCGGACGATCTCGTCCTGGGGCGTTTCCTTCAACCGGCCCTGGCCGACGGCGCGGCCGTCGCGGAAAACCACGAAGTTCTCGGCGATTTCATAGACTTCGTCGAACTTGTGGCTGATGAAGAGGATCGCCTTGCCCTGCCGCTTCAGACCTTCGACGATGCGGAAGAGATCGTCGATCTCTTTCCGCGAAAGGGCGGCGGTCGGCTCGTCCATGATGACGATGCGGGCCTCGACCGACAGCGCCCGGGCGATCGCCACGAGGTGGCGCTGGGCGATCGAGAGGTCGCGCAGGCGGATCGTCGGGTCGATATCGCTCTCGAGTTGAAGCATGAGGGCCTTGGCGCCGGAATTGATCTTCCGCCAGTCGATCGTGCCGAACCGGGTGCGCGGCGCATGGCCGAGAAAGATGTTTTCCGCGACACTCAACTCGTCGAAGAGGACGGTTTCCTGATGGATTGCGGTAACACCTGCGTCGATCGCCGCCTGCGCGCTCGCGAATGTGGTGGGCTGACCGTCGATCAGGATCTCGCCCTCGTTCGGGCGGTAGATACCGGTCAAAATCTTGACGAGCGTCGACTTTCCCGCACCGTTCTCGCCGATCAGGGCCGTCACCTGGCCGGGATAGAGCTTGATGCTGACCCCATCGAGGGCTTTGACGCCCGGAAAGATCTGGCTGATGCCGCGCATTTCCAGGATCGGCATTGCTTCCGTCGTCGGTGCCGGTTGGGGCGATCGGTCTTGAATTTTCGTAACGCCGTTCATCAGGGACATTTTCCGACGAGTCTTTGAGATTTACGTCTGGTTATTTTGCGGGTGCGTGCAAAGCCGATGGCTCCGAGTTTAGAGCGGCCTCCGCTCCGCTTGGCCATCTTCTTCCCAGCGGGAAGAAGATGCCGGCAGGCGGATGAGGGGGCTCGCGCCTGCCGGCAGGTCGAGTTCTTCAGATCAGAAGATCTTGGAGAACTCGTCGATGTTCTTGGCGTTGTAGACGAACGGGTCGGCCATGGCGGCTTCGCCATTGTCGCCTACCTTGATCGAGCCCATGCGGCCGGCCTTGATCGCCGAACCGGGCTTGGCGTCGGTATCACCCTTGACGAGGTGATAGGCAATCTGGGTGGCCGAGTAACCGAGGTCGATCGGGTTCCAGATGGCGAATTCCTTGGTGGCGCCGGACTTGATGGCGCCGGCCATCTCGGACGGCAGGCCGAGACCCGTCACATAGACCTGGCCGATCTTGCCGGCATCCTTGACCGCCTGCGAGGCAGCGAGAACACCGACCGTGGTCGGAGCGACAATGACCTTGACGTTCGGCTGCGAGGTCAAGAGGCCCTGTGCTTCGCGATAGGACTTGTCGGCAAGGTCGTCACCATAAACTGTCGTGACGAGGTTCAGGCCCGGAAAATCCTTGAGCTGCTTCTTCATCTCGGCGATCCAGGTGTTCTGGTTCGTCGAGGTGGTGGTGGCCGAAAGGATGGCGAAACCGCCCTTACCACCTTCCAGGTGGTTCTTGGCAAGCGTCAGGCACATCTTACCGATCAAGTCGTTGGAAGACGGGTTCAAATGCATGATGCGGCCTTCCTTGGCCACCGCCGAGTCCCAGGAAATGACCTTGATGCCGCGCTGAGTTGCCTTCTTGAGCGCCGGAATGACGGCATCCGGATCGTTAGCGGAGATGGCAATCGCATCCACCCCTTGAGCGATCAGCGAGTTGATCACTTCGATCTGGCCTTCGGCCGTCGTGGAGGTCGGGCCGGTATAGATGACCTGGACGCCGCCGAGTTCCTTGGCAGCTTCCTGCGCGCCCTTGTTGGCCGCCTCGAAGAAGCCGTTGCCGAGCGATTTGACGACCAGCGCGATCTTCATGTCTGCGGCGCTTGCCGCCGTCGTCATTGTCGATGTCAGAGCGGCGAAGGCGAATGCCGCGCCGAGGGCGAGTTTCTTTGCAAGTTTCATGGTTGGTCCTCCCAGTTGATAGTTTAATCTTTCTCCCGCCGGTCGCTCCTCACGCGGCCGACGAAGAATCCTCCTTGGCCGTGTCCGCTGCGGCGGCACCGGCGATAATCAGTTTGACGCCCGCATCCTCGATCATCCGTGCGGCGTCGTCTGTCACACCGTCATCGGTGATGACGGTCGTTACCCGGTCGAGCGGGCAGAGGATGAGGCTCGATCGGCGCGAAAACTTCGACGAATCCACCATCACGATCAGTTCCTCGGCCTGGTGCATCAGCTTCTGCTCGCTCTGGATCACCAGCGCGTCGGCTTCCATCACGCCGAGCGGGCCGACCCCCTGCGCACCGATGAACATGCGCCGTGCATAAAAATTGCGGATCGCATCATTGTCGAATGGCGACAGGATCAGGCTCTGCTCGCGATAGATCGCGCCGCCCGGTATCGTCACTGTGTTCTTCGAATGCTTGACCAGATGTTCGGCGATCGCAAACGAATTGGTCATCACCTGCAGGCGTCGTGCCGACATGAAATGCACCATCTGGAACGTCGTCGTGCCGCCGTTGATGATGACGCTGTCGCCTTCGTCGCAGAGTTCGACTGCGCGGCGGGCGATTGCGCGCTTCTTGTCGATGTTGACCGATTCCGACACCCGGAACGATCGGGCCGAAAGCTGGCCGATCTGCGGAGGATGAACGGCTTCCGCGCCGCCGCGGACGCGCCGGAGCTTGCCCTGGACGTGCAGCGAAGCGATGTCGCGTCGAATCGTCGCTTCCGAGGCCTCGGTCAATTCGGCGATATCCTGCACCGTGATGACGGGCTTTTCCTGGATAGCGCTCAAGATGATGCGATGGCGTTCACGTTCGTGCATTGGCTCCTCCTCGGCGACAACTATTACCGGAAAATTTACGTTGTCAATCATAAACGATCAAATTCGCTTTTGATGCGCTGCACAATGAAACTTTATGATCGTTTATGATTGACAGACGGCGCGACAATGCGCGATACCGGCAACAGGGAGATGGCGGCCGCCTCGTCGCCGTGAGCCGAAACACGTTGGGAGGACAAGCAATGTCGGGCCAAACCCGCCTTCTCGAAAACCGTTGGGACGATGCCCAGGCCGCCAAGCTCGATGAGCCCGGCAAGCTGCTCTATCGCTCCAATCTTCTCGGCGCCGACAAGCGCATCACCAATTACGGCGGTGGCAATACCTCGGCCAAGGTGATGGAAACCGATCCGCTGACCGGCGAAAAAGTGAAGGTCATGTGGGTGAAGGGGTCGGGCGGCGATGTCGGCACGATCAAGCTCGACGGTTTCGCCACCCTCTACATGGACAAGCTGGAAGCGCTGAAGGGGCTCTATAAGGGCGTCGAGGACGAGGACCGGATGGTCGGCTTCCTGCCGCACTGCACCTTCAATCTCAATCCGCGCGCCGCTTCCATCGATACCCCGCTGCATGGTTTCGTGCCGTTCACCCATGTGGACCACATGCACCCGGACGCGATCATCGCGATCGCGGCTTCCAAAAACTCGAGAGAGCTGACGCAACAGGTCTTCGGCGCCGAAATCGGCTGGCTGCCCTGGCGGCGGCCTGGTTTCCAGCTCGGGCTCGATCTCGAAGCGTTCGTCAAGGCGAACCCGAATGCCAAGGGCGTCGTGCTGGAAAGCCACGGCCTGTTCACCTGGGCAAATGATGCCAAGGCCTGCTACGAACTGACGCTCGACATCATCAACAAGGCGATCGAATGGTTCGCCAAAGAGACCGAAGGCAAGACGATCTTCGGTGGTGCCGCGACCAAGAGCCTGCCCGCGCCGGAACGCCGGGCGATCGTCGCGAAACTGATGCCGGAGATCCGCGGTCGGATCGGCAAGGTTGAACGCAAGCTCGGCCATTTCGACGATCAGGACGCGGTGCTGGAGTTCGTCAATTCCAAGGACCTGCAGCCGCTCGGCGCGCTCGGCACCTCCTGCCCGGACCATTTCCTGCGCACGAAAATCCGTCCGCTGATCGTCGATTTCGATCCCGCAAAGCCGGATGTCGATGCGGTAATCGCCGCGCTCGACAAGGCGCTTGAAGATTATCGGGCCGATTACAGCCGCTATTACGAGGCCTGCAAACACAGCAATTCACCCGCCATGCGCGACCCCAACCCGGTGATCTTCCTGGTTCCGGGCGTGGGCCTGCTGTCGTTTGCACGTGACAAGGCGACGGCCCGTATTGCCGGCGAGTTCTACGTCAACGCCATCAACGTGATGCGCGGGGCGTCCACGGTTGCCGAATATCAGGGCCTGCCGGAGCAGGAGGCCTTCGACATCGAATACTGGCTGCTCGAAGAGGCGAAGCTGCAGCGCATGCCGAAGCCGAAAAGCCTTGCCGGGCAGGTGGCCTTCGTCACCGGCGGCGCGGGCGGCATCGGGCGGGCGACGGCCGCCAGGCTGATGGGCGAGGGTGCCTGCGTGGTGCTTGCCGATATCGACGGCGGCGCACTCGACGCGACCAAAGCCGATTTCGAAAAGTCCTTCGGCAAGGACGCGGTGCGCGGTGTCCTGCTCGACGTGACGACCGAGGACGCGGTGATCACTGCGTTTGCCGAGGCCTGCGTCGAATTCGGCGGCGTCGATATCCTCGTCTCGAACGCCGGGATCGCTTCTTCCGCGCCGGTCGAGGAAACCACGCTTGCCATGTGGAGCAAGAATATCGACATCCTGGCGACGGGTTATTTCCTCGTTTCGCGTGAGGCCTTCCGGTTGTTCCGGCGCCAGAAGCTCGGTGGCAATGTCGTCTTTGTCGCTTCCAAGAACGGGCTTGCCTCTTCTCCGAATGCGTCGGCCTATTGCACCGCCAAGGCCGCTGAAATCCATCTCGCCCGCTGCCTGGCGCTCGAAGGCGCCGAGGCCGGCATCCGGGTCAACACGGTCAATCCGGACGCCGTGCTACGCGGATCGAAGATCTGGAACGGCGAATGGCGCGAACAGCGGGCCGCCTCGTCCAAGATCGAGGTGGACGACCTGGAGGAGCACTACCGCAAGCGGTCGCTGCTCAAGCTCAATGTCTTCCCGGAGGATATTGCGGAGGCAATCTATTTCCTCGCCAGCGATGCCTCGGCCAAGTCGACGGGCAATATCATCAACGTGGACGCCGGCAACGCCCAGAGCTTTACGCGGTAAGGCCGAACTTGCCCCTCACCCTAGCCCTCTCCCCGCATGCGGGGAGAGGGGACGTGGCACACGGTACGTTCAAGGGACTTGATGACAGCGCGGCATATCCCTTCTCCCCATTATGATGGGGAGAAGGTGGCGGCAGCCGGATGAGGGGCAGACCCCGAAGGGAGGATTTTCAATGACTGAACTCAAGATCACGACCAATGTGATCGCCGCTGAAAACGACAAACGTACAACAGCGCTCAAATCCGACTACGACGCGCTCGGCGAGAACCTGTCGCGGCGCGGCATCGATATCGAAACGATCACCCGGGATGTCGAAAAGTTCTTCGTCGCTGTACCCTCCTGGGGCGTCGGCACCGGAGGGACGCGTTTCGCCCGTTTTCCGGGTCAAGGCGAGCCGCGCGGCATTTTCGACAAGCTCGATGACTGCGCCGTCATTCACCAGTTGACCCGGGCGACGCCGACGGTCTCGCTGCATATCCCTTGGGACAAGGCGGATCCGAAGGAGTTGTTGGCCAAGGGCGATGCGCTCGGTCTCGGTTTCGATGCGATGAACTCGAATACGTTTTCCGATGCACCGGGGCAGGCGCATTCCTACAAATACGGCTCGCTCAGCCATACGAACGCTGCGACGCGCACCCAGGCGATCGAGCACAATCTCGAATGTATCGAGATCGGCAAGGTGATCGGCTCCAAGGCCCTGACGGTGTGGATCGGCGACGGCTCGAATTTTCCGGGGCAAAGCCATTTCACGCGGGTGTTCGAGCGGTATCTCGCTTCGATGGCGGAAATCTACAAGGCGCTGCCGGAGGACTGGCGGCTGTTTTCCGAGCACAAGATGTACGAACCGGCCTTCTACTCGACGGTGGTGCAGGACTGGGGCACGAATTACCTGATCGCCAATACGCTCGGACCGAAGGCATTCTGCCTCGTCGATCTCGGCCACCATGCGCCGAATACCAATATCGAGATGATCGTCGCCCGCCTCATCCAGTTCGGAAAGCTCGGCGGCTTCCACTTCAACGACTCCAAATATGGCGACGACGACCTCGATGCCGGTGCGATCGAGCCCTACCGCCTCTTCCTCGTCTTCAACGAGCTGGTGGATGCGGAACATCGGGGGATCAAGGGTTTCCGCCCGGCGCATATGATCGACCAGTCGCACAACGTCACCGATCCGATCGAGAGCCTGATTTCCAGCGCCAATGAGATTCGCCGCGCCTATGCCCAGGCATTGCTGGTCGACCGGACAGCGCTTGACGGGTTCCAGCAGGAAAACGATGCACTGATGGCATCCGAGACGCTGAAGCGCGCCTATCGCACCGATGTGGAACCGATCCTTGCCGAAGCCCGCCGCCGCGCAGGCGGAGCGATCGATCCGGTCGCGACCTATCGCGCCAGCGGTTATCGGAAACAGGTCGCCGCGGAACGCCCGGCCTCGACCAGCGGTGGCGGCGGGATCGTCTGATCCAGTCTGTAATGATGCCGGCGGATGAGCTCCGCCGGCGGTCAATTCTCACGATACGATCGAATGAACCGATCAGGTGTTCCGGCCGAGTGCACGCTCCATGCGCGCCAGGCCTTCTTCAAGCAGGGCGCGCGGACATCCGAAATTGACGCGGACGAAGTTGCCGTAGGCCGCGCCGAAGTCCGATCCGGCATTGAAACCGACCTTGCCGTGCTCGAGGAAATAGCTCTGAGCATCCGGTTCCAGACCGACTTCCGTGCAGTCGAGCCAGGCGAGGAACGTGCCTTCCGAGGGGATGAGCTTGATCTTGGGAAACCGGCGCGCGATTTCGGCGGACAGATAATCGCGGTTCGCCTCGATGTAGGTGAGCATCCGGGTCTTCCAGTCGCCGGCCTTCGAAAAGGCCGCCAGTGTCGCTTCAAGCCCGATGATATTGGCGTTGTCGACCATTCCGAGGCGTGCCTGGTTGAACTTTTCGCGGATCGCCTTGTTGCCGATGATCGCGAAGGCGGTCTTGAGGCCGGCGATATTGTAGGTCTTGCTGGCGGCCATCAGGGTGATCGTGCGGTTTGCGGCGTCTTCCGAAAGCGCGGCGATCGGCACGTGGCGGCGGCCGTCGAACAGGAGGTCGCAATGGATCTCGTCGGAGATGATCAGCGTATCATTCTGGCGGCAGAGGTCGGCGATCGTCTTCAGTTCCTCCGCCGTGAATACCTTGCCTGTCGGGTTCTGCGGGTTGCAGAAAAGAAGCGCCTTTGACTTCGCCAGCTCCGCGGCCAGAACGTCGGTGTCCATCACATGGCCTTCGGCGGTCGGCAAAAGCGGCGCTTCGCGGCGGACAAGGTTCCAGTCCGCCGGGGCTTCGAGGATCGGACGATAGACCGGCGGCTGAACCAGCACGCCGTCGCCGGGCTTGAGCATCGCGTGCAGCGCCATGTTGAAACCTGGAACGACGCCCGGAAGGAAGACGATCTCGTCCGGCGAGACCGTCCAGCCGTATTTTTCCTGCATGTCGGCGACGATCCGGGTGCGCAACTCGTCGCGGGCGACGCCATAACCGAGCATCGGATGCTCGAGCCGGTTGCGGATGGCGTCGACGATCTCCGGTGCCGCGGGGAAGTCCATGTCGGCGACCCACATGGGCAGCACGTCGTCCGGATACTTGCTCCACTTCGAGCTGCCGGTGCCCCGGCGTTCGTGCACCGCATCGAAATCGGTCATGCTTTCAAATCCCCTGTTGTCATTCTGCCGGTCGGAGCGATCGGCCATCCTCATCTCGTCGCCGGCCGCGAACCGTGCAAGGCGCGAAATCAGCTCCCGTTGTCCCCAACCGGCCGCGCGCCTGTCAACGCCTTTCTTTGCGTAACCGGCGAGCGCAGGGCCTGGCGCTTGTCCCGGCGAGGGAGCGAGCAGCCTGCTTCGGTCTTTGGGATGACGTGGATCGATCTGGCGGAAGGCTCAGGCGCGGATCAGGATATGCGCTTCCATAGCCGCTTCGACGAAGGCCTTTCTGGCTTCTTCAGGCTTGCGCTTTCCGGCATCCACCGCGGCGCAGACTTCGAGCGCCCGGTCGAGGGCGGTGCCATCCTCCACCGGCCAGTCTTCGATCATCGCCCATGCCGCGGCCTGCGTCGTTTCGATCGCGGTTTCGGCCGGCGGCTCGCCGATCGATATGACGACCGGCTTGTTCCAAGGCGTATTCATTCTGTTCGGCGTCCCGTCTCGTCCATGCCGGTCTCATAGACCGATTTGACTGCCGTGGCGAGGGTCGGCAGTCGGCGATGCGAGAAAGAAGGAGGGCTGCTCTATCTAGAGCAACCCACGGGCAGCGAGGTTCTTCATCAGTGCCGAGATGCCGAAACTCCAGGGAGGGCATTCGGTCGAGAGGCGTACCGTGTTGCGCAGCGTGCCGAGGCCCGGAGACGAAATTTCGACGATGTCGCCGATCTTGTGGGTAAAGCCCTGGTTCGGCACGTCGCGGTCCTCGGTCGGTGCAAACAGCGTGCCGAGAAACAGCATGAAGCCGTCGGGATACTGATGATGTTCGCCGCATGTATGCTTGACGAGATCGAGTGGGTCGCGGCTGATCTGCGACATCGAGCTTTTGCCGTTGAGGACATATCCCTCCGGTCCGGTCACACGCAGGTCGAGTTCGGCATTGCGGACATCGTCCAGTCCGTAACCCTCATCGAAGAGGCGGATGAAAGGCCCGATCGAGCAGGAGGCATTGTTGTCCTTTGCCTTGCCGAGCAGAAGCGCCGAGCGCCCCTCGACGTCGCGCAGGTTGACGTCGTTGCCGAGTGTCGCTCCCTTGATCTTGCCCTGGCTGTTGACCGCCAGCACGATTTCCGGCTCGGGGTTGTTCCATGTCGATACGGGATGGAGGCCGACATCAGCGCCCCAGCCGACCGAGGAAAGCACCGGCGCCTTGGTGAAGACTTCAGCATCAGGGCCGATTCCGACTTCGAGATATTGCGACCACATGCCCTCCCTGATCAGCGCTTCCTTGACGCTTGCGGATTGCGGCGAGCCGGCCTTCAGGTCCTTGAGGCTGCCGCCGATGATCGTGCTGACGGTCTGCCGGATGGCGGCCGCCCTGTCCGGATTGCCGGCGGCCTTCTCCTCGATGACGCGCTCGATCATCGATTGCGCGAACGTCACGCCGCAGGCCTTGACCGCCTGGAGATCGACGGGCGCCAGCAGGTGGGGACGCGACGGATCGGGCTTGCCCGTGCTGTTCCCGGCAATGTCTTCCAACGTGCCGATGATCGGGCCGGCGGTGTTTCGGACAAACTCCGCAGCATCGGCGCGCTCCAGGAGCGCGCTGAGGGTCGGGGCTTCCTTGCTGGTGATATCGACCAGGGCACCGTCACGCAGCGTGACGACGCTCGGGCCCGAAACAGCAGGATTCCAGACGCGGCCGACAAAAAGCCCGTTGGCAAACGTATCGATGAGATTGTCGGTCATGCTGGTGTATCTCCTCCCGTTAGATGTGGCCGAACGGGCCACTCTATCTTGTCTTGTTCTGCCGATTGGCGCGAAGCCGGTTTCCAGCTCGCAGCCAAGGCTGTGTGTTTTCGCTGTCGAAGACGCTTTCGTCCAGCCCCAGGCGACAAATTAGATCGAGATTTTGTGGGGGCGCCGGCGCGTCGCACTGCCGATCGAGGAACTCCCCAGAACCACCTCGGCTGAAACCTCTCGGCGTTGGAGCTGCAAATCCCGTTCTCGGCGGCGGCGGCCGCTCGTCTCTACCTCCCCATTGACAGGGCGTTCGTGTTCTATATTCTGTTATAAAAGCTTATATAACATAATTGTGGAACAAAAACGGGAGACTATCATGAAGCTGAAGCTTGCATTCCTTGTTGCAACCGCGCTCGTCGCCACGCCGTCATTCCTGATGGCGCAGGAGAAGGGCGGCGTCATCAACGTCGCGACCATCGGCGAGCCGCCAACGCTCGATCCGATGACGTCGACGGCCGACCTTGTCGGTATCGTTACGCAGCACATTTTCGAGACGCTCTATACGTTCGACAAGAAGTGGGGCGTCACGCCGCTTCTCGCGGAAAGCCTGCCTGCGGTCAGCGACGACGGCAAAACCTATACGGTCAAGCTGCGCACCGGCATCAAATTCCATGACGGCAGCGACATGACCTCGGAAGATGTCGTCGCCTCGCTCACCCGCTGGACCAAGCTCGCCTCGCGCGGCAAGCAGGCCGCTGGTTTCATCGAGTCCGTCTCCGCCGCCGATCCGGCGACCGTAACGATCAAGCTGAAGCAGCCCTATGCGCCGCTCGTCTCGCTGCTCGCCTTCAACAACTCCGCTGCAATCATCATCCCGGCTGAAAAGCAGGCCGATACGATGACCGACTTTGCCGGTACTGGACCCTATATGCTGAAGGAGCGCAAGGCGGATCAGTATATCCAGCTCGTCCGCTTCAAGGACTACAAGCCGCGTTCAGGCGGGAGCGATGGTTATGGCGGCGCCCGCCACCAGTATCTCGACGAGATCCGTTTCGTGCCGGTTCCGGACCCGAACACCCGCGTGGAAGCTGCCGTTTCCGGGCAATACGATTATATCGATTCCCTGCCGGTCGAATCCTTCGACAAGCTGAAAGCCTCGAAGGCCACCCAGCCGCTGCTCCTGAAGCCGTTCGGCTATCCGGTCTTCGTCTTCAATACCGCGGAAGGTGCCGCCAAGAGCCTTGGCGTCCGAAAGGCGATCCGCCAGGCGCTCAGCATGGAAGACATGCTGGCCGCCGCTTTCGGCAGCAAGGATTTCTACGCCCTCAACGGCAACATCTACCCGGCCTCCTTCAGCTGGAGCACGGATGCCGGCGTGAAAGGCAACTATAACGCCGCCGATCCGGAAGGTGCTGCCGCTGCCGCGAAGGCCGCGGGCTATGACGGCAAGCCGATCCGCATCCTGACCAGCCGCCAATACGAGTTTCACTACAAGATGGCGCAGGTCGCCGCCGAGTATCTGAAGCTTGCCGGCTTTGCCGTCGACATGCAGGTAGTCGACTGGGCAACGCTTACTCAGCGCCGCACCGACAAGGCGCTCTGGGACATCTACATCACCCACAGCCCGTTCCTGCCGGAGCCGGCACTGATCGGTTCTCTGGCGCCGAGCTCGCCGGGCTGGTGGGATACGCCTGCCAGAAAAGCGGCCGTTGATGCCTTCTCGGCAGAGTCGGATCCGAAGAAGCGTGTCGAGCTCTGGGCCAATGTCCAGAAGGCCCTGTATGACGAGGCGCCTTTCATGAAGATCGGCGATTTCAACGCGGTTTCCGCGATTTCGACCAAGCTTCAGGGCGTCGATCCGGCTCCGTGGCCCTATTTCTGGAATGCATCGATCAAGAAGTAATAATCCTCCCAGGGATCGGATGCCGGTTTACGGACCGGCATCCGTCTTCGATGATGTCCGAAATGCCGGACACAGGAACACCTTCGTATGATACGCTATATCCTTCAACGCCTTGCCGGCATGATCGTGGTGATGTTCCTCGTCGTCACGATCGTCTTCGTGATCGTTCGGGTGACGCCCGGTGATCCGGCCGCGGTCATGCTCGGACCGGATGCCACGGCCGAGGACGTCGCCGAATTGCGCACGCGTCTCGGCCTCGATCAGTCGATCGCAGTTCAATATGTCTTCTATATCGGCCAGCTTCTGAGGGGCGACCTCGGCCAGTCGATATTTCTCAACATGCCGGTGACGTCAGCGCTTCTCGACCGCGCCGAACCCACATTTTTCCTGACGATCTTCTCGTTGGCGATTGCCAGCGTCATCGCGCTGCCGATCGGCATTTATGCCGCCTATCGGCGCGGGTCCTTCGTCGACCAGGCCGCGACGACGGCCGCAATGCTGGCTGCCAGCATTCCAAGCTTCTGGCTCGGCCTCATCCTGATGCAGTTCTTCGCGGTGCGGATGAACTTCTTCCCGGTTTCCGGCTATGGCGGGCCGGGCGCCAGCTTTGCCGAGCGAATGTATCACCTGACATTGCCGGCCTTCGCGCTCGGCCTCGTCTCCTCGGCGCTGATCCTGCGGTTTACCCGCGCCTCGATGCTCGACGTACTCGGCGACGATTATATCCGCACCGCCCGCGCGAAGGGGCTGATCGAGCGGCGGGTCGTGCTGAAACATGCGCTGAAGAACGCGCTGATCCCGATCCTCACCGTGCTTGGTCTTACCGCCGCCGTGCTGATTTCCGGCGCCGTCGTCACCGAAACCGTGTTCGGCCTGCCGGGCGTCGGCAATCTGGTGGTCTCGGCGGTGCTGCGGCGCGACTATCCCGTCATCCAGGGCGCACTGCTCGTCATCGCCGCCCTCTATGTCCTGATCAATTTCGCGATCGACATGCTCTATCTGCTGGTCGATCCAAGGGTGCGCTACTGATGGCGGAGATTGTCACCACCAAACCAGCCGCGAGCGAAGGAGCCAAGTTCTTTCGCCGTTTCCTGAAACGCAAGACGGTCGCGCTCGGACTGATCGTCATCGTGGTCTTCGTCCTGCTTGCGGTTTTCGCGCCGTGGATCGCCCCCTATTCGCCGTCGAAACTGTCGATCGTCAACCGGCTGAAGCCGCCGAGCGAGATCTACTGGTTCGGCACCGACGAGTTCGGCCGCGACATCTTCTCGCGCACCATTTTTGCGGGGCGGCTGTCGCTGCTGGTCGGGGCTGCCGTGGTCAGCCTTTCGGCGATCATCGGCGTGACGCTCGGGCTGCTGGCCGGCTTTTTCCAGAAGCTCGATACGCCGATCGCCCGGCTGATCGATGCTATGATGGCCTTTCCGGACATCCTGCTCGCCATCGCGCTGGTCGCAGCGCTCGGGCCATCGCTGGTGACGGTGATCATCGCGCTGTCGATCGTCTATTCGCCAAGGCTCGCCCGCATCGTTCGAGCGTCGACACTGGTGATCCGCGAACTGCCTTACGTGGAGGCGGCGAAGGCGCTGGGCATCTCGACCTTCCACATCATGACGCGGCACGTACTGCGTAACCTCATATCGCCGATCCTGGTGCAGGGCACATTCCTGTTCGCCAGCGCCATGCTCGCCGAAGCCGGACTTTCCTTCCTCGGCCTCGGCGTCAGCCCTGAAATACCGACCTGGGGAACCATGATCTCAGCCGGCCGCCAATATGTCGGCCAGGCCGACTGGATGACCTATTTCCCGGGCTTTGCCATCATTCTTTCCGTCCTGTCGCTGCAGATGGTCGGCGACGGATTGCGGGACATGCTCGATCCAAGACTTCGAAAGGACCTCTAAATGACCGGTGAAAAAGCGGGCCAGCCGCTCCTCCTCACCAACGTGAAGCCGATGGCTTTCGGCGGCAACGCGGCCTCCGGCACGACCGATATCCTGGTCGGCGCCGACGGGCGGATTTCCGCTATCGGCTCGTCGCTCGCAGCACCCGCCGAGGCGATCCGTGTCGACGGCAAGGGCGCCTTCATCTCGCCCGGCTGGATCGACCTGCATGTGCATATCTGGCATGGCGGCACCGATATCTCGATCCGCCCGTCGGAATGCGGCGCCGAGCGCGGCGTCACCACGCTGGTCGATGCCGGTTCTGCGGGCGAGGCCAATTTTCATGGTTTTCGCGAGTACATCATCGAGCCGTCCAGGGAGCGCATCAAGGCGTTCCTGAACCTCGGTTCGATCGGCCTCGTCGCTTGCAATCGCGTCGCCGAACTGCGCGACATCCGCGATATCGATCTCGACCGCATCCTCGAATGTTATGCGGAGAACAAGGAACATATCGTCGGCATCAAGGTGCGGGCGAGCCATGTGATCACCGGTTCCTGGGGCGCCACGCCGGTCAAGCTCGGCAAGAAGATCGCCAAGATCCTCAAGGTGCCGATGATGGTGCATGTCGGCGAACCGCCGGCGCTCTATGACGAGGTGCTTGAAATCCTCGGCCCCGGCGACGTCGTCACCCATTGCTTCAACGGCAAGGCCGGTTCGAGCATCATGGAAGACGAGGACCTCTACAATCTCGCCGAACGCTGCGCCGGCGAGGGGATCCGCCTCGACATCGGCCATGGCGGCGCGTCTTTCTCGTTCAAGGTGGCGGAAGCGGCGATTGCGCGCGGACTGCTGCCCTATTCGATCTCGACCGACCTGCACGGCCATTCGATGAACTTCCCGGTCTGGGACCTGGCGACCACCATGTCCAAGCTTCTGTCGGTCGGCATGCCGTTCGACAAGGTTGTCGAAGCGGTCACCCATCACCCGGCTTCGGTCATCAAGCTTTCCATGGAAAACCGGCTGTCGGTCGGTGAACGGGCCGATTTCACGATCTTCGATCTCATCGATGCCGATCTCGAGGCGACCGATTCCAACGGTGACGTTTCGCGTCTCCAGAAACTGTTCGAGCCGCGTTACGCGGTCATCGGTTCGGAAGCCATCACCGCCAGCCGCTACATCCCACGGGCCCGCAAGCTCGTCCGCCACAGCCACGGTTACTCGTGGCGCTGAGGCGTGTCGTTAAATCGCATGACAGGAGTTGACGTGAACACGTCTTCAGCAAAGGCCGCTCCAGCGGCGCAGACACCTTACGATCGGCTGAGCGCGCTCGGCATCAAGCTGCCGCCGCCGCCGCCGCCGATCGCCAATTTCGTCACGCATGTCCGTGAAGGCAACATGCTCTACCTCTCCGGCCAAGGGCCGCGCGAGGCGGATGGCCATCTGCATTCCGGCAAGGTGGGCGCCGATGTCAGCGTCGACCTCGCCTATCAGCATGCGCGGCTGGTGGGCATCAATTTGCTTGCGGTCATGCACGAGGCGCTCGGCGACCTTTCGCGGGTGAAGCGGGTGGTGAAGCTGCTCGGCATGGTCAATGCCGTGCCGGACTTCGAGGATCATCCGAGCGTCATCAATGGCTGCTCGGACCTGTTCATCTCGGTGTTCGGGGATGCGGGCCAGCATGCCCGTTCGGCCGTCGGTTTCGGTTCTCTGCCGGGCAATATTACCGTGGAAATCGAGGCGATCGTCTCGCTGAACGACTGAGGAGACAAGGTCAGTGGTTGCGCCAACCCATCAGCTTCTCGATCCGCTGGGCGGAAGCGCGGACATGTTCCGTATAGTGGTTCTCGTCGGACACGACTTTCTGTTCCGGCAGCACGATGGAAATGGTCGCGACGCACTCGCCGCTCCGGTCGCAGATCGGCGAAGCGATGCAGGCAACCGCATAATCGGACTCCGCCACCTGGATCGACAGCCGCTGCTCGAAGGCCTTGCCGGCCGAATCGGACAGCGTGCGCGCGTCGATCTCGGCGCGGCCGGTCGGCGAGGTACGGGCGCAGCGCTTGAAAAGCTCGATCCGCTCGGCCTCGGCCAAGTGCCCGACGAGAAGCCGGCCGGATGCCGTCCAGTTAAGCGGCACACGGGTGCCGACGCGCGAAGCGACCTGGTAATGGCTCGGGCCGTCCGCCATGGCGAGCACCAGCATGTAGTCACCGTCGCGGCCGCAGACCTGCACGGTTTCGCCCGCCTGCCGGCAGAGGTCGTGCATCTCGTGGGTCGCGACGCTCATGAAATCCAGCGACCGGGCATAAGCGAGGCCGTAATGGTAAAGCCGGGCGCCAAGCCAGATCGAGCCGTCGGCATTGCGGGCAAGCATGTTCTTCTCAACCAGATCGTCAATGATCACATAGACGGTCGACAGCGGCGCCTTGACCGCCTTGGCGATCGCATAGGCGCCGGTCGGCGCACCCGTTTCGTAAAGATAATCGATCACCTGCAGCGCGCGATCGATACCGCTCACGCGCGAGCGGCGCGCGCCCTTGGCTTCCGTCTCCGTTTCGGAAACGGCGTCAACAGAGAGGTCTGCGGATGAAGTCTTCGCGTCCAACTGGATGTTCCCCGTGGGGCTTCTCGTGTGATTTCGAGAGGCTATTACATTACTATGGCATAACTGTCGATGGCAATTCGCAGTTGGCTGTCAATTTGGAGAACGACAATGTCCGATGATATCCGCACCCAGATCGGCCTTCGCCCGGTCATCAATGTTTCCGGCACGATGACGAGCCTCGGGGCTTCGATCGTGGTTCCGGAGGCGATCGCGGCGATGGCGGCGATCCTGCCGCAATTCGTCGAGATCAACGATCTGCAGCGCAAGGCGAGTGCGATCATCTCCCGGTTGACCGGCGGCGAGGCGGGCTTCGTGACGGCCTCCTGCTCCTCCGGCATCAGCCTCGCAGTCGCGGGCGCGCTCACCGGCAACAACCTGCTGGCAATCGAGAAACTGCCCGATACGGCGCCCGACAAGAACGAAGTGCTCGTGCAGATGGGCCATGTGGTGAGCTATGGCGCGCCGGTGGACCAGGCGATCCGGCTCGCTGGCGGCAAGGTCGTGCTGATCGGCCAGGCGACCTCGACGCACCGCTATCACATGGAGAATGCGATCACCGAGAAGACGGCCGCGGCCGTCTACGTCGTCTCGCATCACGTCGTCGACTACGGCTTGCTCAACCTCGTCGAGTTCGTCGAGATCGCCCATGCCAAGGGCGTGCCGGTCATCGTCGACGCGGCCTCCGAATACGACCTCAAGCTCTTCCTTTCGCAGGGCGCGGATATCGTGCTCTATTCCGGCCACAAGTTCCTCGGTGGCCCGACTTCGGGCATCGTTGCCGGCAAAAAGGAGCTGGTGCGCAGTGCCTTCCTGCAGAACATGGGCATCGGCCGCGGCATGAAGGTCGGCAAGGAGAGCGTGTTCGGCGTTATGGCCGCGCTGGAAGCCTGGGAGAAGCGTGACCATGCGGGCATCCGCGAACGCGAAACCGGCTATCTCAATCTGTGGAAACGGTCGCTCGACGGCCGCCCAGGCGTCACCGCCCTGATCGAGCCGGACCCGACCAACAATCCGCTCGACCGCATGCGGGTGATCATCTCGGCACCGGAAGCGCATATCACCGCCTGGGATCTGGCGGCAGCGCTCGGCCGTGGTAACCCGCCGGTCATCGTCCGCGATCATGAGGTGGAGCATCATTATTTCTATCTCGACCCCTGCAACCTGCACCCCGGACAGGAAACCATCGTCGCGGCCCGCCTGACGGAAGAGCTCGACAAGGCGCGGGCCTCCAACGAGATCATCGCGACCCCGATCGAAGAGCGCAGCCGCCACCGGTTCGACGGCGCGCTTCGCTGGCCGGACTGAACTGACAACAACGACAGGAAGGGAACGATCATGGCCATTTCGCAAGCACAAGCCGTCCAGTCCACTCAGCCGGTCCTCTCCGTCGAGAACCTGACCACCTCGTTCAACGTGGACGGGGAGTGGAAGTCGGTCGTGCGTGACGTTTCCTTCACCGTCGCTCCCGGCGAGACCGTGGCGATCGTCGGCGAAAGCGGGTCGGGCAAAAGCGTCACCTCTCTTTCGATCATGCGGCTTTTGCAGGAAGGCACGAGCCGCATCGAGGGCAGGATCATGCTCGGCGGGCGCGATCTTCTGGCGCTTCCCGAACACGAGATGCGCAAGGTGCGCGGCAACGATGTCGCGATGATCTTCCAGGAGCCGATGACGAGCCTCAATCCGCTCTTCACCATCGGCGACCAGATTTCCGAAGCGCTGCTCTGCCATAAGGCGATGTCGGCGGCGCAAGCCAAGGCCGAAACCATCCGGTTGCTCGAAAAGGTGCGCATCCCGTCGGCCGCGTCGCGTTTCGACGAATATCCGCACCGTTTCTCAGGCGGCATGCGCCAGCGCGTGATGATCGCAATGGCCTTGGCGTCGAAGCCGAAGCTGCTGATCGCCGACGAGCCGACCACCGCGCTCGACGTCACGATCCAGGGCCAGATCCTCGATCTCATCAAGCTGCTGCAGGACGAGGAGGGGACGTCGGTCCTGTTCATCACCCATGACATGGGAGTCGTCGCCGAAGTCGCCGACCGGACGATCGTCATGTATCGCGGCGAGCAGGTGGAGACGGGCGACACGCCTGATATCTTTCATCGCGGCAAACACCCCTATACGCGGGCGCTGCTGGCCGCGGTGCCGGTGCTCGGTTCGATGCAGAAATACGAGCGGCCGCTGCGTTTTCCCGTCGTCAATACGGCAACCGGGGAATCCGATGTCCAGGTCGAGGTGGCCGATACGGTTGCCGCCAATGACCGGCCGGTTCTGGAGGTGAAGAACCTCACCAAGCGGTTCGATATCCATTCCGGCCTGTTCGGTCGTGTCAGCGGCCGCGTGCACGCGGTCGAGAACGTCTCCTTCGATCTGCATGCCGGCGAGACGCTGTCGCTTGTCGGCGAAAGCGGCTGTGGCAAGTCGACGACGGGCCGCGCCATCATGCGGCTGATCGAGCCGGATGCCGGTTCGGTCGTCGTCGAGGGCCGGGACGTGCTCGCGCTCGACAAGCGGGAGATGCGCGAGATGCGCAAATCCGTGCAGATGATCTTCCAGGACCCGTTCGCCTCGCTCAACCCGCGCATGACGATCGGCCAGGCGATCGCCGAGCCCTATCTCGAACACAAGATGGGGACGGCGAAACAGGCGAAGGAGGTCGTCGCCGAGATGCTGCGCAAGGTCGGCCTGACGCCGGACATGGTGAACCGCTATCCGCATGAATTCTCCGGCGGCCAGCGCCAGCGCATCTGCATCGCCCGGGCACTTGCGCTCGAACCGAAGGTGATCGTTGCGGACGAAAGCGTCTCGGCGCTCGACGTGTCGATCAAAGCGCAGGTCATCAACCTGATGCTCGACCTGCAGCAGAGCCTCAACCTCGCATTCCTGTTCATCAGCCATGACATGGCGGTGGTCGAGCGGGTCAGCCACCGCGTCGCGGTCATGTATCTCGGCGAGATCGTCGAGATCGGCCCGCGCGCATCCGTGTTCGGCAATCCACAGCATGAATATACGAAGAAACTGATGGCCGCCGTGCCGGTACCGGACCCTGATCGCCGCCGCGAAAAGCGGACGGTCGCCAGCGACGAGCTCAAGAGCCCGATCCGCTCCGTCGACTATATAGTCAATCCGCTCGACTATAAGACCGTTTCTCCGGGCCATCTGGTCGCGGTGTAACGGCTGCGCGCAATCTCTCCGGCAATCAATCGATGACGGCTTCGATCAGGAACGGTCCCTTGCGGCTGAGCGCGCCGTCGAACAGCTTGACGAACTCCTCGATCGTCGTCGCGCGGCCGGCTTCGACGCCGAGGCCCTTGGCGAGCGAGCACCAATCGAGTCTTGGCGCGTCGAGATCGAGCATCCGCTGGGCATTGCGGCCGTAGGCATTGACGCCGACATTGGTCATCTCGCCCTGAAGGATGCGGTAGGCGCTGTTGGCGAAGACGATGGTGACGACGTCGAGCTGTTCGCGCGCCTGGGTCCAGAGGCCCTGCACAGTGTACATGCCGCTGCCGTCGGCCTGCATCGCCACCACCTTGCGGTCCGGCGCGCCGATCGCAGCGCCCGCAGCCAGCGGAATGCCGATGCCGATGGCGCCGCCGGTGATCGGAAGGTGATCGTGGGGCGGGAGACCGGGCGCCAAGACCGGATATTGGCCGACGGAGGTCAGGCCTTCATCGATGATGACTGCGTTTTCCGGTAGCCGGCGGCCGATCGCGAAGCTGATCGCATCGGGAGTCAGCGTTCCGGTCGGCACCTGGATATCCTGCTGGATGAACCGGTTGCGGACGAAGTCCGCTCCCTGCTTGATCCCGAGTGCATCGGCGAGAGCCGCCAGCACGTCGGCGAGATCGTGTTCGTGCTCCGCCAGCTGGATGATCTCGCAGGAAGGCGGCAGGGTGGTGCTGGGTTTCCCGGGATAGGCAAAGAAGGTGACTGGGCGTGGTCCGCCGATGCAGATGGCGACCTCGAAATCCTGGAGCGCTTCGAGGGCAAGGTCGATCTTGTAAGGCACCGGCCGGACGAGCGGGCGCCCGACGCCGCGGGCGCTGCGGCCCGAGGACGTTGAGAAAAGCACAGCGCCGGTGGCGGCTGCGATGCGACCGGCGATTTCGGCAGGCTTTTCCCGCATGGCGCGGCCGGCCAGCATGATCACGACACGCTTGCCGCTGCGCAACGCGGCGACGGAGGCTTTCAGGGCTTCGGGGTCGATCGCCGGCGAGGCAGGGATCGCGGCCGGCTTAAGGGTTTCCGGCGAGACCTCGCCCCAGGCAGCGTCCGCAGGCAGGATCATGGTCGAGACGCCGCGATTGGCGAGGGCGGCGGCATAACCCTCTTCGGTACAACGGCGGATATCGGTGGCGCACGCGGCGCGTCCGACCCAATGGGACATCGGTCGGGCCAGGCTTTCGATATCGCTGGTCAGCGGTGCATCATATTGAAGGTGATAGGAGGCATGGTCGCCGACGACGTTCAGCATCGGCGTGCGGGCGCGGCGGGCATTGTGGAGGTTGGCGAGGCCGTTGGCGAGGCCGGGGCCGAGGTGGAGAAGAGTGGCGGCCGGCTTGTCCGCCATGCGGGCATAACCGTCGGCAGCGCCCGTCACGACGCCTTCCGACAGGCCGAGGATGCAACGCATGGCCGGCTTGCGATCGAGAGCGGCGACGAAATGCATCTCCGATGTGCCGGGATTGGCAAAGCAGACATCGACGCCATTCACCAGAAGGACGTCACACAGCATATCGGCGCCGTTCATGCGTTTTTCCTTATCTTTGCAGCATGTCCAAAGGCTGCCGCGACCAAGAGAAACCGCGGGCCTGATCGGTCCCGCGGTCAGCGGCGACGTATGAGGCTCAAGCGGCTGCCGAAGCGGTTGCGTCGGAGAACGCTGCCTCGATCGACGCTTCGAGAATGGCGAGCCCTTCCTCTAAAACTTCCCATTCGATGGTGAGCGGCGGCAGCAAACGGATCACATTGAGGCGTGTTCCGCAAGACAGGAGGATGAGGCCGCGGGCCTCCGCTTCCGCAATGATGCGGCTGGTGAGGGCAGGCGACGCCGCCTTCGACTGACGATCTTCGACCAGTTCGAAGGCTACCATGGCGCCGAGGCCGCGCACGTCGCCAATATGCTCCATGCCCTGGCGGGAGGCGATCGCCGTCAGCCGCTCGGTGATCCGGCGGCCGACTTCGGCGGCGCGTTCGCAGAGCTTCTCATCTTCGATGACGTCGAGCACGGCGTTGGCGGCAGCGACACTCAGCGGATTGCCGGCATAGGTACCGCCCAGCCCACCTGGATGGGCCGCATTCATGATCTCGGCTTTGCCGGTGACGGCTGAAAGCGGGAAGCCGCCGGCGAGGCCCTTTGCCATAGTGATCATATCCGGCTTCACGCCGGCATGTTCGAAACCGAACATCCTGCCGGTGCGCGCCATGCCAGCCTGGATTTCGTCGGCAATCAGCACGATGCCGTACTTATCCGCGACTGCGCGGAGGTGAACGAGAAATTCTTTCGGTGCGACGTTGAAGCCGCCTTCGCCCTGGACCGGTTCGATGATGAAGGCTGCAATCCGTTCCGGATCGACGTCGGCTGCAAACAACCGATCGAGCCCGGCGATCGCCTCCTCGATCGAGAAACCGAGATAGGGGTTAGGGAAGGGCGCATGGTAGATGTCGGCCGGGAAGGGACCGAAATTCTTCTTGTAGGGCATGACCTTGCCGGTCAGCGCCATGCCGAGCAGGGTGCGGCCGTGGAAGGCGCCCGAAAAGGCGATGACGCCGGCGCGACCGGTATGGGCGCGGGCAATCTTCACGGCATTTTCGACGGCTTCTGCACCCGTCGTCACCAGCATGGTGCGATTTTCCGCCCCGGTCGGCGCCATCGCGTTCAGCCGCTCGGCGAGCCTGACATAACTTTCGTAGGGCGCGACGTGGAAGCAGGTATGGGTGAAATGTTCGGCCTGTTCGGCGACGGCGCGCATGACGGACGGATGCCGATGGCCGGTATTATTGACCGCGATGCCGGCGGCGAAATCGATGAAGCGCTTGCCGTCGACGTCCCAGAGTTGTGCATTCAGGGCTTTGTGGGCGAAGATGCCCCGGGTTCCGACGCCGCCCGCCACGGCTGCTTTCTGGCGGGACTGCAGATCTGCTGAAACGGTCATGACGATATCCCCTGAGGTCGATGGCTCAGCTATAGTCTTGCTCATTATTTTGAGCAATAGGCATTCAACAAATCAAAGATAGGGCGGCGAGCAGGCCGAGATGACGATCGTCTGCCGGTCGGAAAGATTGCGGAACCGATGAGGAGTGCGGCTGTCAAAGAGGTAAGCCTCGCCGGCTTTGAGGACGCGGACGTCGTCGCCGACCGTGACTTCCAGCTCGCCCTCGACCACATAGCCGCCTTCCGACGACGCGTGCTGCAGCCGTGTTTCGCCGGTGTCCGCATGGGGACCGTAGATCTCGTGGAGGATCTGCAGGTTATGCGCCCGCGCATCGCCGATCTGGCGGAAGATCAGCGTGCCGTCACCGCCTGCAATTGGCGATGCGGCAACCTTCGAAGTCAGGTCGACCAGTTCATGTGCCGAGAAGAACGGGCCTTTCGGCGGGCTGCGCTCCGGCTCGAAAAAATCGCCCATGCCGACGCCGAGACCGTTCAGGATCTTGCGGAGCGTCGAAACGGAGGGGCTGACCTTGTTGGTTTCCACATTGGATATTTGCGCATGCGGCACTCCGGCCCTTTCGGCGAGCTGGCGCTGCGAAAGGCCGGCGGCCGCGCGCATGGCGTTGAGGCGTGCACCGATGTCGAATTTTTCATCCATCTCAAACGTCCCGGCTGTTCGGGTCGGTTATGCCGTGGATCGGGACCGTGATCAACTGGATGATATTTTGAGCGCGCTCATCCTGGACTTAGGCGCCATAGGCGAAGGGTCGCGAATCTCGATAGAGCGCCGTTCCGCCTGAAAGCGGTCTATTTCCTCCACCAGTCCAGTACGCCGATAGGCTTATGGATATAGCCCATTTGGCGCAACTGTCCGCGACTCACGCGCGTGTTATCCTCCGATCCTGCGGATCAGAGAGGATTTCGCTCATGTTCAGGTGCAGAGACTGCAAGGACACGGGCTGGGTTTGTGAAGCTCATCCGGCCAAACCTTATACCGGTACCCGATGCTGCGGTTGCGGCGCGGTCGAAATGCCATGTCCACGCTGCCTCACGTTCCACGACCTGGACAAATATCCGGAGGTGGTGGTCTTGCCGGCGCTGCCTGGCGTCGAGGTCAGCTCGCTCCAAGGTTTCGCAGAGCGCTCCGATGCGGTGCAAGCCCGCACCTGAAGGCGGTGTTTCCTTGGGAAAACCTGCCCCCTACAAAAAGATCCTTCTGAATTTTCCGAAAGGAACTTTGCCCATCAATATTTGTTTCCTCCCGCCTGGAGGTGCGATGCATGGCAGTGTTTCTTGTCATATTGGAATTCGAGAAGGTTGAATCATACAATCGGGCGCGCAAAAGGATTCAGCCGCTTGTAACCTGCAAGTTATCCGGATCGGCGTGGTTGGTAGAGTTCAACGGAGATGCTTTGGAGCTGCAGCGATATCTTCAGGAATCTATCCTCCAGAATGACAGCTTGTTCATTTCGGCGCTGAACCATGATTGGGCGAGCGTCAATATGCATGCGGCAAGGCGATGGCTTACGGAAAGGCACGCGATTGAACCTAAGTGATCACCCGCAAAGCCGGTGGGCTGCGAAGGTTTAAAGCCCTATTTCCACGGTAGGCTACCAATTCCCGATTGACCGGGACGATGAGTAATTTATATATCTGCTAATGTTCTGATTGAGCCTAATCGCAGATCGGGAGATGTGGGAGTAGACGCTGGGAGGTTGTCGGCGCCGCTTCTGCCAGGGGTTGGATTCGCAGTTTCAAGTGGCCGCCACGCTATCCCCGGGAGGTTGGGTTCCATGGTGAGATATTTCCTGAATGTCGATCTGAAAGACGGTTTTATTCCAGATACCGAAGGCCTCGACTTCCTCGATATCGAGAGAGCCACGGCCGAAGTGATTTCCGGAATGAGAGACATTGTCGTCGAGCATATTCAGCAGGGTGAGGCCCTGGCTTTGCAGGCGATTTCCATCACCGATGATGCCGGCCATCTCATATCGATCGTCACGCTGGCCGACGCGCTCAAAGGCTTCCTGCCCGGCATAGCGGTATCGGGCCTCGGGTAACGCCTTGCTGAGGTTTAGGTGGGGAAGCCGTAACGTTCGGTGATGTCCCAGAACATCCTGTTGATCGCGACAAGCGAATTGATGCTTTCACGGATACGGCCGATCTCGCGTGCGTCGAGTTCCTCGATCTTTCCGTATTTGATCTCGTCCCTGCTTTCGAAGATCCGCATCGATTGCGTGATGTTGCGGCCGCTGTCGGGATCGAATGAATAAATGCAGTGATTGTATTTGTTGCGAAGCTTTGCTTCGTCTGAAAGACGGCGAGTGGTCTCCAGGATTTCCTTGCGGCAGGCCGGCGCGGTCTTGCGCATCTTGGTCAGCCGTTCCACGAGATCGACCCGGGCTCGGGTCGTATTCAAGGTCAGGAAGATGACGATCGCCGTTTCCTTGTCCACCTTGGCAAGGCCTGCGATCATGTGGATCAGCAGGCTTTCCGTATTGGTCCAGGTATAGTTCAGCTGCCCGATCAGGAGCAGGATGTCCTGGAGCCTAGTACTTGTCGCCTGAGAGGGAGCGGCCGTCCTGACCGCGGTTCGTGTCGCCTGCATTGTCGGTCGTATCCTTGCGTCTATATTCGAAATAGAGAGCGACGACTTCCGTTCTGTTATGCACGCCGAGTTTGGTGATGATGTTGTGGATATGTATCTTCACGGTATGTTCGGATAGACCGAGCGCGGCCGCGATGATCTTGTTCTGATTGCCCATGGCCATCCTGACAAGAATTTCGTTCTCGCGTTTTGTCAGCTTTTCGATCGCCGGCTTGCCGGCTTGATACAAGGCTGGCTTGAGATCCGCCGGCTCTTCCCCTTCGAGAGGTGCGCTTCTCTGGGTCCGGTAACCCGTAGAAGGGAAATATGTACCGCCCTTCAATATGATCCGCAGGCCTGACAGGAAGACGTCGAGATTGACGTTGAACGGCAGGATACCCTGGACGATGTCAAGTTCTTTCGCCCTTCGATGATCGGAGGCTATCTCGCCATCATCGGTCCCCATCAGCGCAAGGGTTGCGGCAGGATGGTGTCTGGCGAGCTCCGGCCAGTATTCGGCGAGAGCGGAGGCCAGGCGGACATCCGCCAGCACGAGCTGGACCGGATTGTCGAATTCCACCGATGCCAGTTTCAGGTCGGGGACCGTCTTGACGGAGAGCCATGGAAACTCGCTTTCGATGGCCGCCGTCATTGCGGTGGAGATTGTCCCAGGTGAGCAGATGAAGAGGAGTGTCCGGATCGCATTCATTCTCTTCAAGGCGTTTGTCGCCAGATCCAAGCCGACATGTTGCGAAAGACCATGCGGAATTTGCATGGAGATATCCCCCTCCCGTCGTTGATCGAAAGTACACGCAAAGTGGTGCTCCGAAGATCTTATTAGGGAACGGTAAACCAAGAGCCGAATGCTGGGAATAGACCGAAGGATTTATGGAATAGATCGAATCGGCCACGGAATGAGGCCTTCAAGGTCGTTTCCAGGCGAACGGACCATGATCAGGCAGCGTTTCCTCCCCGTTGCGAATGAGTTGCTGCATACATAAGGGTAGTTTTTCGGCGATATGGTATACGTCTTCTTGGTTAGATCATATAGCCCATGTAACTATGCTCACATAGTATTCATCAGGTTGCGCTAGATCGAAATATCACCTTATTTCTTCTGCTCATTCAGGACACAGTGCTCCCATCCCGAAGCACTGGAAGAACGAGCGCTGAAGAATGCTCGTCGGTGCAAAATGTAGTGAGTATGCGAACCACGCACCGCTCATTCCAAGTCTCTCGGGAAACGTAGGGGAGAGGAAAAAAATCAGACATCACGAGAGAAAGACCGGCGAACGGTCGCGTTGACGCGCGCCTTGTCGCCAGAGGTAAATGACTCATTTCAACCGCGACGAGCAAAGACCCCCAAAAAGATGAATGGCGGTCACGCTGTCGCAGTCATCAAGAGGACTGTGTGATGGTAGACAAACGCAGCGTGTTCGACACATTGGTCGACGATCCTGATAGCCAGGAGCAGCAGCAGCAACAGCAGGAACAGCAGCAGCAGCAGCAACAACAGGCCAGCGACCAAACCCAGAGCCAGTCGAGCGATTCGACGAACCTCAACGGCAACGGGAACGGTAATGGCAACCTGAACCTCAACGGTAACGGCAGCCTGAACCTCAACGGCAACTTCAACGCAAACGTCAACGAGACCACTGTCACGGTCGATGTCGGTGTCAACCTTGAAGAATACCTGCCGTCGGACGACGACTTTGCAGACATCGATATGGCGGACAGTTCCATCGACGGAATGTTCAACATCCGCATCGATGATGTGCTCAATGACTCGCTTAACGGCGAAGGCAATGATGTCGGCAATGTCTTCAGCCAGGTCGCCAACCTCCAGGACAACGACAAGCTCGAAAGCGCCAGCGTCAGCAATAGCGGCTCGTTCGAAATGAATCCTACCGCCGAGGGTGGTTTCGCGATCGCCTCCGAAGGGATCAATGCCGGCGGCGGCGGCGGTGACGGCGGAAGCAACGCCGATGCCGACGGTGGTGACGGCGGCAACGGCGGTACGGCGCTCGGCGGGTTCGCACTTGGCGGCGACGGCCTCGGTGGTCTGGCCGCAAGCGCTGCAATTGGCGGTGACGGCGACGGCGGCGATGCCGACGGCGGCGACGGCGACAGCGACGCCGACAGCGGCGATGCCGACGGCGGCAACGGGACTGGCGGCGATGGCGGGCGTGGCGGCGACGGCCTCGGTCTGGGTCTTGGCCTGGGTCTCGGCCTTGGCGCAGGGCTTGCATTTGCCGGTGACGGCGATAGCGGCGGCAGCAACACTTCCGGCGACGGTGGCGACGCCGGCGACTCGGACGGCGGCGACGCCGACGAAGGCGGTGACGGCGGCGATTCCGAAGGCGGCGATGCGGGAGCTCTCGTCGGCGGAAGCCTCGGCTTCATCAACCCGATCTTCGTTGAAAACGACGGCGGCGACGGCGAAGACGCTGGCAACGGCGGGGATAGCGAAGGCGGCGACGCCGGCAACTCCGAAGGTGGCAGCGGCGGCGAAGCCTCGGATGCCGGTAATGGCGGCGATGGCGGCGGTGCCCTTGGTGCCGGTCTCGGTGCCGGCTTCGGTGCCGGTCTTGGTGCCGGTTTGGGCGGTGACGGCGCAGCTGGCGGTAGCGGTACCGGTGGCGCAGCGGTAACCGGTACGGCAACCAGCGGTGATGCTACCGGTGGTGACGCTACATCCGGCTATGGCGAAGGCGGCGGGGCACTCAGTGGCGCATGGGCCGATGGTACCGGCGGCGGAGCCGTCGGCGGATGGGCATTCGGCGGAGCCGGCGCAGCCGGCGGCGCAGGTGGCTGGGCCACCACCGGTGACGGCGCAGCCGGCGGCGATGGCGGTACCTGGGGCTCGAGCAACGGTGACGATGGTTTCGTGACCGGGACGAGTTCAGCTTCGTCCGATGCCGTCATCGAAACTCACGCCTTCAACCAGGAAATCGTGATGGGTGCGAACCTGCAGCAAAACGCGATCGATATGACGATCGTCGGCGGGAACCTTTCCAGCACGGTGGCCGGCGACGACACCGAAGATGGCGTCTAAGCGACACAGCTCCCTGCTTTAGGCAGGGACTTCACATCGTGGACTGCGCAGACCATCCTGCGCAGTCCCTCATTCCGAACGACCTGTGATGTGATGCAGGCATGCCAATACAAAGGCAGCGGTCATGACGACGATGGACACAATCACCGAGGAAATCGCTCATTTCATCGGCCTCTTCCACACGAACGTCGAGGATGCGCGCCTGCGGGATAGTTACCAGGACTTCTCGCTCGATACGCCCGAACAATTCATCCCGACATCAGCGGTGATCCGCTCCAATTTCGAGGCGCCTTACGATCTGCTCGGGTTCGATCCGGGTGTGGTCTACAGGGCGCCTGCCAGTTTCACACCGATCTGGCATCCCCATTTCGTGGGCCGATTCGATCATCCGCCGATTCCCACGATGGAAATCAAGACGTATCACGGCCGGCACGAGATGCCGCAGTACGAGTACCCGTTCTACGCAAGCGGCAAGTCCTTCACTTGGGAGATACAGCCTCCAGGCTCGGTTGCGAACTTCATCGTTCAGGTCGCCTCGCTTTCCGACAACGACAGCTTCGGCGTCGGTGGACATGGCCTGACGTTCAATCCCACGCCGGTTGACAACGGCGAGCTGCTGCAGACGGCCAAGGATGTCCTTGCGGACGCACCTATCGGCGATCTCGAAATGCCCAAGTCCTCGGACGACCTTATCCAGATCATCGAGACCGTCGCGAGCCAGCTGGAGGCCCTTGCGGCCGAAGCCGACGGACCCACGGAGGCTTTCTTCCATCAATCCACCACGATCGAAGGCATTTACGTCAACGGCGTGCTGGTCGACGAGGCACCGAAGCTGGAGGACCATCATTCCTTCAGTGAGGATGAAGATGAAGCAGATGATGCCGCCGACGCTGGTGATGAAGCCGATGCGGAGGACGATGCTCCGCCATCCAACGTTCACGTCTATGCGGATGGCTCGGTCGAGGTGGAAGTCTCGGTCGAGTTGGTCGGCGGCAACAATACCGTCGTCAATGATGCTGTTCTCAAGAATATCTGGACCGGCGCGACGGTAACCGCGGTCGTTGGCGATCACTTCGAGATCAACGCAGTCATCCAGGTGAACGTCATCCAGAATACCGACGCGATCACCTCGGCCATCAGTGGCTGGACGAACGATGGCGCGCCGGATGAAATATTTAATATTGCGACATTCCAGAGGGTCGATCCGCTGGAGGGCGGCAACGCTCCGGCAAATGCCGGCGGCGGTTATCCCGCAAGCTGGGCAGTCACAGAGATCCATGGCAATCTGCTGATCGCCAACTGGCTGGAACAGTATATTTTCATGTCCGACAACGACATCGGCATCCTGTCGTCTTCCGGCGCCACGACCAAGGTCATCGCTGGCGACAATACCAGCGTCAACCAGATCTCGATCTACGAGCTCAGCCAGGCCTATGATCTGATCCTGATTGGCGGCAATCTGTACGATGCCAATATCATCCATCAGACGAACATATTGTTCGACAACGATGTCGTCGGAGCGGTTACGGGTTTCGGAACGACCGGCGAGGGCACGATATCCAGTGGCGGAAATCTGCTCTGGAACCAGGCTCATATCTACAATATCGGCGGCGCCGACCGCTTTAGCACTCTTCCTTCGGCCTATCTGGATGCGGCCAACGATTTTGCCGCCGGCGGAAGAGATATTTCCCAAGGCATTCTGACCGATCCGGCGTTTGCGGGAACAGGCGGACTGCGCGTTCTTTATATCAGCGGTGACTTGCTGAATATCCAGTATATCAGCCAGACCAACATCGTCGGCGACAGCGACCAGATCGCCTTGGCGCTGAATGCCCTCAATCCTCACGCGGACGCAACGTGGTCGATCTCGACCGGGGGAAACGCGCTCATCAACAACGCGGCGATCGCCGACCTGGATTCTCTCGGCACTACCTATGTGGGCGGCGAGCAATACTCCCAGGAAACACTTTTTCAATCGGGATTGATTTCGAGCAGTCCGGAATGGGCCGCGCACGATCCCGACGCGCTGGTCAACGAAGCGGTGGCTTTTCTCGACGATTCCATGCTGGAAGCCGATCCGACCGAGCTCGGCTTCGGCGTGCCTGTAGATCCCGACGGCCAGTATCAGGATGACGGACTACAGCATGTGCTCGGATAATGGGGGGAAACATGTCGGATGTCCAAAAAAGGGCCGATCTTGAACAGGCCCACGATCACGATGAAGGTCAGCAACTTGCCGGTGAGGATATCTATGAAAAATTGGAGCGCGCTGTGGACGAATGCCTGAAATTGTCACCCGGTGGCGCAGCCCCCTCAGCAACGATATCCAGACTGGAACCCAGAAACGCATCGCAGAACCCATCCCGGCCGAATGAAAATTTCTCCGGAGCCGATATTCTGCCCATGCCTGCCAATGACAGGATCATCGAACCGGAAATCGAGCCGAAGCCCACGGTGCGCGAAGCGACGGAGGCAAAGGCGCCGGAAGGCATGATCACGATCGATGCCGATACCGGACCCTTGCGGACCGAAACGAAGACCTTCGGAAAATCGCCGTCGACCGGCGGCGGCCGCGGCGGCGACGGAACGTTTCACAAGCGTCTCGCCCCCGTCGATTTCTCGGCCAGCCTGAGGGCAGGCGTCAACGCCGTGCGGCGGAACCTGGCGGTCGTGATGCTGTTCACCGTCGCCAGCAATGTCCTGGTGCTGGCGATCCCGATCTACCTGTTCCAGATATCGGACCGGGTGCTGACCAGCCGCTCTCTCGACACCCTGATGATGTTGACGATCGTGATCGTCGGTGCCGTCATCCTGCAGGCTGCCTTCGATGCGCTTCGGCGGTTCATCCTGATGCGGACCGCGGTGGAAATCGCGGCACAGCTCGGGGCACCGATCCTGAGCGCGGCGGCCCGCGCCTCGCTTCAAAGCAATGGACGCGAATATCAGGTGCTCGGCGACCTTCAGCAGGTTCGTTCGTTCCTGGTCTCCAGGACCTTGCTCTCATTCCTCGACGCGCCGATCGCCCCTCTGTTCGTGGTGGCGGTCTTCCTCATCCATCCGCATCTCGGCCTGATCGTAGTCCTGACGGCGCTCATGCTGCTTGTTTTCACCCAGATAAACCAGCGCATGACGGCCGAGCCGTTTGCCGAAGCCAATACGGCGCAGATAAAGGCCAATCTTCATCTGGAATCGATGTCGCGTAATTCGCAGATCATCAATGCGCTCGCCATGATCCCCGAGACGGTACAGATCTGGGGCAAGGATACCGCCACCTCGCTGAAGTCGCAGGTCATTGCCCAGGACCGGAACATCACCATTGCGGCCATATCGAAGGCCTGTCGTCTTCTGACGCAGATCGCGATGCTCGGCTGGGGCGCCTACCTGTCGATCGAAGGGCAGATCACCGGAGGCATGGTGATTGCGGCCTCCATCATTGCGGGTCGCGCGCTGGCGCCGATCGAAGGGGCCATCGAAGGATGGAGCCAATATAGCCAGTCCCGTGCGGCCTACGGTCGAATAACGGCGCTGCTGAAATCCTCGCCCTTGAATTTCGACCGCCTGAACCTGCCGAAGCCCGAGGGGCGCCTGGACGTCGAACGCCTCCTCTATGTGCCGCAGGGAACCAAGCGCGTCGTGCTCAACGGCGTTTCGTTTGCCCTGCAGCCAGGAGATTCGCTGGCGATCATCGGCAATTCCGGCGCCGGCAAGACCACTCTTGGGAAAATGCTCGTCGGATCGATCCTGCCGACATCGGGCAGCGTCCGCCTGGATCTGATGGACCTCAGGAACTGGGACCAGCGGCAGTTCGGCGAAAACATAGGCTACCTGCCGCAGGACGTGCAGCTCTTTCCGGGCACGATCAAGGCCAATATCGCCCGCATGCGGCAGGACGCGGACGACGAGCAGATTTACCGCGCCGCGATGCTGGCCGATGTTCACGAGATGATCGCCAGCCTGCCCCACGGATACGAAACCGTGGTTGCGGCGGATGGCTCTCCCCTTTCGGGCGGCCAGAAGCAGCGCATCGCGCTCGCCCGGGCGTTCTTCGGCGATCCGAGGATGGTGGTGCTGGACGAGCCGAATTCCAATCTCGACAATGCGGGTGATGCGGCGCTGCTCCATGCACTTCAGCATGCCAAGGAACACAAGATAACCGTCGCGACGATCACGCAACGTCCGGCTCTCCTCAGCAACGTCGACAAGGTTCTTCTGCTGGTCAACGGCACCGTTGCGCTGTTCGGGATGCGGGCGGATGTGCTGAAGGCCATCGAGGCCCGCGGCATCGATATCAATACCGGTTCATTCGGCCATCTGTTGCAATAGGGGTTGGGCATGTCTGCTGTTGCCAAGGTACACGATCTCGAATGGTACTCGGAGGTTCCCCGGTCGGTCTGGAAACAGACGGTGACCGGTCTGGCGCTGACGGCCATAGCGTTTGGCGGTTTCGGCACCTGGGCTGCGACGGCTCCGCTTGCGGCGGCCGTCATTGCCCAGGGCAGTTTCGTCGCAACCGGTCGCAACAAGATCGTGCAGCATTTCGAGGGCGGCATCATCAGGGAGCTGCTGGTCAGCGAGGGTGATCAGGTTGTCGAGAACCAGCCGGTGGTCAGGCTCGACGAGACCGCATCGCAGGCCAAGAAACGGGAATTCTTCCTCAGACGCGTCAGGCTGGAGGCGACGGCCGCGCGGCTTACCGCTCAATCCGAGGGCGCCGACTCCATGGCGATTTCGCCATACCTGAACGATTTCAGGGATGACCCGGATGTTTCCGCGATCATCCTCACCCAACAGCTCAACTTCAAGGCCCAGCGCATGAAGCTGGCGACCGAGCTTTCCCTGCTGAAGCAGAATATGAAGGCGCTGGAGTTCCGCAGCGAAGGCTATGTCCGGCACCGCGAGGCCATGTCTCGCCAGCTTGCGATGCTCAAGGAGGAATACGATATCAAGCGGGTCCTGTTGACCAAGGGATTGCTGCGGGCAACCGAGGTCAGAGCGCTTCAGCGGGCGATCGCCGATGCCGAAGGGCAGATCGGCCGGCTGGAGGCGGAGGTATCGGAAACCGGGGCCCAGCTCCTGAAGGGGCAGCAGGAGATCATGCGCGCCGAGGAGACATATCGGGAGGAAGCGCTCGACCGCCTGCAATCGATCCAGGGCGAGCGTGATACTTCGCGTGAACAATCCCGCGAAGCCGACGACGTTCTGCGCCGCGCGACGATCCTTGCTCCGGTGTCCGGCACTGTCGTGCGGACATACTACCATACGACCGGCGGCGTTATCGAAAGCGGCAAGGGGATCATGGAGATCCTGCCTGCCGGCGTGCCGCTGATCATCGAGGCAAAGGTGCCTCGCAACGAGATCGACAGCGTCAAAGTCGGCCAGAAAGCCACGGTCCGTCTCATAGCGTTGAACCAGCGCACGACCCCGGTCCTGGAGGGCGAGGTGTTCTATGTCTCGGCGGACGCAATGGAGGATAGCAAGGCGGGGCTCGCAAACCACGACGTCTACGTCGCGCGCATCAATATCTCGTCCGACGAGATCGCCCGGATCAAGGGGTTTACTCCGCAACCCGGCATGCCGGCGGAAATCATGATCCAGACTGCGGTCAGAACGTTCTTCAGTTATCTGGTCAAGCCGATTGTCGACAGCATGTCGAGGGCGTTCACGGAGCGCTGATAAGCCCCATCTGCTCGGGCCTACGCCAGGGGGCTACCTCTTAAGGCGTAGGCTCGCTGCAGTCTTCAACGCGTCCCCGCAGCCATTCGCCTTTACAGGCTTCCAGCCAGCGGTCCGGAAATGGGCGGCGGGCTGGCTTTCCTCGCTTGTTCCCTAAAAGAAACCCTCGCCGATGAAACAGCGAGGGCGTCCGCAAGACGGGAAATACTCGAGGCTGACAGGACGCCTCGGGCAACATAACACCACGAGCGTTGACAAATGTCAGGTTCACCAAAAGGAGAAGGCCCGACCGTTTTTCCCGTTCGAGCCTTCAGCAGTCTGTTTGGCAGAAGTATTATTCCTTTATCTGCAAGAGACATCAACTCAATCAAAAGGATTAGGTTCTCTCATTCGTTGTGGATAGGATGAAATTTAATAATCACAGGTTGTTTTCTGTTTTTACACGCGCGGCTTCGGGCGAAGTACACGAAACTCGACGGCAATTCGTTCGGCATTTGGTTGGCTAAATTAGGCGTTCGAAAATTACACTTGAGGTGTGGCCTGATTGCAATATCGCCGATCTATGATTGTGCTATTTTATAGTGCGGACTTGAGCAGAACGCCTCGGGTTTCGGCGTAGTAGACTGGCCGGTTGCCCTCTAGGCAGCCGGTCAGTTGTTTGATCGATACTTTCATCGCGATGCCTTCGGTGCTGCGCCATGAAAGCGTGATATTCCGGCCCCCGTGAATCACACGGCCGACCGCGTCGACGAAGATCTGACGATCATGTCTGTTGATCTTCTTTCCACCATCGTAGTCTCGGACACCACCGCTCCCGCTGGCTCTGTGAGCCATATTGTCCTCGGCCGGACAGATGCTTAGCCTTATGGCCGAATTGACGCGGCCGCAGCCGCCAAGAGGCGCTGTCCTAGCCACCTAATTGGGAGTGGGTGCTTATCTACCAGCCCCCGGAAGTTGCTGTTAGGTTCTGTCCGCAGCAAGAGGGCGCGAGATGGACAGGCGGGGCGTGCGTTTTACGGTGGTCGACGCATTGCGCGGCGTGGCAGCGATGGGAGTTGTCCTTTATCATGCCGCTTCGGCCGGCCACGTAAAACGCCTCCTGGAAATTCTCCCTGTCTGGGTTGAGACGGCGTTGTTGAACGCCGGGCTGGGCGTTGCGGTCTTCTTCGTACTCAGCGGTTTCGTCATCGCCCATTCACTCTACGATAAACCGATGTCCCTTCCGGAATTCGGGCGTTTCACCCTGAGGCGATCGCTTCGACTGGATCCGGCCTACTGGGCTTCCATCGCGGTGACCATCGCCTTTGCTGCGCTGTCGTCATATCTGGTCTCCGGAAAGCAGATGCCCGACTTCACCGCTGCCCAGATCGTTTCTCACCTCTTCTACCTACAGGACCTGCTGGAGTTTCCCGCAATCAGTGCTGTGTACTGGACGCTCTGTCTCGAAATCCAGTTCTACCTCGTCTACGCGCTGCTGATGAGCATTCGCGGTTCCAGGACGCTTTTGGTCGTCGCGGCGTGCGTCGTCAGCCTTTTCTGGCCGCTTGGCTTCGGCCCGGACGTGTGGCCGGGGCTATTCCTGCCGCTTTGGTATGGCTTTCTTCTCGGCGTGATGGCCTATTGGGCATGGCGGGCGCCGAAACTGGTGCCATTTTTCGGAGCCTATGCAGGGATAATCTTTCTAGCCGGCGTTTCCTCGGGAAATGCCTTCGGGGTGGTCTGCTCGGCTGCCGCGTTCGTTCTTTTCGGCTCGGCTGTGTCCGGGCGGATCAGTTCCGGGCTGAACTGGCGATGGCTGCAGTTCCTGGGGCTGATCTCCTACTCGCTCTACCTGACCCATAATCTGGTTATCGGCGCGGTGTTTCGGGTAGCCACGATGGTCGGAGCCGGCTCGCCGCTGGAGGTCCTCATTTGGTGGGCCGTGTCGCTGCTCTGCTGCGTTGCCTTTGCCGCTACTTTCTGGCTGCTGATAGAGCGGCCCAGCATGGAGTTGTCGAAGCGGCTCGGCCAGCGCAAGGGCCCAGACTTGCCTCCGCAGAACATCGCTCCTATCGCCGTTCGGCAGCTGCCGCAATGATGTCCGCCTTGCTTCCACGTCGGAAGCGACCTGGCCGGCTCGGCGATGATGAAGGGCTGGCGAAGGACGTCGAGAAATCCGTTGCCTCAGCGGAGGCGTGGATCCCTCATACATGCCGCATGACGAAACGGCCGGCGGGAGATTGCTATCGCGCAATCCTTACGGAGCCCGATTCTGATTGGAGCTCCCTCCGCATGAGGATTTTCTCTATTGCCAGCCACTTGGGATTGCTGTCGCTCTCATTTTCCAACAGCCCCCAGCTGCCCCATTTGCTCGCATCCGTCATCGAAGAATATAGGGCATAGGCATCTCCACCGGATCGCTGCCAGATATTCAGATGGAGGAGGTAGAGTTCACCCATCCGTCTGTCACGATTTGCCGCTATGAAGAGGTTCGTCAGCCTCTCGTTGTTTTCCGCACCACTATGTCCGACAAGATGTTGTCCGCCTTCATAGGCGTAAAGCTTGACGCCATATTTCCTGGCAACGGAAGCCTGGGTCTCGATCATCTTCCGATTGTCGTTCAATACATCCCGTTCAAGCTCCGTGAACAACTGGGCCAAAGGCCATCTGGAAATCTGTTCGGTTCGCTCAGGCGACCCGAGACTGCCGCCGAAATAGGGCGCGATGGCAAGGACGTCCGCATGCGCCTGCACGCCCTTCCACGATAGTATCGTTTCACTGGTCCAATCATTTACGGATTGAGCGGAATAAATCCCGACAATCCTTTGCGCCTGTCCGCGAAACACGTCTTTCCAGATGGCAAGAATTTCCGTTGTCCGCTGGGCGTAATAGCGCAGTTGGGCTTCGAACTCGTTGCTCGACAGCCCCAGCGCGAGCCCCTTTTCCTTCGCATACTCGGCCTGGCCGAAGCCGGAATTCCAGACCTCGTTGGAATACTCCACATTCACCACCAGGTTTCCGTCCAAGCCGTCTTTCACCTGCTGTGCGAACCGGCGGATATAATCGTCATCGGCTTGGTGAGGCATATTGAACCAAGGGTCGATCTGTAGCTCGTTACTCAGCTCGATCATGTGCTCGAGCGGCGTTCCGGCATCGGATTTACCGAAGTGGCCGACGCGCGGCCGATCATCCCAGCTGCGGACCGTCGAGTTATTGGTAGCCATCCAGTCCATGAAGCGTAGCGTAGACATGCGCTTCAACCGCTTGAGGAAGGGCTCGCGAAACCGTTGTGTCGGCCTTTTGCCTCGTTCGTAGACACGGATGTTGCGAACCGGATCGGAAGGATCGGTTTCCATCATGATTGTGGTGAAGGCCGCGTCCTTGCGAAGATTACGCACATCATCGCGTCCGGGCAAACGCAACTCCAGTTCGGCGCCGTCCCGATATCCGAGTTTTCCCTTGCCATCATAATAAACCGAGAGATTTACAGGTAGATTTCTCCGTTCACGCGAGAAAATCAGGAAAGTCTCCAGCGTAGAGTTCGCCGGGACGTTCAACGGGTAACCATCCGGTGTCATCGGCGGCAACGGCGTGTCCCATGTGAAGGGCGCGCCTTTGATCTGCACACGCCAGCGCGAGGCGTTGTAGGCCAGGTCGGAGAAAACCTGCTCGGTCGCCCAATAATTCATCGGGCTTAGATTCACGCCCAAACGGCTTGGATAATCCTCTCTGGCTGAGGCTTGCCCAAACGAAAAGCCGTTGAAAGGTTCGCTGGCTGCAAGACCTGCCAGCATTTGAAGAAGCGTTCGGCGGTTCACGGCAGATGTCCTCCGTATTCGCTCGGATATCTATTGCAGTGCTTGTCGCGGAACGTAGCCGTCCACTGCCAATGACGAGATAATACAAGGCGCCCGCGAGCAAGGTGCGCATTAGTCGTATGCCGCCTCCAAAGTTAGTAGGTGGAAATCCCTTTTACCGTGTGGCGGCCTGCAACCGAATGAGTAGCATTTCAGCGTGCGGATACCTTGCTCAGTAGCAGCGGGTGGCGGGGAAAATACAACAATATGCAAGCGCTCCTCAGATCATTGCGGCGAGGCAAGAGACGTTAGATGCCAGAATTCCTGCGCTCTCTTGTCTATGTATTGATAGTCACTGCCCCTGCCCTTTATGTCGGTGGGAAGATAGCGGTGCCGATAATCGGCCTGGCCGAGTTCCGTCTTTGGCGAAATTGCTGGCTGCTGGCGACCGTCATCACCTTTTTATCCCGAGGTTTTTTCGACTTTGCTGTCGCGCTGGCTTTCGTGAGCTTTTATGTTCACCGATACTCCAAGCAGCCGGCGTTTTTCTATATAGTCCTGATGTTCGTTGCACCCTGCGTGCCTATCCCCGCCGGCATACCCGGCATCTTCAACAAGATCATTGAGCTCGACCCTCCTCGTTGGCTGGCGATTACAATTCTCCTGCCGGTTGCGGTCAGGTTATTGAGGGACCGCGGCACTCGGGAATTTCGGGGCTTGGATGTTCTTGTGATTGCCTTCCTGGCGTATACATCGCTGCTTTCCGTAAGGCTGGGAGATTTCAATGCCATTCTTCGGGTCCTTGCCGGCAATTTTCTCGATATCTGCCTTCCTTACTTTGTCTTCAGCCGTGTGATCCGCTCCAGTCTTGACATGAACAAGGCGCTCCTCGCCTTCGTGGTCGGCGTGCTGCCCCTGAGCGCCATCGGGGTCCTGGAGATATCGAAAAGCTGGCGGGTCTATTATGTCGTCGTGCAGGAATGGGACGTGTTTCTCATAACCGCCTATCTATTTCGAGACGGGCTCTTGCGCGCTTCAACCACGTCTATCGAAGCGATCGCATTCGGCTTCGTCTGCATGACCGGGGCTGGTTGTCTGCTGGCTCTCCGAAGCCCAGTTCCACTGGGTGCCTGGCGTTATGCGGCGCTAGGCATACTGGTGCTCGGGCTGCTTTCGAGCGTGTCACGAGGCCCCTGGCTGGGTTTCGCATTCTGTATCTTGTTCTTGACCATCACCAGCCCGAAGAGGTCTTTCAGGCTTGCTCTTGCGGGTTTGCCCGGGGTGGTTGCCTTGCTGTTCCTGCATCCGCCATTTCTTGACCGTTTCATAAATTTGCTTCCGTTTGTCGGGTCGGCAGACAAGGGCAGCGAAACCTACAGATCCAGCCTTTTCGAAAATTCCTTGATAGTCATCCAGCGTTATCCGCTGTTTGGTTCGGATACATTCCTGAAGGAACCAGAGATGCAGACCATGATACAAGGGCAAGGTATCATCGATATAGTGAATACTTATCTGCAGGTTGCACTATATTACGGCTTAATCGGTCTGTTTCTATTTGTATTGTATTTCGTATTTATTTCGTCGGCGCTGGCTCGAAAATCGTTTGGGGACAATTCGGATTCGTTGAACTACAAAGTAATTTTGGGTATCTTGGTCGCGATGCTCCTGGTGATTATTACAACCAGCAGCGTCTCTGTCATACCCTATATATATTGGACTTTTTCGGCCATGTGTGCCGCCATTCTCGCTCCGAACTTCGCCAGCAACCGGGAAAATCTTCCATTGCAGGTCACGAGACGTCTGAAGGTCCTTGGCTTGAACCCGTTGGCCCGCCAAGGCTCTCCGGACGATGGCAGAGAGAAGATGCGAGTGTTGGGCATGCACTGAAGGGGCGCAAGCTGCAAACCTTCGACACATATTGATTTGAACTATTTATACTCGATGATCCGCTGTCGACGATTGATCAGCCGGTTCAGGTAGAACTGCGCGACGCCCTGCATTTCCGGGAATTTGCCCAGGACGTCGAAAGTTGCGAAAAGCAGAGTATTCCCAAGCGCCGATCGCGTACGCCGAGCCAGGCGCCACAGTTGAAGCGGATAGAGCAGCAGAAGCGCCAGGGCGGCGGGATGAAAAGCCGCGCCCGCGATTGCGACCAGCGGCAGCAAGCCGCCCCAGAAAACTGCGCGGCGGAGATTTCTCGTCCATATCCGGAATGGCGATGTCCGATGGAGATGAGACACCTGAGCATAGGCATGCCCGCAGCGCACGCTTCTCCGCCACCATTGGCTCAGGCGGCTTATATCCGCATCGTGGCGTGTCATTTCGGAAGGGAGGCGCCAGATCTTCCAGCCTCTCTCACGCAGGCGGACGCAAAGTTCCGGCTCCTCTCCCGCGATCAGCCCCGCAGCGTAACCTCCGAGATCTCTGAGGGCGGAGGCTCTGATGAGGATATCGCCGCCGCATGCCTGAACTTCGCCCGGCGCCCCGTCCCATTCGCGGTCGCACATGGCATTGAAGATGGTGCGTTCCGGATATCGTTCGCGCCGTCGTCCGAAGACCAGCGCGACATCCTTGCGCATGACCAGAAAGGTCGTGGCCGTCGCTATCCATCCGGTGTCGAGTTCGCAGTCCCCATCCAGGAACTGCACAAAAGCGGTTTCGGGCCAGCGCCGCATGACGGCGTCGAAACCTGCATTGCGCGCGCGCGCCGCGGTGAAGGGAATTGTCATGTCCAGCGGCACTACCTCCGCGCAGAGGCCGGCCGCCGCTTCGACGCTTCCGTCGGACGAGGCCGAATCCACGTAGACCGTGCGGTCGCGATGGGTTTTGAGCGAACTGAGGCAGTCGATGAGACGCTGTCCTTCGTTGCGTCCGATCACCACGATGCCGACATCGGCGCCGATCCCGGTATAGCCGCGGTGCCTTAGGATATCTGCGTCCATGTGTGCTTGTTCCCGGCCGTTGGTTTGGCGGTCGTCGCCAGTCGCGATCTCGGCCTGCCAACCTGGTAAGCCTATATTCCATTTGTAGAATTCGAGATCGCGGCTGTAAATTTACCTCTTTGGTGGAAGCCGATGCCGCGGCCCTAAGCTCTTTGTCCCACTGAGCCTCCGAAGCCCTTTTTGCTATACCGGTTCCAAGGGGAATTGCCGACGATCGGCAAAGATGAAGGGATGTTCGTGGAATGCGGATTGCGTATTTCACCAACCAGTATCCGGCGCCGAGCCATACGTTCATACGGCGCGAAATCGTAGCGCTGGAGGCGAGGGGGCATCGGGTCCAACGATATGCGGTGCGTCCCTTTCGTGGCGTGCTGAAGGATTCCGACGACATCGCAGAAGCTCGACGTACCAGGCACATCCTGCGCACCCCGATGATGCGGGCCATGGCGAGCGTCGCCCGCCAACTGCTTTCCCGCCCCGGGAATTCGTTGAAAGCACTGGGAACTGCGTTCCGGTTTGCGAGGACGTCCGGCGGACATTACCCGCACCACCTCGTATATTTTCTCGAAGCGATGATCCTGGCCGATTGGTGCCGCAGGGACGAAATCGATCACCTGCATGTGCATTTCGGCACCAATCCCGCGACGGTTGCGACACTGGCGCATCAGATCGGCGGCATGAAGTTCAGTTTTACAGTGCACGGGCCGGAGGAATTCGATCGACCCGAAACGCTGGGACTCGGCGACAAGATCAGGGCTTCGTCATTTGTCGTCGCCGTCAGCTCCTATGGACGCAGCCAGCTGCTGCGCTGGGCCGACCTTGGAGATTGGCGGAAGATCGAAGTCGTTCATTGCGGCATCGACCAGCGCTATCTGAGCGACGACGTGGACGTGCATGGCACCAGCCAACGTCTTGTCTGCATTGCCCGGCTGTCTGAACAGAAAGGCCATCTCCTTCTGCTGCAGGCGGCGGCAGACCTGCGGGCCGAGGGGATGTGCTTCCAACTCGTCCTTGTCGGCGACGGTCCGCTGCGGGCTGAAATCGGACACGAAATCGAACGGCTCGGCCTCGGCGATACGGTCGTGCTGACCGGCACGATCTCGCAGGACGATGTGCGCAGCGAAATTCTTCGGGCGAAGGCTCTGGTCCTGCCGAGTTTCGCGGAGGGCCTCCCCGTCGTGCTGATGGAAAGCATGGCTCTGAAGCGCCCGGTGATCTCGACCTATATCGCCGGCATCCCCGAGCTCGTTCAGCCGGACAACGGCTGGCTGGTTCCCGCAGGCGATCTGGAGGCGCTGACCGGCGCAATGCGGCAGGCGCTGTTCGCAAGCGATGTCGAGTTGTTTCGCAAAGGCGAGGCCGGGCGGCGCCGGACGCTCGAACGGCATGACATCAACAGATCGGCGGCGGCGCTGGAAATACTGATGGCCCGACCGGCAGTTGTTTAAACCGGTCGGTATTTGCGAAGGCGGTCAGATCCTGCGAAATGGCCCTGAATGACGAATGAAATCCTGCAGCAGATGCGGCGGTCCGCCTGAAGGCTTGCCTTCTGCGAGAAGGCGGATGCGCCAGGCGATGTGTCCGCAAAGCCACGCAAGGTCCGAAAAGACCGAGAATACGGCTCCATGATGCTTGAGATGGTAGCGCCGCCGGGACTCGAACCAGTAGGCCGGCCGCCTGGACGGCTTGACGTGTCGCGTCACGCCGGTCGACTGGCCGACCAGGTGGATGACGCGGCTTTGCGGCACGTGCCAGCAGGACCATCCGGCGCGCGCTGCGCGGATACAAAAGTCGACCTCCTCGTAATAGAGGAAATACCCTTCGTCGAGCACGCCGATCTCGTCGAGCACCTCTGTCCTGATCATCAGGCTGGCCCCGGAAACCCAGTCGATCCGGCTTGGCTCCTTCGGCATGTCGGGAACGATACGCCAGCGCCCGAGCAGGCGGGTGACCGGGCCTAGCCTGGCCTCGCTTTCGAATTCATTGGCAATCGACGGAAAGCGGAAAGCGCAGGCCTGGCCCCGCCCGTCCGGATGCTCCAGACGGCTGCCGGCAATGCCGGCATCCGGCTTGCCGTCCATGAATTCCACCAGGCGGGTAATGCTGCCGGGGCGGGCGATGGTATCGGGATTGAGGAGCAGGACATAGTCCGGCCGGCCGAAATTCGCCGTGGCATATTCGATGCCTCGGTTGTTGCCGTAGGCAAAGCCGCCATTGGTATCGAGCGGAAGGCATACGGCGTTCGTCCAGCCGTTCTCCTCTATGGCGGCCGCAATGAGTTCGGCCGAACGATCGCCGGAGCCACCCTCGACGGCAACGATCCGTGTCCCATCCGGAACCGTGCCCGGCACGCTCAAGGAGGCAAGGCAGTCGATGGTCAGATCGGCGGTCCGGTAGTTGACGATGACGACGACCAGTTTCAGCCGGGCGTCGTCTTGCCGGCTATGTTCGACATCCATCAAAGGCCGTGCCTCTTCGTCTTGTTCAGGACCACCTGCATGCTTTTTTCGGAGCCGAGATAGCTCCGGCAGATTTCCAGTTCCGGAAGCCTTGACTTACCGACCGCGAGTACGATCACGGCCGTGTCCGACATATCGACGAACGGGATCACCTCGTCCGAACTCAACATCGGCGGCAGATCGAAGAGAACGATCGTCGGCTTCAGCATCTGTCGCGCAAATTCCACCTGCGCCGTCATGCGTGCCAGGTCCGCCGGCAGGGGAATTCTGCCGGGCCCCCAGGCGGTGCGCAGCAGATGGCAATGAAGGCCTCGTATATCCAGCGTCGTCAACCACCCGCGGATAGGGTCCTCCAATGGCGGACGAGGCGGCAGTCCGAGTACGTTGCCGATTGCGGGATCCCGGAAATTTGCGTCGACCAGCAGAACATTGGATCCGGGTACGCGGGCAAAGCTGAGCGCCAGATTGATGGCGGTTACGGTGGTGCCGCAGCCGCTCGTCGGGGCGGTCACCGAGATCACCCGCGTGTCCTCATCCCTGTGTTCGTTCAGCAGCTGGTTTCGCAGGACGTCATAGGCGTGTGCCATCGAACTGTCGCTGTCGAAAGCGATGATGCGATTTGCATACAGGAAGGTGGGAGAGACCGGCGAGAGGTCCGGCGGACATTCTTCATAGGAATGGATTCCATTGACCGAGCCGTTGAGATAGCCGGCATTCAGCTCGGCGAGACCGGTGCTGTCCAGTCTTTCCGCCATTCTTCCTCGAGCTGAGATATTCTTGATGATTTCCATAAAATTCCCTGCCCTATCCCATCGGTGCGATTTTTCAACTAAAGGCGGTCCGGCCGGATTGGTGTGATGTTATCCTCCCGCGATCGGACTTGGGTTGTTGAATGCAGAATTCCGGAACGCCTTGGCTATGCGTCGCTTCGGCTTCCAATGTGGAACAACCACCAGCGTTTCTCCCGCCAGAGCGTCGTTGAGATCAAACGTGCCGCGAACGGTTCGGTCAAACAGATGCCCGGCGTAAATTCCTGCAGCCGCCGCCATCGCCGCTGCGGCGCAAACCGCGCCGGCCAAATAAAGCCGCCGCGGTCCTGAAGCAATTTTAGCAACTTCCGGCTGCTCGATCACCTCGATCTGCTGGGCGGCATCGCCTTCCTCCAGGCGCTCGCCGAGACGCGCGGCATCGAGTTTGGCCTGCATGTCGTCCATGTTTCGCTGCAGCGAGACTTTCTCGGCTTCGTTCGCTTCGATCTGCGCTCCAACTTCGGGAGCGTGAGAGATGATCTCCCGCAGCCGGGCGATGCGGTCCACGAGAGAGGTCCTTTGTGCGAGGTTCTGTTGCTGGCGTGGCTTTGCCATCGCGATGCGTTCAGCAATCAGCATGAGTTCGGGCGAAAGCGTCTTGATTTGTTCCGGCGTCGGCATGGCCGCCGATCCATCGCGCGGTGCGGCGGGTGCAACCTGAGCCCGCATCTCCTCGAGACGCTGCTTCATGGCACGGATTTGTGGATGGGTGTCCGAATAAATGACGGACTTCACTGCGAAATCACGCTCAAGATCGAGGAGCTGTATATGAAAACGCGTGGTCTCTGTCGTCCGCCCGACGCCCATGCGCAGCTGCGCCTCGTAGATTCCGATCTCCTCATTCAGCGCAATGGCCGCGCGATCGAGCGTCGCGAGTTCAACTTCCTTGGCCTGAAGCTCGATCAGCAGGGTGGGGATCCTGGTGGGATGGGACTCTTTGTTTTCTTCGAGATATCTGGTCCAGGCGCCTTCCCTCTCGCGGAGGCGTTGCGTGACGTTATTGACTTCCTGCGTCAGGAACTTGGTCGCTTCCGAAGCACGCGCCGTGCGGATGCGCCGGTTTTCTTCGATGACCTGCGACACGAGGTCCGACACCATATTCGCGGAAACGACGGGATCGTCATATTTAAAACCGATCCTGACGGAGGCATTGCTTGCGGTGCGGTCGGCTCCGTCTGTCACCGATGTCAGGAGAGTGATGTTGTTGCGTATCACGCCCGCGAAATTGTTCTTGGCCAGGCCCTCCCGCAGATTTGGATAAAGACCATGCTTGTCGGCCAGCGCCAGCAGGCTGTTGCGTGACATTACCCGTTGCTCGATGAATAGCAGGCGGTCGTTCGATACGGTCGGCGATACGAGCGTTGTCGGTATCTGCTGGAATTCCATCAGCAGCAGCGCGTCGGAGTAATAGCTCCGAGGCATGGCGTAAATGAAGTAGGCCCCCACTATAAGGGTAACCAGAGCGGGCACGATGGCATAGAAGGGTTTGGCGAGTGCGATCTCGATAAAATAGAGAATATTGCGTCCTAATTCATTGATCATGCTGTCGCCTCATTGCTTCGCGTACGAAATACGTTGGTCATCACGAAGTCTCCCTTATCGAGCCGCTCTCGTCGTTAACCCGGACGTACGGCTTCCGACCTGGGCCACTGGCTGTACCGCTCCCGCATCCCGGTTGTTCGCGGGATCGCTGTAGGCGACGCGCAGCAGGTCGCCGGGCAGGATCGGGGTCATCTCGGTTGCAGCGAACTCCCTTGTTTCACCGTTGACGGTCCGCACGATCTGATAACCGAGCATCCGGCGCTCTCTTTGCTGGTTCGAGGCGGCGTTCTCGCCATAGATCGTCATGATCCGCGTGCTGTCGGCAAGCCGCGCCGCGGCCTCCTCCTGTTCGCGCTGGGCTGCATTGAGTTCGACCAGCAATTGGGTCCGTTGCGCCTGGCGTGCGCTGTCATAACGGGCGAGCTCCGCCATTTTCGCCCGCTCGGCGACTGCGATTTCAGAGGTCAATCGGCTGACCTGTCCCTCGAGTTCGGCGACCGTGCCTTCCTGGACCATCTGCTGGGAACCTTCGGTCACGCCCTTGGCGACGAGCCCGTTGATGCTCTGGAGGCGACGCCTTGCCAGGTCTATCCGTTTCGTCAGGGTATCGGCCTGCTCCTGCATCGCGAGGCTGTTTCGCTCCGAGAGCTGGTTTGCCTGGGCCTGGGCTTTTTCCTCCATGGCGAGCGTTTCCATCCGGGCATTCAGGAGCGATTGTTCCTGGGCAAGGGCCGGATCGGCGGCGAGGGCTTCGGCCGTGCCGATGGATTTTTCTCCGCGCATTTCCGCCTCCAGGCGGGTGATGCGTGCCCGCAGTTCCTGCAGGCGTTTTTGGGAGTGCTCGACTTCGCGTTTTACCACCACCGACCGGTCCTGATCGGCGGCCAGCAAGGGCGTGCGATACACGCCGCCGGCGACGCTGATACCGTGAAGGACAGTCATGTTGGCCCGATACGCATATTCGCCGGGGTTGTCGACTTCGCCGAGGACATAGATCAGCTGCGGGTTCTGAGAATTGGGACGCAGCATGATCGTGAGATTGGGGCTGTCCTTGAAATAGGTTTTCAGCCGCCCGAGAAGTTGCGCTTCCAGTTCCGAAAGGGAAAGCCCCGCGCTCTGGATATGGCCCGCGAGTGGGAACGACAGCCACCCATCCGGAGCAATGACGACTTCGCGGGTAAGCTCAGGTTCCTGAGCAATCCATACCTGCAGCGTATCTCCCGGCTGCAGGCGATAGGTCGTCTGAGCTGAAACGTCCCCAAATGTCAGGCAGAGCAAAAGCCCCGCGAGACTCGTTATCCCACGCATACAGACCCCCAATGATCGGTAACCCCTTCCCGTCCAACTGGGACAAGACGGTCTATACTAGGGCGGCCTTCGACACCTGCAAACAGAGCACAAAGAGGTAAGCTTCCGGTCCCAAATCCTCCATCTAACGGATGAGCCTGAAAGTACTAATCGACTTTAAGATGAGCGGATCGCGCATGGAGCTGCTTGCGAAACGACCGGCCAACCTTAACCAATATCTCCTGGGGGCAAAGGTGGTTCAGCCGGGCGGTGCGGCCATGCCTGCGCGGTCAACGACCGCGGTGCTTAACAAACGTCGGAGACCATTTCGAATGTGTTTTTCGAGGATTTTGACGGCCGCTTTCGCGACATCCACGGTCGGTGCGCTCGCACTTGGCGTGGCCATGTTGAAACCTGATCCAGTTGGCGCCGAGCGTGATCTCGACACTCCACCCCAAGCCTTTTCGGCCGGCAACCGCGACCATATCCTGCTGTCCGGGCACAGCTTGACTGACCAACCCTATCCGGATCATTTCGAAGGGATCGCCCGGCAAGAAGGGATTGCCGTGTCCTGGAGGTTGGAGAACGTGACCGGTTCTTCAATCCAGCAACGAACCGCCGGGCTCGTCCGACTGACCGACGAGCCTTACAACGTTCTCATCATCACGGAACAACATCGTGTTCTGGATGCGTTGATGTGGAGCGAAACTGTTCGTTACCTCCATGGCTACCACCATGCGTTCACCACGGCAAATCCAGCTGGGATCACGTATTTCTACACCCCTTGGATAAGCCTTTCGTCTTTGGCGGATCCCCATCCGTGGATCGAATATGAGAGGCTGGCTCTGCCCGTCTGGCGATGCGTCGTAAACCGGGTAAACGATAAGATCGGGGCGGCTGGCCGAAAGAACCATATTCGCTTCATTCCAACATCGCTTGCGCTTGCCGAACTCGTCGCGCGCCTGGCGTCCGATCCAGCCTTTGGCGGATTCGAGGATTGGAATGCGGCGGACCGCTTGAAGGCAATCTTCTCCGATGAGGTTCATCTGACGGAACTTGGCTCCTACTACGTGGCTGCCGTAAGCTTCGCGGCGATCTATGGAGTGGATATCCGTCAGCAACGGCCGCCCGCCGTGCTGGATGCCCGGCAAGCCGACGCGCTGAGGCTGTTTGCTGCCGACTTCATACAACGCTATCGGGCGGCTAGGGCGAATGAAGCGCGTGATTGCAAGGCGCCGGTCTCGCTCGCCATCGCGTCCCATTACGCGAACTATGTGGCGCGTGCTTACCCTCGTGAGGGCAGCTATGTGATTACGCAGTTGCTGCGCATCCGGAATATTGTCCGTTTTACCTGGCGCTTCAGGAAAGGCCTGGAGTGAAACGGCTAAGGTGGATTGCCCTCGGTTCAGAGCCGATAGCGGCGCTTCGGGAGGGCTAGGGAGCCTACGTTGCCCGATACGCCGAAATGAGTAACCCGATAGCCCAAAGACTAGCGGCGAAACCATTGGCAGCTATGCGAATATCTTCGCTGGGATGCGGAGTTTCGCACAAGGAAAACTCCCCTTGTCCGATGCTGATTGTGCCTTGCGAGGATAGCTGGTTGATATCTTTTTTGCCGATTGTGCATTCTCTGAGAAAGATTGCCGGGATGCCTTTCCCGGATATCGAAGCGGTAGCTGTCGATCGCTGGACGATTGCCCCGCAGACCCGGCGCTTCATTCGTCCCGCAAAGTTTCTGCCGCATCATCTCGACCGTATAAAGGGCACTCAATTCGGGCCGGTCACAGAGGTCGTGAAGGGCTTTCGTGGAAACTATGAAACCACTCAGGAGGCTACGGTCGGTTACCGGATCAAGAATGTCGACCTCATCGACGGCGTTCTCTACGCGCCGAGGTCCTCGAAGAGCCTCAGGCCCCGCAGCCGCCGGCTGCCTGTCTATGTGCCTCCCAAGCACTCGACCACCGGTGCGCTGTTCGAGAGCTGGGTCGGCAATCGCTGGTTCGGCAACTGGCTTTCGGATGATTGCCTGACCTATCCGTTGGCGGAGGAATACGAAACTCCGATAACGACGCGGCCGATCACGCGGGGGCACGAGCCGCAATATGCCGCTAAACTCGATCTCAAGCCGATCTATGTCAGCGACGTCCATTTCGAAGAGGTCATCCTCTTCAGGGACAAGGGGCAGAACGAGAGCAAGAAGAAACGGGCCGATCAGGTTCGCGAAAAGCTTCTGGCATCGGCGCCACCTTTTCCCGTTCATCCCGGCGTCTTCATCCTGCGGGGGAGCAAGGGCGAAAGCCGCCTGCTGTCGAACGAGTCCGATATCGCCGAACAGTTCGCGAAGAAATACGGATTCCGGATCATCGATCCGTTGGCCTCGTCGGTCGACGACATCATCCACGCCTGTGCCGGAGCCCGCATCGTCGCAGGCGTGGAAGGCAGCCATCTGGTTCACGGGCTGATGATCATGCCGCCGGACTCGGCCCTGTTCGTCATCCAGCCGGCAGATCGGGTGGTCTCGGTTCTCAAGGTCATGACCGATCGTCAGGGACAAGGTTATGCCTTCGTCGTCGGCGAGGGAACCTGCGAGAATTTTCGGGTCGAGTGGAGTGATATCGACCGCACATTGGAGATGGTGCTCGCATGACTTCACGGCTTCGTTTTCTCTATCCTCAATCCGCAGCGATGGGCGACCATAAGGGTGCCGCATCCCAGCACGTGCCTCCCGCCTCATTTCGCGAACTGGTACGGAAGGACTACGAGCGCCACGGCAAGAGAATCCTCAATGCCGGCTTTATCTCGCTGCTGGTCTATCGCTTCGGCCGGTGGGCGGGGAGCCTTCGGAGCCACCTTGCCAGACGGTTTTTCCAGAAAATCTACGGCGCGATCAACATGGTGGTTTCGACGCTTACACGGGTGTGGATACCGGCAGAGGTGACGCTCGGCGAGGGTTTTCACATCATCCACGTGGAGGGATCGATTTCGATCCATCCTGACGCCGTGATCGGAAAACGATGCGGCATCATGCACAATGTCACGATCGGCACGAACATGAGCGCCGGTGCACCCAGGATCGGCGACGACGTCTTTATCGGGGTGAACTCCACCATTCTCGGCGATATCCGCATCGGCGACCGGGTACGGATAGGGGCCAATACAGCGGTCTCCACGGACGTGCCGTCGGATTCGATCGTCGTCGGCTCGCCGGCCAAGATTTATCCCCGCCTCGGCCCGTTTTCGAGCGGACAGACCAAGACCGATGCCACTCCCTGATCCACTCAACCGCTGGAGGAGTTTGCCATGAACGCGTTGACCACCAACTTCTATCAGCTTCTGGCTGACAACCTCGTCTCAAGGCCGGGCAAGCCCGCGCTCATCGACGGTCATCGCGCGGCGAGCTATGCCGCGGTTGCGGCCGAAGTGGACCGGCTGGCGGGTTATTTGCAAAGCCGCAATATCCGGCCCGGCGACCGTGTGATCGTGCACCTGCGCAAGAGCATCGCCGAGGTCACCGCCATGTTCGCCATCGCCAAGGTGGGTGGGGTGGTCGTCAACGTCAACACGCAATGGACGGTCGAGCAGCTCGAATATGTCGCCAACGACTGTGGCGCACGCCTGCTGATTGTCGAGGCAAGGGTCGCCGAAGCTCTTGGCGCTCGCAAGCTACCCGACACGGTCGACAATGTCCTGGTCAAAGGCAAACTGCCGGCCGATGCCATATTCGACGTCTGGGATCATCTTCCGGAAGACCTTTCAGGCGACGAGATTGCACGCCTCGACACAGAACTTGCGATGATCATCTACACGTCCGGTTCGACGGGCATGCCGAAGGGTGTGATGCTGACCCATCGTAACATCGTTGCCGGCGCCCGGTCCGTGTCGCGCTATCTGGGCCTGAGGGAAGACGACCGGCTGCTCAGCGTCCTGCCCTACAGCTTCGACTATGGCCTGAACCAGCTGACGACAATGATGCTGATGGGCGGTACCGTCGTGCACCAGGCGGTGCCGATGGCCACCGAAATCGTCCTGGCCATGCAGCGGCATCGGGTGACCGGGGTGGCCGCCGTGCCGCCGCTCTGGAGCCAGATCGTGCGGCTGCTGAAGGACAATCCCGTGGAGTTTCCAGCGCTCCGGCGGATCACCAATTCCGGCGGAAAGATTTCGCTCAACATCCTGGAGCAGGTACCTCGGGTCTTCCCGGATGCGGATGTCTATCTGATGTACGGGCTGACCGAGGCCTTCCGCTCGACCTATCTCTCGCCGCAGAAGTTTACCCGCAAGATGGGAGCTATCGGTCAGGCGATCCCCGGTGCGGAAGTTTATGTCATCAAGCATGGCGAAGGCATCGCCCATCCCGGTGAACAAGGCGAACTCGTTCATCGCGGCCCGCTTGTCAGCCTTGGATATTGGGGCAAGCCGGAGGTGACGGAGCAGAAGATCCGGCCGTGTCCGGAGCTCTGGCACCTGATCGGCGACGAACCGGTCGTCTACAGCGGCGATATCGTCCGGATTGATGCCGATGGCGACCTCTGGTTCATCGGCCGCAATGACGCGATGATCAAGACCAGCGGCTTCCGCGTCAGTCCGGATGAGATCGAGGATCTCGTCTGCCGCAGCGGCGTGGTGGCGGAGGCGGTCGCCTTCGGCGTCGACGACGAGGAATTGGGGCAAACGGTGCATGTGGCGATAACTCCGATCGGCGAGTTCGACGAGGAGGCACTGCTGCGCTACTGTCGGCGCGCGATGCCGTCCTACATGGTGCCACGGCAGTTCCATGTCTGGCCGGAAAGTATGCCGCGCACATCGAGCGGCAAGCTGGCGCGGCCGGATGTCGTGCGCCTTTGTCGCGAATGGATGCAAGGCGGGGAAATTGTCTTAAGTGCGCCTCCGCCGGCAGCTCAAATCAAAGTGACCGAAACAAGGGAGAACCTGCAATGAGCCTTACCCATGGAAAGTTGATTGGTTATCTGCGGGAATCTCTGAATATCGCCCATGCCGACAGCGAGAGCGAATTGTTCTCCTCAGGCCTTCTCGATTCCGTTTCGATGGTGAACCTCCTGGCATTTGTCGAACAAACGACGGGCCTTTCCATTCGCGCCGAAGACGTGACGCTCGAAAATTTCGATACGCCGGAGCGGATCATCCGTTTTGCGGAAGCCAGCGCCTGATGAACCATTTTTCGGCGCTCGATGTCTGGCTGCAGAGTGCGGCGGCATCATTCGGAACCCCCTCTTATGTCTACCTCGCATCGGCGATCGAGAGCCGGGCAGCGCTCCTGAGGCAAGCTTTCGAGCAACGCTTCGCATTGAGCTTTGCCGCCAAAAGCAATCCAAACCCGGCTCTGCTTTCCTTGATGAAAGGCCAGGCGGAATATCTCGACGTCTCCTCGATCGGGGAATTCAGGACGGCGATAACGGCTGGATGGGAGGCAGAGCGCATCAGCTTCACAGGTCCCGGAAAACGGCAGTTCGAAATCCGGGAGGCGATAGAAGGCGGCATTGGCGAACTGATCCTGGAATCGGTGCGTGAGGCGGTACTTGCGAACGCGGTCGCCGGCGAGCTCGGGCGGATACAGCATGTCCTGGTGCGCATCGCGCCGACCACGGTTCCCAAAGGGTTCGGCGACCAGATGGCTGGCCGGCCGTCAGCCTTCGGCATAGACTGGGAAGATATCGCAAGGGACATCCCCGACATTGCGGCTCTGCCCAATCTCAAGATTGTCGGACTGCACATCTATTCCGGCACGCAATGTCTGAAGCCGGAGGCTATCTGCGAGAACTATCGCAACTTCATCGGCATTTTCCGGGAAGTTTGCGAAACCTACATTCCGTGGCCGGAGAAGCTGGTGTTCGGATCAGGGCTTGGAATTCCCTATCACGACGGCGACCTGCCGCTCGACCTTTCCGCGGTCGCCGGCATCGCAGCGGATCTCGACAGCCTCAAGGCGCAGCCGCAATTTGCCGAGACCCGGCTGGTGCTCGAGCTCGGGCGGTATCTCGTCGGCGAGGCCGGATATTTTCTGACGCGCGTCGTCTCGGTCAAGGAATCGCGCGGCGTGCGGATCGGCATCTGCGATGGCGGCATGAACAACCACCTGCCGGCTTCCGGCCATTTCGGGATGGTGATGCATCGGAATTATACGATGCACAAGGTCGGCGGGCAGGGCGAACCCGAGAAAGTCAATCTCGTCGGGCCTCTTTGCACGTCGATCGACCGGCTCGCTGTCGGGGTGATGCTTCCGCGGATCGAAGAGGGTGATCTTGTTGCCGTCCATAACAGCGGCGCTTACGGGCTGACGGCAAGCCCGATCCATTTCATCAGCCACGCACCACCCTGCGAGGTTCTCATCGAGGCCGCCGGCATGCGCGATGTGACACACATTCCGGCGCTCCCCTCGGCATAACGCCTGCCTAAAATCTCGCAGCAAAAATCAGTAGGCTTTGCCGAAATCGCAGATCTCGATCGCGGTGCGGACGACGATCTTCATATCCAGCCAGAACGACCAGTTGTTGATGTACCAGAGGTCGTGGAATATCCGCTCTTCCATCTTCTCGATGTTCGGCGTCTCGCCGCGGCAATTGTTGATCTGGGCCCAGCCGGTCAGGCCGGGTTTGACGTGCCGCCTGAAGGCGTATTTGGCGATCTGGGCGTCATAGAGTTCGTCATGGGCGAGCGCATGCGGGCGGGGGCCGACGATCGACATCTCGCCGCGAAGGACGTTCCAGAATTGCGGCAGCTCATCGATGCTCGAAGCGCGGATGATCGCCCCGACTTTCGTGACGCGAGGATCTTTCCTGGTCGCCTGGCGAATATCGCCTGAATCTTCCATTACGGTCATGCTGCGGAACTTCAGGATTCGGAACGAGCGGCCGCCGTGTCCCTTGCGGACCTGCTTGAACAGCACGGGACCTTTGGAATCACATTTGATGGCGATCGCCACTACCAGCAGCAACGGAAACAGTGAGAGGATGGCGGTCAACGAGAAGACGATGTCGAATGCCCGCTTGGTGCCGCGTTCATAAAGGTTCAACGGTGGCCGCTGCGTCTGAAAGGCAGTCATGCTGCCGATCTTGCGGGCAGGAGCGCTGGTCAGCCGGCCGACGACGCCATCGAAGATGACATTGACCGGAAAAGCCGAGCGCCTGAGTTCGCCAAGATAGAATTCGAGATTGGAGACGTTCGGGTCCCGCCAGACGATGAATACTTCATCTATGCTGTCGGCCTCGCTTTGCCTCAGTCTCTGCAGAGCGTTCGCGGGCAGCAGATTTTCATCCGAGAGGCGTATGATCTGCGCGAGAGTCATGCCGCTTGCAGCCGCCTGATGCTGCCAATGTTCGGCCGAAAACTCCTCGTGGCAGATCAGCAGCACCCGCTTCATCTTGAAGGAGGCCGCAGCTGCCGCCGATGGCAGATACCAGTGCCAGAACAGGCGGGTGCAGATCAGCCCGGACAGCGAGATGACAGCGGTCATCAAGATCGCCCCGCGCGAAAATGTCGTGCCGATCTTCAGAAAGAAGATGACGGTCAGCAGGAAGGCAAGAGCGCTTGGGATAAGGATGCAGATCAGCCGGATCTGCGGTCTCAGGAGCTGAATGCTCTCCGGGCTGTAGGCCTGGGCGCTGTGCATGGCGAGCACGAAGATCGTCGATAGAACGAGGCCGATGCCGATGAAAAGCGAAGGATCGGGCGCAGATCCGAAAACGGCATACTGATAGCCCGTGAAGCCGATACCGGTCGCTCCAAGAAGATAGACGAAGTCCGCCGCGGCGGCCACATAGGCGATAACATGATATTCCAGCCCTCCCTGCGGAGGCTTGTGCTCATACGATATGTAGTCATTTCCGATGTTCGGCTCAAATGGTGTGATCATCGTTAAAAAACCCCTACCAGCGGTACGAGTATAGCCGAGGAGAGGGTGGGCACAATGTATCCTGCCTACCTCCTAAGAATGATCTCCCTATTACCTACTTTTGTTGCTGGGATGATTGAGTACAATCCTTTGTGTATAACGTCCAATTTATGCTCAGATTTTTAGTAAACCTTTAGATCTGACTTAAAATTGAGCATGTGAATTTATTTTATATTTCATCTGGTAAGGCGGAGCTACCGTTTCCGCTGAGAAAATGGACATTGGCAGCGATTGAATGCTGGGCTCCGCGTCCGAAGGAGCTCGCCGGCTGAAGGCTTGATGGCCACAGTCCTGGTTTTGAGTTGGGGGTGTGGATGGAGTTTGAATGGGACGTTGCCATCGTCGGCGCCGGAATGGGCGGGGCGGCAATGGGATACGCACTGGCAACCGCCGGTCACCGCGTACTTTTCATTGAAAAGGGTCTGGCGCACTTTTCGCAGGACGAAGATGACGACCCAGATAGCCTGGACGAAGCGAAGCGCCTGAGAAATGGCCGGTGGCCACAGCAGATTTCCGGCTCGGTGGATGCCCGTCCAGTCCGGTTCTTTCCCGCGCTCGGTTGCGGTGTCGGCGGGTCGACGCTTATCTATGCGGCGGCGCTCGAACGGTTTTCCCCAAGCGATTTCAAGATCGTCGACAAGTCCGGCAGGCAGGCCTGGCCGATAGACTATGAAAACCTTGAGCCTTTTTATCGCAAGGCGGAGCGCCTTCTGCATGTGCGCGGCAGTCAGGATCCGCTGCAGCCACGATCTGAGGTCATCGAGCCTCCTGCCATGACGCGATGCGATCAGCATTTTTTCGACTCGGCGCAAGCGAACGGGATGCATCCCTATCGGGTTCACACGGCCTGCCGATATATCGACGGGTGCGGCCAATGCGGCGGCTTCATCTGCCATAAATCCTGCAAGCAGGATGCGCGGCGGGCGTTCATCGAGCCGGCACTCGCGACCGGAAACGCCATGGTCATCGATCAATGCAACGTGGAAAAGGTCTCGGCCGACGACGAGGCGGTCACTCAATTGTCGTGCCGGAGGAATGGAGACGAGCTGGCAATCGTTGCCAAGCTCTATGTACTGGCGGCCGGCGCGCTTTCGACACCCTTGCTGCTCCTCAACTCGACCAACGAATTCTGGCCAAACGGCCTTGCAAATACGTCGGATCTGGTGGGGCGCAACCTGATGTTCCACGCGTCCGACTTCTTCGCTGTCTGGCCCCGGGGCAGGACCCGTGTTTCAGAGCCGGGAAAGTCGATCGGCTTTCGCGATTTCTATGAGCATCAAGGTCTCAAGCTAGGCGCCATCCAGTCCACGGGCCTGACTGCGACCGCCAATAACGTGCTTCATTTCCTGAAATCACTGATCGACCGGAACGGCTGGGTCTGGCTGAAGCCGCTCAAGCCCTTCATGCGCATTCCGGCGATGATCGGCGCTCTTATCTCCGGCAACGCAACGATATTCACGTCTATCCTCGAGGATCTGCCCTATCCCGAAAATCGCGTGAAGCCTGATCCGGAAGATGCCGCCAGCATCTATTTCGAATATACGATTCATAACGAACTGCGGCAAAGAATGCAGGCCTTCCGCAAGTTATATCGGAAGGCATTCAAGCGGCACCGGATGATGATGCTCGGGTCCGAAGTCAACCTCAACTACGGCCATGCCTGTGGAACGTGCCGGTTTGGTCCGGATCCCTCCACCGCGGTATTGGATGTCAATAACCGTGCGCACGACCTGAACAATCTCTATGTCGTTGACGCTTCGTTCTTCCCGACCAGTGGAGGGGCCAATCCAAGCCTGACGATTGCCGCCAACGCCTTGCGTGTCAGTGAGCATATTGCTCGGAAACTGTCTGCGACAAAGGCGAAACGGACGGAGCCTTGCGTCGTTTCGGATTCCGCGTCCTGACCACGAGCCTCCGAAAGGGGCAATGCCCCCGTCTCTCCCATCAGTGGTTCCTGTTTCGATCGGTTCTGATCCAGGCCGCCCCGCCGGCTTGGAGGATATGGCGCGGATAAAGCCTCAGTTTCCTGAACATGTATCCCGGAATGTCTGCCATGGCATGCATGGGAAGCGCACGTCTGCCATGACGCCACCACGCCACCGATAGCGCGATATCGAAAGCCAGGATGCTGATGATCGAGATCGCCAACGGCCAGATCGCAATTCCGGAAGTTGCGAGGAGGACTGCCGGAAACAGTGAGAGCAGGAGAAGCGCTGCCAGCAATGTCAGCGGCGGTATGAGCGCATCGACGACGAGCGCCAGATAGGCCCTGTTCCGCAACGTGTTGACGTCCAGCAAGGCTGAGAAGAGGTGTGCCGCCAGCGCGAAGCGGCCGGCGTTCCATCGGGAAGCCTGCGTTTCGAGGCCTTTCTTCGAATACGGAAACCTGCTGCTGACGGCCGCGGCATCGCAGAAAAGCGGAGCGTGGCCGATCCGCGCGAGGTCCAGCCCAAGCTTCATGTCTTCGACCAGATCGCCGTTCGCAAGCGCGGCGTCCCGCAGGATGGCCCAGGGAAATGCCATGCCCGAGCCGGTCAATTGCGCAGGAAGCCCGAGTTTCGCCAGTCCAAGAAGCCGGATCCGGTTTTTCAGAAGAAATGCGAATTCGGAAACCGCAAGGTTGATGCTTGCGTCCGGCGGCGCGAACATCAGGTAGCGGGATTGCACGGGTCCGTTCGTTGCCGCGGCCATGAGGGCGAGGTTATCGAGTGCACCCGGCTCCAGCCAGCAGTCGGCGTCGACAATGACGACCACGTCCGGCGGCAGCAGGCCGAGGTACCTGACGCCAGCGTCGAGGGCGTATCCCTTGCCGCGGCGAACCGGATCGAACCGTACGATGACATCCGCGCCCGCTTCACGTGCCAGAGATGCGGTGAGGTCGTTGCAATTGTCCGCCACGACGATCAGCCGATCGCCGTGGCGCATCTGGCTCTGGATGCTGTGCAGGGTATCGGTGATCTGGAGCTCTTCGTTATGCGCCGGGACAAGAATCGCAACTTGCGGCCGTCGCCCGTTCTGACGTGGCGGTCCGCTTCGCCCGCCGAGGCTTCCGGCAAGACATTCAATCGCGAAAAAGACAGTCGGAACCAGGACGACGACGGACAATAACAATGCCGTGGCGATCAGTATGTCCTGTTGCATGGCTGCCCCTCCGACGACGCGTCTCAAGGGGTCAATCATAGCCCGAGGGCCGAGGGTTCTAAGCTGACCACGCTACACCGTTCGAGTGTGCACGGGCTCATCCTATTTCGGGGCAGGTGGAGCCACCGTGAACATGTCTACGCCCATTTGATGGCTGATGGATCAATTGAAGTCTGATCCTTGCGCCCAACATGGGTTATCCGATGCAATTCGCAGAGCGAATGCAGTCGGTTACGTGGAATATGATTGCGGATTGCTGACCTGGATACGGCCGGCGGTTTCAGCGGATAATCATGCCGGCGACGACATACCCGTCGCGCAGCCTGATCTGGCCCAGCAGCCGGTCCCCCGTCTTGAAGGGCGGGACATCGATCTCGAAATAGGCGGCGAAATGCCCGTCGCCCAGGTTCAGCTCGATGCGGATGGCCTCGAAGCCGAACATCGTGCGCGTCAGGCCGTACTGGCATTTGTAGGTGCATTCCTTGGCGCTGAAGATCGCCTTCACCAACCGCCCGCGAATGCCCCATTGCTGGCGGTTGAGCCACTGTCGCTCGCGCGGGGTGCAGATCTCCTGCGCATAGGTGTCGTCAAGCGGCGTCGCTTCCTCAAGATCGAGGCCGAGAGCCTTGATGCCGTCCGAATGGCGGCCGATGGCGGCGACGCAGCGGGTAGCGGAATGGCTGATGCTCCCGGCGATCCCGGCCGGCCAGATCGGCGCACGGTCCGATCCCACGGGTATGGCCATTCCAGGCAGTCCCAGATGGTCCATGGCCCGCCTGGCGCAGATGCGGCCGGCGGTGAACTCCTGCTGCCGGCTTTTCACCGCATTGGCGATCGCCGTTCTCTCTTCAGGATAGAGTTTCGAAACGTCACCGAGCAGGTCGGCTTCGGCGACCGACACGGAAGGGTCGAACATGCCTTCCAGCAGCATGGCTAGACCTTGGTCTCCACGCGAACCAGCGTCGGGCGCCGTTCCATCGCATTGCGCCGCAATGCGGCTCGCTCGGCTGCCCGGCCGAGCTGCAGGTCTGCCTTGCCCTTGCCGGAGATATGGTCGGCGAGGAGGGCAACTGTCGGGAAACGGAAGAGGTCGGTGATCGTGAGATCCGGCGCCAGCTTCGCCTTCATTTCCCGATGGACCTGGACCGCCAATAACGAATGCCCGCCGAGAGCGAAGAAGTTGTCGAATATGCCGACCTTCTCAAGCCCAAGGGCGCGACCGAACACCTCACTGATATCCCGCTGCAGAGTATTGGACGGTTCGATGAACGTGGCTGCCGGGGCCTGGATCTTTTCCGTCGGGGCAGGCAGCTTGTTGCGATCCACCTTGGCGTTCGGTGTCAGGGGGAAGGCTTCCATCATCACGAAATGCGACGGTATCATCGCGTCCGGCAGGGCCTCGGCGATATAGGCACGAAGTTCCTGTTCGGAGACGGACGTCCCGTCGGTGCGGATATAGGCTACCAGGCGCACGTCGCCGGGACTGTCCTTGCGGGCGACCACGACAGCCTCGCGGATGCCGGCGAATGTCCCGATGCGCGCCTCGATCTCGCCGAGTTCGATGCGATGGCCGCGTATCTTCACCTGATGATCGGTGCGGCCAAGGAAATGCAGCACGCCGTTCCGGTCGAAACGGGCAAGGTCGCCTGTCCGATAGATCCGGCCCTCCATGAACGGGTTTGGCAGGAAGCGTTCTTGCGTGAGCTGTTCGCGGTTGTGATATCCGCGGGCGACGCCGTCGCCGCCGATATAAAGCTCGCCGACATCGCCAGGTGGCACCGGATTAAGGGCGTTGTCGAGCACATAGAGCTGGGTGTTGGCGATCGGATGGCCGATCGGAACGACGCCCGTCGATGGGCCGGCCGTGAAAGTCGATGACCAGATCGTCGTCTCCGTCGGGCCGTACATGTTTTCGATCGTCGCGTCGGTGACGGTTCGCAAGGCTGCAAGAAGCGAACCCTGCAGCGCCTCGCCGCCGAGGAAGAGATGGCGTACATCGCTCAAAGCGGCGCGGTCCTCGTCGATCATCATGAACATGCGGGCCATCGAGGGCGTGCATTGCAGATGCGTGACCCGGTGTTTGCGGATTTCTTCCGCAAAACCGTCGCCGATCTCGTCGCTGACGGGATTCTTGCTCGTCTTGACGACTTCGGCCAGCAAGGGAAGCCTTTCCAGGACGATATTGTCGGCCAGGCCGAAATCGATGAGGCATGCGATGTCGTCGACGCCGGCCGCCTTGACCTGGTCCAGCCTTTCCAGCGCATCCTCGACGGTACCGAACAGGCCGCTGTCCTCGAAATAACGCAGGAAGGCGAATTCCAGGATAGCGTCCATCTCCTCGGGCGCCAGCGACTGGAGGTCGATGTCCATCGGCTGGGCGATGCCCTGCGGCTTCTTGAAGGCCGGAAACGCCCAGGCATATTGCTTGATGAGCGCGGCTGCGCTGCACAGGTATTCCTTCATCGGGCCGCGCGCCAGATCCCGCACCTCGTCGCGATCTTTGCCGATCAGGGTGTGGAGCATCAATGTGACTTTATAATCGGCCGGGTTTCGGCCGGTCTCGGCGAGCGTCTGCCGGTAGATCCGTATCTTCTCCGCAAGCTCGTCGACGGACTGGCCGAGCAGGTGGGTCAGCACATTGGCGCCAAGCCGGGCCGCTTCCCGGTAGCTTTCCGGATTGCCGGCGGTGGTGAGCCAGACCGGGAGCTCCTTCTGGACCGGACGCGGCTGGGTCACGACTGCGACCGTGCCGGCGCCGAAATCGAAATCGACGCTCTCGCCGCGCCACAATTTGCGGACGACCTCGATGTCGCGGGTCAGGCTCGCCTTGTTTTTCGGTGGTGCGTTTTCCGGCCGGAGCACGAAATCCTCCGGCATCCAGCCGGAGGCGAAGGCAAGTGCGACGCGCCCGTTGCTGAGATTGTCGATGACTGCCCATTCCTCGGCGACGCGCGCGGGATGATGAAGCGGCAGAACGCAGCTGCCGGCCCGGATCGAAAGGTTCCTGGTGACAGCCGCGACGGCCGCGCCGGTGACCGCCGGGTTCGGATAGGGACCGCCGAACGCATGGAAATGACGCTCCGGCGTCCAGACGGAATCGAAACCGTTGGCATCGGCAAATTTGGCGCCTTCGACCAGCAGCCGGTATTTGTCCGGACCCGATCCGCCGTCATTGCCCCAGTAGAAGAGGCCGAAATCGAGATTGGTACCTCTCCCGGCGGAAGACGCACCCTTCGCCTTGGCTTCGATAATTTCGGAGGAGTGGACGACGACCTTGAAGCCGCGGGCGAGCGTCCAGAAGAGTTCGAGAACCGAGATATCGAAGGAGAGGCTGGTGACGGCCAGCCAGACATTGCGACGATCGGCGGTGCGCGGCACCCGTTCGTCCATGCCGGCGAAGAAATTCACGACGTTACGATGCTCCAGCATCACGCCCTTCGGAAGGCCGGTGGAGCCGGACGTGTAGATGACATAGGCGAGATTGCTGGAAGCGACGCCGGTTGCCGGGCGATCCGCTGCCGCCTGGTTTCTGAGGATATCCTCGACACACAGGAAATTGCTGCCATCCAGCGTCTCGGATTTCGACAGCCGTCGCTCGGTCAGAACCAGCTTGGCGCCGCTATCCTTGATCATGAATGCGAGGCGGTCGGCCGGGAAATGCGGGTCGAGAGGAATATAGGCCCCGCCCGCCTTCATGATCGCGAGCGCGCCGACGACCAGATCGAGCGAACGCGGCAGGTAAAGGCCGACGGTGACGTCCGGGCCGACGCCCTGGGCCACCAGCGCTTGGGCGATGAGGTTCGCCCGTTCGTCCATCTCGCGGTAGGAAAGGGAGCGGCCGTGGAATGCCAGAGCTTCGGCATCCGGCGTCCGGTCGACCTGCCGTTCGATAAGTTGATGGACGCAGGCGGCGGTATCGTATTCGCGCTCCGTCCGGTTCCAGTCGAAGAGGACCATGTTTCTGTCGGCATTCGACATCAAGGGCAGGTCCTGCAGCAAGGTCGTGCGGTCCTCGAACGCCGAGGCCAGGATCGCAAATGCCGTCGCCAGATCCTGCGCCTGCCGCTCGTCGATACGCGCCCGATCGTAGAGCAGGTCGGCTTTGGTCTCGCTGAGCCGGAAGGTCAGGGCGCAGCCTTCGATCTCGTCGACGAGCGCCGGACTGGAGATGTCTGCGACACCGATCGTCAATTCCGGCGCTGCAAGACCGGGATAACGGTCGACAAGATCGCGGCAATAACCCTGGCGTTGGTCCAGCACCCTCAACGCCTGATCGACCTGCCCGAGCAGGTCGTCGACCGTGGCTTGCCCCGCGGCGTTGATCCGCAGCGGAATGGACTTCGCAAAATAGCCGGGATGGCGGGCGTCGAGATCTGCCCGCCGGTCGTTGGTATAGGCGAGATCGAACGCGGTCTGGCCGGAAAGACGCACGAGGAAGGCTCCAGTCAACGCGACCCGCTCCTGGCGCGAAAGCTGCCCGGAAAACAGTAGAGGAATGATGCGGATATCCGGTGCTTGGCCGGCTTCCGATGCTTTGATATAGGGAAGCGCGATATCGGTGCCGGCTTCGAGCGCACGGCGGAAGAAGGTTTCATGCCGCGCAAGAGCGGAAACCGCTTCCGACAGGGCGGTCTTGTCCGCCTCGCTCATCAGCGGCAGCCGATCGCCCGGACGCAGTACCGAAGAGAGCGTGATCTGCCGGGTGCCATCCTTGCGGGCGGCCTCGAGCAGAACCGGCATGTCTGCGGTGCCGATCGTCACACCATGGGCGCCGACCGAGAGGACGAGACCAGGTTCCCCGTTCAGTTCGCCGTCGAGGACGCGAAGGTTCCTGACGGTGAAGACGTCGTCGCCGAAACGAACCTTGGGCGTTGCCAGGGGATTGAGATATGTGGGGCCGAAATCCAGGCCGCGTACTAGACGCGAAAGCTCGCCTGCCGAGGCCGTGAAATCGAGCGTACCGGCGGCCGAAGGACGCTTGAGCTGTCCGTAGTAGGTGCGGGTTGCGAAATCCTGCCGGCACGGTTTCAAGGTGCCGCGCTCGATATCGCCAAGCATGTCGGAGAAAGTCGCGATCCCGGCTTCGAAACATTTCGTATTCAGCGTCAGCGCCGTCTCGTCCGCGCTGATCTCGAAATGCTGCTGCGCATAGATATCGCCTTCGTCGATCCCTTCGGTGATCGCGTGCCAGGTGATGCCGTGCCGGTCATGACCTTCGAGGATCGCCCAGGCGGGTGTGTTGAGGCCGGCCATATCCGGCAGCAGGCCGTCATGGAAATTGGCGGCGCCGATATTGGCGTGCCGCCAGGCCGCATCGGGAACCATTTTCAGGTTGGCGATGCTGAAGAGCCAGTCGTAGTCGTATTGGGTCAGCTGGGCGGCGTAATCGCCCTCCTGCGTCACGACGGGGATACCCTGGGCCTGCGCCCAGTTTCTGACCGATCCGTTCGACGTCGCTACGGCCTCGATCCTATGTCCGCGCCCCCGCAGAATTTCAGCGCATTGAACCAGTAATAAACCGCCACCGATCAAAACACACTTCAATTCGCCCATAAAGCTTGTCCCCACTCGTTGCTGTTCCAGGCACTCCGATAGAAACGGGGAGCGGTATAAAACTCAACATGCGCCGGAGCACCCATGCGGATGATCGCGCCTAAGCCTGAATTGCCGGCGATACCCGGCTTTCCCCCATACGGATGATCATGGCTTCCAAAGGAGTAATTGCGATTGCGTCTTGGCTGGCAGCACATTGAGGCTGCGGGTTTGCGCTCGCGGATTTCACTGGGAAGCGGAACGAGGCTCGTGGCATCATTGGGGTGATGTCATCAGGTTGGCCTCCGTGGATTGGGGCGGTGTCGATGCTTGAGGGGTCAAACCAGGTCTGTGCCAGCGATATTGCAATCGTCGGCATGGCTTTGAGAGTGCCGGGTGCGCGTAATGTTTCGGAATTCTGGCAAAACCTGCGAGACGGCGTAGAGTCGGTCCGGACGTTTTCGCCGGAGGACCTGATCGCTGAAGGCGAGGACCCCGAGCGGCTCCATCACCCCAACTATGTTCCCCGCGGCGCCGACCTTCCCGATATGGAAATGTTCGACGCGGAGTTCTTCGGCCTGAACCCGAAGGAGGCGGCGATCATGGATCCCCAGCACCGCCATTTCCTGGAATGCGCCTGGGAAGCCATGGAGGACGCAGGCCGGACGCCGAACAATCAGCCCGGCCCGGTCGGTATTTTCGCCGGCTGCGGCATGGGCAGCTATTTCTATTTCAACGTCTGCAGCAATCGCAACCTGATCGACCAGGTGGGAATGTTCCTGTTGCGCCACACGGGCAACGACAAGGATTTTCTGGCGACGCGAGCCTCCTTCACGTTCGACTTGCGCGGCCCGAGCGTCAATGTGCAGACCGCCTGCTCGACGTCGCTCGTCGCGGTGCATTATGCCTGCCAAAGCCTGATCTCCGGCGAGTGCGACATGGCGCTGGCCGGCGGGGTGACGATCGAGTTCCCGCATCGGCGCGGCTACACGTTCCAGGAAGGCGAGATCCTTTCCCCCGACGGGCACTGCCGGCCTTTCGACCATCGCGCGGCGGGGACCGTTTTCGGAAGCGGCGTAGGGGTGGTCGTGCTTCGCCGGCTTTCGGATGCTCTTCGCGACGGCGATGTGATCCATGCCGTGATCAAGGGCACGGCCGTCAACAACGACGGCAGCAGCAAGGCGGGTTATCTAGCGCCGAGCGTCAGCGGACAGGCCGAGGCGGTTCTGGAGGCTCAAGGGCTCGCAGGCGTCGATGCCGACACCATTCAATATGTCGAGTGCCACGGTACCGGCACGTTCCTCGGCGATCCGATCGAGATCGAGGCGCTGACGGCGGCCTTCAGGCAGAGCACCGACCGGACCGGCTTCTGCCATGTCGGATCGGTCAAATCGAATATCGGCCATCTCGATACCGCAGCGGGCGTCGTCGCTCTGATCAAGGCGGCGCTTGCCGTCAACGAGGGTGAAATTCCGCCGACGCTCGGCTTCGAGCGGCCCAATCCCTCGATCGATTTCGAGAAGAGCCCGTTCCGGGTCAACAACAAGCTGGTGAAGTGGCCACATGCGCCGGGTCCGCGCCGGGCGGCCGTTAACTCGCTCGGCGTCGGCGGCACCAATGCGCACGCAATCATCGAGCAGGCACCGACCCGTTACGTGGCCGACGCGGCCGGGGCCAACGCGGAGATCGGCGCCGATTCCGATCCGATGTTGCTGTTCCTTTCGGCCCGCCAGCGCAAGACGATCGACCAGGCGGCCGAGCGGCTCGGCTCGGCGATTTCCGCACAGCCCGGCCTTTCGTTCGATGACGTCAGCTATACGCTGCAGCATGGCCGCAAACATTTCGATCATCGCATGGTGGTCGCCGTCCGTGGCCGGGAGGACGCCATCGCGGTCCTTGCCAACCCCGGCAGCCGCGGTTTCGTTCATCAGTCCGTGCCGAACAATTCTGGCGCCATATTCCTGTTTCCGGGCGGCGGTGCTCAATATGTCGGCATGGCCAAGCGGCTCTACGAGGAGGATCAGACATTCCGGCGGAGCGTCGAAGAGGGGCTTTCCCATCTGCCCGTCGACGCAGCAAATGAGATCCGCACGGTATGGCTCGGCGAGAACTCCGCAACGGCTGCGAAAACCTTCCTTCGCCCCTCGCTCCAGCTTCCGGCCATTCTGATCACCGAGATCGGGTTGGCGCGCCTATGGATGGATTGGGGCGTGAAGCCGAAGGCGCTGATCGGCCACTCCATGGGCGAGAACGCCGCGGCCTGTGTTGCCGGCGTGATGTCCTTCAAGGACGCCGTCAACCTGGTACATTTGCGCGGCAAGCTGTTTGAGACTATTCGGCCCAGCGGCATGATGAGCGTGCCGCTCGATCACGACCGGCTTTCCGAGCTCCTGCCGCCATCGCTTGACATCGCGTCGGTCAATGCGCCATCGCTTTGCGTGGTGTCAGGCCTCAACGAGGATCTCGACCTCTTCCGGGAGTTTCTGGCGGGGCAGGGCATCGACGCGACGCGCGTGCCGATCAACATCGCGGCGCATTCGCGGTTGGTCACGCCCATTCTCAAAGCCTTCGAGGCCTTTCTGCGCGGGATTACTCTTCGGGCACCGGCCATTCCTATCCTGTCGAACCGTACGGGCCTGCCGCTGAGCGCCGAAGAGGCGACCGATCCGATGTATTGGGTCGGTCACCTTCGTTCGACCGTCTATTTCGCGAATGGCATGGCAGCGCTTTCGGCGGAGCCGGGACGTATCTATATCGAAGTGGGTCCCGGGCGCGTCCTGTCGTCACTGACGAAGGCTCAGGGGTCGATCCCCGCAAACCAGGTGATCAACAGCCTGCCGCATGCCGACGAGGCCGGCGACGATCGGCTCCATTTCCTCGCCGCCGTGGGGCGTGCGTGGGCGACCGGCCTTGAGGTCGATATCGACCGCTTGTGGCAGGGACGTTCGCCGCGCCGGGTCCGGCTGCCGGCCTATCCGTTCCAGCACAAGCGCTTCTTCATAGACCGCGCCGAAGCGAATGAGAGAGGCAAGAACGCCGAGCCCGTCCTTTCGAAGGAGCCAGATATCGCGCGCTGGGGCTATCGCCCCTCCTGGAAGCAGACGCTGGCTGACTACGAGCTGGGCGCTGAGAAAGAGGCGCAATCCTGGCTCTTTTTCCTCGACGAGGCCGGGATCGGCCAGAAGCTGGTCGAAGCGCTGAGGGCGGCCGGCCACCGTGTGGTTACAGTGTCCCTGGGCGACGCTTTCATTCGCCGCAGCGCCGAGGACTACATGCTCTGCCCGGAATTGGGCCGCGCCGGATATGACGCCCTGATTGCCGGGCTTGTCGGTGATGGCGGCCTGCCATCACGTATCGTGCATATGTGGCTTCTGACCCAGGCCGAGACCTTCCGGCCCGGCTCGAATTTCTTCCATCGGAACCAGGAATGCGGTTTCGACAGCATGCTGCATCTCGCCCAGGCTCTGGGGGAGGCGGCCAGCGTTGCGGACCTGCATTTCACCGTCATCGCCAACGGCATGCAGCAGGTCTCGGGCGAGCCGCTGCCCTATCCCGAAAAGGCCACCGTTCTAGGCCCCAGCCTGGTCCTGCCGAAGGAGATGGCCGGTGCCACGGTCAGGGTGATCGATATCGATCTGCCGCCCAAGGCCGAACGGAACGACAAGCGGTTCTCCTTTGCGCGTATGACCGGGCGGGTGGAGAAAAAAGAGGCCGCGGAGCCGGCGGCGTTGATCGAGCAGCTCTGGGAAGACCTGCATGCCAAGCCGGGATCCGAAATCGTCGCCTTGCGCAAAGGGCGGCGCTGGTCGCAGGTTCATCAGCGGTTGCCATTGAAAGACGTATCGTCCGAACAGGCGATACTGCGCGAGGGTGGCGTCTACTTCTTCTCCGGCGGCTTGAGCGACGTCGCTTTGGCGCTTGCCGACGAACTCGCCGGCCGGTTCCGGGCGCGGATCGTGCTTGTCGGACGCACGGTTCTGCCGCCGCGGGAAAACTGGGAATTCTACGATCGCACCCACGGCCATGGCGTCGTTCGGCGGGCGATATCGGCGATCCGGAGGCTTGAGGAGAAGGGGTCGGACGTTCTTTATCTGGTCGGCGATGTCGGCAATCCGGAGCAGATGAGCCGGGCGGTCGAGACCTCGCTCTCCCGGTTCGGGGAAATCAACGGTGTCTTCCATGCGGCCGGAACGGTCGATGACGGCCTGATGCAGACCAAGACTCGCGACAGCATCGACAGGGTCCTGACGCCGAAAGTGCTCGGCACCACGGTGCTGGATGCGGCATTCGAAAACGTGGCGCTCGATTTCTTCCTGATGTTTTCTTCCACCAGCACCGATGTGGTGCGGGCAGGGCAGGTCGATTACGTCGCGGCGAACGCCTATCTCAACGCCTTCGCGCAGAGCCGTTCTCATCGCGCCGACCGTGCCACCGTCGCGCTGCATTGGGGCGTCTGGAATGAGGTCGGTCTTGCGGCACGGGCGCTTGGCGCCTCCGAAGGCGGCGGGTGGATCAAGCCGGTTGCCGGGCCGGCTGCCGGTCCTTTCTTCCAGCACTGGAAAGAGGACGAGACGGGATTGCCCTGGCTCGAGGCGCTGGTCAGCCCCGAGACGGAATGGATGCTCGACGAACATCGGCTGCTTTCTGGCCAGGCGGTCATGCCGGGTACAGGTTATCTGGAGCTGATTGCACAGGCGTCTCGGGAATACGGGCTTCCGTTCGAAGCGGAAGTGGCGGACCTCGTATTCCTGAGGCCGCTTGCCTTCAATGACGGCGAGATAAAAGCCGTTCGAGTGCGGTTGGAACCGGCGGCGGCGCATTTTCGCGTAGCGGTTCTGGCAGGCCCGGCGGATGGCGAGGATGCGCTGTTCGTCAAACACGCCGAAGCCGTTCTCAAGCCTCGGGCGCAACAGAGGCGTGCGACGATCGACATCGCCGCTGTCGCCTCCCAATGCGACGGGTCACGGGTCGCCGGAGGCGGGAGCGCGCTTCGCGCAGTTCAGGAGAAGCATATCCGCTTTGGCCCCCGCTGGGCCGTCCTGCGCTCGATGGCGATGGCGCGCGGCAAGGCTATTGCGGAATTGAAACTGGACCCGATCTTTGCCGACGATCTTGCGAAAGGCGTCCTGCTGCATCCCGGCCTGCTCGACATCGCGACCGGTTTTGCCATGCAACTTGCCAAGGACTACGACGCCGAGACCTCGCTCTGGGCGCCGGCGACCTATGGCCGGGTGGTCCTTCACAGGCCCCTGCCGGCCGAGGTCGTCAGTATCGTGGAACTCGCCGACAGCAGCGATTTCGGCGAGGGTTATGCGGCCTTCGACGTGACGATCACCGATCCCCACGGCAACATCATCTTCGAAGCCGAAAAATTCGTCATGCGCAGGCTGGAGAACGATCTTGCGCTCGGTCTCGCAGCCCAGGCGGACGCCCCGGCTGCTGCCAAAGCGAAGCAGGCCGCGCTTTCTCCGGCGATGTTGAAGCTCGGCACCCAGGTGCGCAACGGTATCCTGCCGGCAGAAGGTTTCTCGGCGCTGCAACGTGCGCTCGCCACATCCGAACCTCAGCCGATTATCAGTTCGATCGATCTCGAAATTCTGCGCGAATGGATTGCCGCCTCTGCCGAAACCGCGACGCCGTCCGGTGACAATTTCGAGAGACCGGATCTCGAAAGCGAGTTTGTCGAACCGCGCAATCCGATCGAGGAAACGCTGGCCAGCTATTGGCGGGAGCTCCTCGGCATCGCCAAGGTCGGCATCCACGACAGTTTCTTCGATATGGGCGGGCATTCGCTGATCGCGGTTCGCCTGTTCCGGATGATCAAGAAACAATATGCGCTCGACCTGCCGATATCGACGCTGTTCGAGGCGCCGACGATCGCACAGTGTGCGGAGCGCATTGCTGCGGAACTGCCGGATGGAGGCGAAGCCGCAGGATCCGAGCTCGCGGCGAGCCTGCCGACGACGACGGCAAAGCCGGTTCATCTGGTACTGATGAACCCCGGTAAGAATGCGAAAGCAACCCCGCTGTTCATCTGCGCCGGCATGTTCGGCAATGTCCTGAACCTTCGCCATCTGGCGATGACCATGGGTGCGGACAGGCCGGTCTACGGATTGCAGGCCCGCGGACTCTACGGCGACCACGAACCGCACGCGACGTTCGAAGAGATGGCGGCCGACTACATCGCCGAAATCCGCACGGTGCAGCCCAGCGGACCCTATCTTCTCGCCGGCTATTCGGGTGGCGGCATAACCGCCTTCGAAATGGCCCATCAGCTCCAAGGTGCAGGAGAAGAGGTTTCCCAGGTGATCATGCTGGACACCCCCATGCCGCGGCAGCCGGGGCTGGGCCTGCGCGACCGTATCAGCATGAAATTGCAGGATATGCGCCGGCATAAGATGAGGTTTGTCGGCGCCTATCTGAGGGACCGTCGTGCCTATCAGGAGCAACAGCGCGCCAAGTCCGAGCTGGAGCATCAAGGTGAATCGCCTGAGTATTTCAACAATGTCAGGATTGAGATGGCGTTCAGGAGAGCGTTGCTCAGGTATGATGTCAGGGCTTATTCCGGCAAGGTTACGTTGTTTCGCCCCAAGCCCGATATCTTCTATAACCTTGGTGGCGGCCGTCACCTGAAGCAGAACCGCGATGTACTGCTGCCTGACAACGGGTGGGCGGGGCATGTGCCGCAATTGCGGGTCTCGGAAGTGCCTGGAGACCACGACAGCATGGTGCTCGATCCGTATGTTCGGGTGCTCTCAGAGCACATGCGTGCTGTTCTTGAAGCCTCGGGTGTCTCGGCTGCGCTCCATGGGACAGCCGATGTGGATGCCAAGGTTCAAAGCAGAGCGCCGGTCCGGGTCGCCGAGATTGCTTAGTCGATAAACGATGGCCGGATCTCGAAAATACCGTTTCCGCAATTGCCATGAGATGTTCGGGGCACGCTGCTTGCGTGCCTTCGACATCAAGCTGGGAAGCCTTCTTGAAGAACGCGGAGTATTCTGTGACTGACGCAATCGTTCCCTCGGATTGGAAGCAGGTGCCTTCTCCTCACGCCAGGGAGCGATTGCTTCTCGACGCTTTGCCCGTGACGGTTCAGCCGCCGAAACGACGTCTTCGCACGACCCTTATCCAGGCCGCAGGCTGGTCGATGATGGGGTATCTCCTCTCGCAGGTAGTACGCATCGCAAGCAACCTGGTGCTGACAAGGCTGCTGATACCGGAAATGTTCGGCATCATGGCCGTCGCCACCATGATTCAGGTGTCGGTCGCCATGTTGTCCGATCTCGGGCTCCGGCCCGCGGCCATACAGAGCCAATTTGGCGACGACCAATCCTATCTCGACACCGCGTGGACGCTGCAGATCATCCACGGCTGCCTGATCTGGTTTGCATGTGTCCTGATCGCGATAGGGATCGGGCGTGCAGCGGAGTATGGCCTGTTCCCGACCGGATCGGTCTACACGGTCACGTCGTTGCCGGCCATCATCATGGGGATGTCTTTTTGCACCGTGATCATGGGGCTGCAATCCACAAAGCTGATCACTGCGTTCCGGCACCTCAATCTCGGGCGCGTCACTTTAATCGAGATAGTGGCTCAGGTCGTCAGTCTGGCGGTCGGGATTTCGCTTGCGTGGTACACCGGCTCGATCTGGTCGTTTGTGGCCGCGACGCTTTTATCTGCGTTAACGACCACTATTCTCACTCACACATGGCTACCGGGTCAGCATAACAGCCTTTACTGGGAAGCTCCGGCGATAAGGGATCTTGTTCGGTTTGGCCGCTGGATCATGCTGTCGTCCATCCTTACGATGATAGCAGCCAATGGAGACCGTATCTTTCTCGCCGGATGGACAAGCCCCCTCATGCTTGGCTTCTACAGCCTGGCCTTCAATCTTATCTCGATGCTGGAAGGTGCCGGTGGCCGGCTGTTTTTAAACGTGGCAATGCCGGCCTTGGGCAGGATCGCAAGGGAACGTCCGGAGCAGCTCGGCTCCATGTTCTGGAAAATGCGATTGCCGCTGGATCTTGTTTTCATCGGAAGTGCGGGCGCGATCTATTCGAGTGGCACGGCAATCATCGAAGTGCTCTATGATGATCGCTATCGAGATGCTGCTCCAATTATCCAGATATTATCGTTCAGCCTTCTCATCATGCGTTACGGTCCCCTGTCCGCGGTCTATCTCGCCGTCAATGAACCGCGTAACCAGACTGTCATGAATTTCATTCGCGCGGTCTCCAGCTTTACATGCCTGCCCCTCGGTTATTACTTGTTCGGTTTCGAGGGCGCAGTATGGGCGGCTGCACTTTACGGACTGCCCGTATTGCCGGCGATTCTTTACTTCAATCACCGTCATGGCCTCAACAATTTCCTATATGAAGCGGGTGTATTGTTAGCTTGGCCTGTCGGGTATCTGGCTGGAATTCTTGCAACGGGCATTCTCCACCACGCTGGCCCGCTGTTTTAAGAAAAGCTGTCAAAAACTTCCAGTTTTGCTATTTTTATATGTCGGCTGGCCGATTATTTGGTGCCGAGATGCCGGATGGCGGTTGTTTCCACGCCGCAGTGGTCGTTGTCCCGAAATGCAGCCTTTTGCGTCGGAACAGGTCAAGTGTCCGAAAGTTCATGGGCGGGGCCGGGTTCGAGCTTTAAGGGGGTGTTTTTGACGTGCACGTTAACTATAAGCAGATATCCAATTCCCTATCGGAACTTAGCTTGCACCCCCGGTAAATATTTTTATCTAGCTGCTTACTTGCGCATAGACTAAATTACGTATCTCCTGTATATTGAACTTAATAAAAGGTTGAAAGGTGTAAAGACAGTCTGTTGGCGTACTTATAGTTGCGGATCCTGAAGGGGACAATCATCCTAGACTTCAGGTAAGGGGGTAAGATGAGTTCCACACCAAGCGGCTACAGCCGTTCTCCTGCTGTGGCAGAATCCTTTCGCATTATGAATGACATCCCAAAGCTCGCTGAAAGAGATGATCGAGGCAGTGAGGGAGTAAACCACGACGGATGCCTTGTGATCATCGACGCGAGAGCGCTTGATCGCGAATGCCTTGCCAAAGCCCTTATCGGGCGTGGCCTCGAGATGGATGTCTGCGCTGTCGGCTCCATCGACGAATGGAAACTAGAAAAAGATCTCTATCCGCCTGTCCAGGCCGTTCTGTTCAATATCGGCGGCCGAAAGGCCGACGATGCCGCACTTGCGACTGACATCTCGAAATTGACGGCCGAGTTCAAGTCGCCGCCGATCATCGTGCTTTCCGACTCCGACGACCTCGCCCAGGTGGTGAAAATGTTGGAATATGGGGCTCGAGGTTTCATTCCCTCTTGCGTCGGCATCGGCGTCTGCGTGGAAGCGATCGGCTTGGCCGTTGCCGGCGGGATCTTCGTTCCGGCAAGCAGCGTCCTCTCCATGCGGCACCTGGTCACCGCTGCGACGTCGGCGGCGGAACACCGGCCACTTTCGGGAATGTTCACGCTGCGCCAGGAAGCGGTGGTCGAAGCCCTTCGCAAGGGCAAGGCCAACAAGATCATCGCCTACGAGCTCAACCTGCGGGAAAGCACGGTCAAGGTCCATATCCGCAACATCATGAAGAAGCTGAAAGCGACGAACCGCACCGAGGTCGCCTACAAACTCAATGACCTCTTCCCATACGGAGCGGCCAACTAGCCGTTCGTCGGTCGGTTGGCGGACCGACCCGAGATATCACGGCTGCGAAGTCGAGCCTTCGCAGCTGCGTGAAGGGACACCATAGAAAACCACGTCAGCGCTGACAGGGGCGTTGCCGCGGCAATGCCTCCCGGAGCGACGAACTCTCGACATGGATGTTTGTCGGCTGGCAACCGTGCATATGTCATGCACTTGGCGAAAGACATGAGAACGGCGCAGCGCGCAGGTTCCGAACATCGACAGTTTATCTGTTCATCTTCCATCTGACAGTCGGGTGATGCCGGAAAGGGGTCCGGTGTGCCGCGACTGTGAGATCGCCCCCTCGTGTCCCGGCAAATCAGGTTCGGTCATCCAGGCTCGGACAGATATCCCGCGTGGGATGGACGAAGGAGCTAACGCGCTGGCCTTGGCAGGGCGTTCCAATTCGGATCCGGCCAGACGAAGGGGTTGCCTCCGGGGGCCGGCTGGGTTTCGGCAAAATAGCTCTGGCAGCCACCCGCCTCGTTCGGTTCGCCGACATGCACCCAGAAGCTTCGGCAGACTTTTTCGACGACGACGCGCCGGCATTCTGCCATGCTCGGCGGGTGCAAGCTTTCCTGCTGCAGAAAATCTCGGGTGACCGCCCATGCAATCTTCTGCAACTCCTTCGCAAGGTCCCGGGGCACGGTCGGAGGCGCCGCGGCGCCCTCGGGCGACTGGCGATAGATTGAGGCGTAGTGGACCGCAGCTACGAAATAGACGCCTATATCGGTCAGATGGACCTCGTCGCGGAATATCCGATCGAGTTTTTCCGTGGTGCTTCCGGTAAAACCGATAATCTTCCCGTCAAGTGTCCTTTTCACCAATTCCACGAGAGCCGTTCCGGCAGGCACGACGGAAAGATTGGCCGGTCGCCTTTCAGCTCGCAGTGTCAGCTTCACTTTCTCCGCTACGCATTGCCATACGACCGATGCGTTCGTCTCGTGTTCCAACCAGGGCTGCGGATTGTTCTTGTCGACGCCAAGCCAGGTGTGGACATAAAGGGTTCGGCCTTTCGGGTTGCCGTCGAGAAGGCGGTCGTGAAAATGGCGCAGGTAGGCAATCGCGTTTTCCCATACGATCATGTTTAGCAAATTGTGGTTTTCCGCTGCGACAACGGTGTCGTAAGGGCGCCCCGTGGTGATGCGCCGCGGGCGAAGCAGTTCCTCGACGACATCCATCTGGTCGCCGTTGCGGTTTTTCCCGTACCTATATCCGGCCCAGCTGAAATCCTGGTCGTACTCACCTCGTGTCCGATACCTCAGCGGGGATCCAATGACGATCTGCTGCTCCCAGGCAATATTCTTGCCGCGGCTTTTGGCAATCATCTCGACCCAGTTGGCCAGGGGATTATCGATCAAGCTATGTCCGGTGAAAAGAACCTGCGCGGAGTTCTGTGGGGCATCGCCCGGTGTGATTTCCTGCGAAGACGCCACGCCGGACAATAGCCATGCCAAGGACAAGATGACGGTACGCATCGCTGTCATAAGAGTTCCACCTTGAATGAGCGCGAGAACAACTTTGGCGGACGGAAATACGGCCTGGGAGCATAAACGCCGGGGATCCTGTCCAGCATCATGCACAAAAGGCGTAGGCCTTACCGTAACGGCGATGCGGCCGTCTGGCCGAATATCCTTATGGGGAGGCGGGGCAGCACTTGCCCGACCAGCTCGCCATCACCGCGTTCTGTGGCAAGTCGAGAAAATTTTATTAAATTTATACAGTATATATGGGTGGCGCTTCTCTGTTGCGGCAGTAATTCCTTATGCCGAAAGCTATTCGCAATTCCTTCGACCGTCTTGCAGGCGTTTCGGAAAGCAAATCAAAGGTTTCTGGTCCCATTGATTCTCCGGTTATAGCTTGGCCGGCCTATTTGGCGTCCATGTCGAGTGTGCTGCCGTCATGGCCGGGGGCGGGCTTGAGAACCGAATCAGGTTCCCCGTCGCAGACGAATCGATCGCCCAAGGCGCAAGGTCATTCGGCCAAGGCGCGTCTCTTGTCGTAACAACCGCCTCGGATAACTCTTTGGAAACCATGTTTTGCGGCCGATTGGGGCAAGATGTGTGGCTTTAATACGTCTTCCGCCGCCCCAGTTAACCTTCTGTCAATAAATCCGTTCCCGACACATAACCGGCTATATCGCGAAGGTTAAGGAAGTCTTGCTTTATATTTGGGGGCGGAGTTGATTGCGGCACAGTTTTTATTGGGGGTTAGAGTCATGTCCGTTGAAGATCCGCGCCTGTCGAACATCTCGGAAGAAAATCTGACTGAGAATTTCTCGTCGGAAATCCAGGAAGAGATCGCAGCCTCTTCTACGCCTTCTCCGATCGAGCATGAGATCCAGGTGGCGCAGGCCGGTGATGGTCGCACCCCGACGACGGGCCGCGTCCCGACCGATCCAAATGCGCCGGCCGCTGCTCCAGCAGCCCCGGCTGCGGAAGTGACCCCGGACGTCAACAACATCGTTCATCTGGCGACGAGTGTATCGATCGACGATATCCGGGTCGACGGCGCAAACCTGATCCTGGTGCAGGCGGACGGAACCGAGATCGTCATCGTCAACGGCGCGACCAAGATCCCGACGATGCTGATCGGCGAGGTGGAGGTACCCCAGCAGGTGCTCTTCGCCGCCCTGGAAGACAGCGGCATCAACGTCGCAGCCGGCCCGGACGGATCGTTTAGCGCCAGCGGACGCCCGGACAGTTCCGGCGCTGAATTCGACGACTCGATCCAGGGGAGCCAGAACGGCCCCATTCAGCTGGCCTCGCTGCTCGGCGATACGGAATTTGGCGATGGCGGAGGGCTTGACGACCGGACGGCGGCGGACGATCAGCCGGACGCCTTCGACATGGGTTCGCCGTTCATCTTCGCCGAATCGGTTCTGGCCGATGACGTTATCGGCAACGAGACGATCACGGGCACGCTCGGTTTCGACGGCGGTGACGATTTCGGCATTGTCTCCTCGGTGAATTACCAGAGCACTTTCGATATGGCGGAAGGGACCGGCAGCGGTGTTGCCGCGCCGCTCACGTCCGGCGGTCAGGCCGTCACGGTATCGACCTCGGCTGACGGCCTGACGGTCACCGGCACGATCATCGTCGGCGAGACCACGGTCACCGTTTTCACGCTGACGGTCACCAACCCGACCACCGGCGCCTTCACCTACACGCAGTCGCAGCCTCTCGACCATCCGGATCTCGGTGAGATCGGTGCCGATGACGCCCTGCGACTGAACTTTACGTTCACGGTCACAGACAAGGATGGCGATTCCGATACCGGTTCGTTCTCGATCGAGATCGGTGATGACGGCCCGGTGGCATCCGGCGCGAAGGTATCGGCCACTGCCGACGAAGACGACATCTCCAACCTGCTGTCGTCCGGCACGCATCCAAACGATGGAACCGCCGACGGTTCCACCTCGGACTTCTCGTGGATCGGTGTGGGCGATGCGGCGACCGTGTCCGGCTCGATCGCCTCGGTCGTCGCCTTCGGCGCTGACGGCGCAGCAGCCGGCGGCGGTTTCGGTTTTGTCACCGATGCAGCGGCCAAGATGCAGGCGCTGGCCCTGACCTCGAAGGGTGACACGCTCTCCTATGCGATGGTCGGCGACGCCCTGGTGGCCTATGTGAATGTCGCCGGCGGTGCCGGCATCGGTTGGGGCGACCGGCCGGTCTTCTCCCTCACCCTCGATCATACCACCGGCGAATTTACCTACCAGCAGTACGACCAGCTCGACCACGTCACGGGCCAGACCAATGCGCTCGACAACGGAACCCCTGAGGGCCTGTCCGCCATCGACTTCGGCGCGGTGATCCAGGCGACCGACGGCGATGGCGACCAAATCGGCCTCGGCGGCAAGTTCTCGATCACCATCACCGACGACGTGCCGGAAATCGCGATCTTCACCGATAAGACGGTGACGATCGACGAAACGTCCGGCCTTTGGGACGATAACATCAACGCGGGCAGCATCGGCAGCCTGTTCGCCGGCGTTGACAACCTTGGCGTGGACGCCGATCTCGGCGGGCCGATCTATGCCCGCGACGACGTAGTCGATATCTCGGTCAAGGGTGGTGCGGACGACAATGTCTCCACTGCACTGACCTTACGGGTCGACGGCGGAAACGGCATTAATTCCGGCCTGATGACCACCGATGGTGCCAAAATCTATCTGTACCTGGAGGAAGAAGTCGTGGTCGGCCGCGTTGGCGGAGCCAACGGGATGGCGGCCTTCGCGATCGCCATCGACGACGACGGTCGCGTCAGCGTGGCGGAATATCTGTCGCTGAAGCATCCGAACAATGCCTCTTCGGATGAGGGCGTCAATCTCTTCGGGAAGATCTCCGCCGTTCTGACCGCCACCGATTACGATGGCGACGTGGTCACCAAGTCGGTTTCGATCGGCGACAGGATCGCCTTCGAGGACGATGGCCCGAGCATCGACGTTTCGGCGGGCTCGGACACGAATGTCGTTCTGAAGACGCAGGATGGGGATACGATCGGCAGCAACACGGACACGGCGACCAGTTCGGCGGCGTTCGGCAGCGTGTTCTCGATCGCCTCGCAGTCCCACGGGGCAGACGGCGCCGGCTCCGTTTCGGCTCTCAGCTACCAGCTCGGCCTCAACGGTTGGAACGGTGCGGATTCCGGCCTTGACAGCAACGGGCAGCAGATCAACCTGTTCCTGATCGACGGCGTTGTCTACGGTTCGACCACGACTGTGCTCGGCCAGGCGGTTTCGAAAGCTGTATTCTCCATTTCAGTCGATACATCTGGCGTGGTGACGCTGACCCAGCATGGCGAGATCGACCATGCCGGCCCCGGTTCGTCGTCCTCGTATGAAAGCCAGGTCACCGCACTGGCCAACAACCTGGTGAAGCTCACGGCTTCTGCGACCATCACCGATGGCGACGGCGACACCAGGACCGACAGCGCGATCATCGATCTGGGCGGCAACATCCAGTTCGCCGATCATGGCCCGAGCATCGACGTTTCGGCGGGCTCGGACACGAATGTCGTTCTGAAGACGCAGGATGGGGATACGATCGGCAGCAACACGGACACGGCGACCAGTTCGGCGGCGTTCGGCAGCGTGTTCTCGATCGCCTCGCAGTCCCACGGGGCAGACGGCGCCGGCTCCGTTTCGGCTCTCAGCTACCAGCTCGGCCTCTATGGTTCGAACGGTGCGGATTCCGGCCTTGACAGCAACGGGCAGCAGATCAACCTGTTCCTGATCGACGGCGTTGTCTACGGTTCGACCACGACTGTGCTCGGCCAGGCGGTTTCGAAAGCTGTATTCTCCATTTCAGTCGATACATCTGGCGTGGTGACGCTGAACCAGCATGCGAGATCGATCATGCTGGCGATGCTTCTTCCTCATCTTATGCATCTCAGCTTGCTACACTGGCCGACAACCGGGTGAAGCTCACGGCTTCTGCGACCATCACCGATGGCGACGGCGACACCAGGACCGACAGTGCGATCATCGATCTGGGCGGCAACATCCAGTTCGCCGATCATGGCCCGAGCGTGTCCATCAGCGGTGCAACGAGCGTTGCTGAACTGAGCGTGCTGGATGGCAGTTGGGCAAAAGATTTTGGTGCGGACGCCACGGGCGGCTCCACAGTGGTTGCCTTCAACGGTGCGAATTATGCGTTTGGCCAGGCGATTGACACCGGCAAGGGCACGCTGACCGTCAATGCAGATGGAACGTGGCACTTTGTTGCCGCCGCCAACCTTGACAACGATCTCGCGCAGACGGTGACCTTCTCCCTGAAGGTGACGGATGGCGACAGTGATTTTGCCACCGACGACCACACCATTGCCATCAGCGACGGAACGAACCCGTCACAATCTGGCTCGGGTATCACGTTGACGCTCGACGATCAGAACCTTGCCGATGGCACGACACCCTCTGTGTCCGACTCTGCTTCGAGCACGGTCTCCTTCACTGCAGGCTCGGATGCGCTGACGACTTTTGCGTTTGCAAGCGACATGGCGTCCCTTGGCGGAGGTCTGACCTGGATGCGTGTCACCGATGCGTTGATCGAAGGCTACGACGGTGGCGGGGTTAAGATCGTAACTCTGGCGCTCTCCGCTCCGCTATCGATCGCGGTAAACCAGACAGGTTCTGTCACGGTGACTGCAACGCTGGTCGATAATTACGACGCGCATTCGGGTATCGCCGATGACCTGAAGGCTCTGGGGAGCATTGGCGTCGTTGCCGGCGATCATGATCAGGATAGCGTCACGCAGATCGTTACCTTGCAGGTCTCCGACGATGTGCCGAATGCGAACAACGATACCGATACAGCCGGCACCAACCCTTCGGCCGCGGGCAATGTGATCAGCGGTTCCGGGACAACCAGCGACGGCGTCGGCGATGATATTCCGGGTGCCGACGGTGCAAAGATTGCCGGTCTGTCGGGTTACAACGGATCCGTCGATAACGACGCCAACGGCGGATTCAGCGTGGCCGGACAATACGGCACCCTGGTGATGCAGGAAAATGGCGATTATACCTATACCCGCACCTCCAATGCGGCGGGTACGGATACGTTTACCTACACGCTGAAGGATGGCGACGGCGATACCGACACGGCAACGCTCGCGATCAACCTCGATGCGATTGTGCCGGCAACTCAACCGCCGGCCGGCACGAACAAAACCATCCAGATCGTCGAGGATGTGACCTATGTCTTCAAGGCAGCCGATTTCGGTTTCTCGGATCCGGACCAGCATGCCTTTGCGGGCGTGACCGTCAATGTTTCTACGACTTCGGCCGGCCAGCTCATGCTGGGCAATACCGAGATCACTGGTTCGCTGTTTGTGACGGCAGCGCAGATTGATGCGGGCATGCTGACTTGGGCGCCGAAAGATGATGTGCGGGGATCCTCTGGCGACGCCAGCTTCACCTTCTCGGTCAGGGATTCATCCGGCGCTTCGGATGCGGTGCCGAATACGATGACGATCAATATGGATAACAGCAATTATGACGACTACGGAGATCCCTCACCGTATTCGTTTGGCGTAGGTACTCCTTTCGACAATCTTTCGGTGAGGGGGACGACAGATAACCAGGGTGATTGGATAAACGTGAACTCCGGTGGAGTAAAATTGTCCACGTTGAACTTCATGCGCTCGCATAACAATATGGAGATCGTTTTTGGTGACGCTGCCGCAAGCCGGACAATCACGGCGATCGACCAATTTACCGATGCCCACGCCGTCGAGGAGATCAAATTCGGTGGAGCGTCTTACGCGGGGTATTCATTGGGCTATGACTATTACAACATTCAATCGGGTCTGAGCGGTGGAAATGGCAATTCCAACGACATCGTTGCGGGCTCTGCGGCATCTGAGACGATAACCGGTGGCAGCGGAGAGGATCTGCTGTTCGGCAATGGCGGGATAGACAATATCAGCGGTAATCAGGGCGATGATCTCATCGTCGGTGGGTTGGGAGCGGATTCTCTGTTCGGCAACCAAGGCGACGATACATTCGTCGCCGACCAGGAGGACGCTGTCATCGATGGTGGGAGCGGTTTAGGCGAAATCGATACGCTTGCACTCTTTGCTGATTTTGAAAGCAGGGACGACGCTCAGATCGTCGACATTGAGCAGGTGAGGCTCTTCAACGCTGCAACTCTCGACCTGACGAACCAGAGCGAAGGTTTCGTCATCAACGGATCGGAGTTTGCCGACAGCATTAAAGGCAGTGGTGGCGACGATACCATTTACGGCGCCGGCAACGACACGTTGCTAAGCGGCGGCGGCGGAACGGACACGCTGAAGGTACGCTCTAATTTTGCGAGTTCCGGCGACGGTCAGATAATCGGTATCGAGAAGATTGAGATGGCCGACAACGGTTTGCTCAACATTTCGAACCAAACGGAAGATTTCACCATCACCGGCTCGGGTAGCGGCGACATGATCACCGGCGGTTCCGGCGCTGACAGCATCAGCGCTGGCGGCGGCGACGACACCATTTACGGCGCCGTCAACGACACCCTCCTTGATGGCGGCACTGGCGCGGATACACTGATGGTGGCTGGCGGCTTCACCGATGTAACGTTGGGGAATAGCGGTATCGCTAATCTTCAGACCGTAACCATGACTTCGGCCGGTAGTCTTAATCTAGGCAAGCAAAGCGAGAATATCACGATTAACGGCACAGCCAATGTCGACACAATTACCGCAAGCCAGGGCGGCGGGACGGTAAATGCCGGAGCAGGTGGCGATAAGGTCGTTATCAACGCAGGTGTCTTGTCGGATAAGACATGGACAGTGAACCTTGGCGCTGGTGACGCCGCATCGGATACGCTTGTATTCAATCATGACACCGTTGAGGGAGGGCGCAGCACTTTTGCAACGGTTAATGGCTTCAGGACGGGTTCGAATTTTGACAAGATCGTTATCAAGGTAGGCGGTAACGATGTTTATGATGGATTTAATTTCGGCCAGATCATAAGTACTAACAGTGACATATCAAGCACCACAAAGGTGATCGCGCTGCTTAATCCGAGCTTTGTGAGCTCTGATCTCAACAACGATACAAGCACTTCGTCTGGTTCGTTGAAGGCGATTATTGCTAGTGCAATCGATGACATCGGCGCTGGTACTTATGTCGTTGTTATCTACTCGAATACTAACACGGGTGGCGGTAATCCTGCTGATGCCGGTATCTATCTGATGACCATAGGCAGTAGCATTAGCAACGGCGGTGATCTGGCGGCAAACACCTCAGGTTTCACCCTCGACCACATCATGACGATCGATAACGTTGGCTATGGTAACCTGAGTTCTAGCCATTTTACCACCGGTGGCACCGACCCCATCATCCTCGATCTCGACCGCAACGGCTTCGCCTTCACATCCGTCGATGACGGCGTGAAGTTCGACATCGATGCCGATGGCCACAAGGATCAGGTGGCCTGGACCAAGACCGACGGCATCCTTGCCTATGATGTCGACGGCAATGGCAAGATCGACAACGGTTCGGAAATCTTCACCCCGAACTTTGCCGGTGGCACCCATGCCGGCGGTGTGGCGGCGCTTTCGACGCTTGACGTCAATCATGACGGCAAGATCGACGCGTCCGACACGGGCTTCGACAAGCTGCTGGTCTGGCAGGATGCCAACGGCAATGGCGTCAGCGACGAGGGCGAGCTGAAGGGGCTGAACGACTACGGCATCACCGGCATCTCGCTCGATGCCGACAGTGCGGAAGGTTATATCGACGGTCAGTCACTGTTTGCTGAGGGCTCGTTCACCTACGCAGACGGTTCGACCGGCTCCTTCGTGGAGGTCGGGTTCGACACTCTGTTCAGCGATGCGCCCGACCACGTGCTGGTCGGAACGGATGGTGACGATATCCTCGCCGCCATGCCGGGCCTGACGCAGATGACCGGCGGTGCCGGCGCGGATACGTTCGTGCTCGATCCTTCGGCCCTGCACGAACTCGACATGGCCGACATCATCACCGACTACAAGTCGAACGAAGGTGATGCGGTCGATGTTTCGAAGCTTCTCGACACCCTGCTTGGTCATCAGGCAACGGGTGAAGAGGCTGCCGCGAATGTTCGCACCACGATTGCCGGCAACGACACGACCGTCAGCGTCCAGGTCGCGACCGACAGCTGGAAGGATGTCGCCGTGCTTCAGAATCACACAGAAGCCGTCAAGATCCTCTTCGACGACGACAAGCACTCGGCCAACATCTCGCACGTATAAAGTGAAGAGTGTTGCAAGCTGGAAACCAGAGAAAAGGCGCGCAAGCGCCTTTTCTTGTTTAAGTAATGTCTTGCTAAACAATTTGAACGGCCAGCGACTGTTCTAGATTTATACAATTGGCAGACGTGGAGCGCGTGTATCGCCATACCGGAAAGAGCAGATCTCCATGTGTCCCGGCGGCTACACAGGAGGTAAATGTATACGCCTGTGGAAACGGACGGAATTATCTACTTTTACGTCCAATCGGTTGGTTTTATGAATTTTTTGTTAAAAAACAAATGGATGGATGGTTTCAATTTGGTAATTAACCCTAGAACGATGAATATCGGAAGCAGGCTTGGGCCGCTGAATTAGAAATGATAATACTTCCCAACGAAATCGCCGCAGTATATGAATGCCGAGATGGGATTTTAATCGGCGAGGGGCTTCCGATTGTTTAAGAGCACAAGAATTTTAGCAACGCTGTTGGCGACTGTAGCCTTGGGAGTTGTGTTTAGCGCACCTGCCAACGCGATGACGCTCGATGAGGCGGTAGCAAAGACTCTCAAAACCAATCCGCAAATCATGCAGGCGGTAGAAAACCGTGAGGCAGTCGAGTTTGAGCTGCGGCAGGCGCGAGGTCTTTATCTTCCTTCGATAGATTTGCAGGCAGGTGTAAGTCGCCGTAGACTGTCCAACAGCAGTACCGGAACGCTGACCCGCGACTACGAAAACTTCAAAGGCTCGGATACGAGCCTGACGATTACTCAAACGTTGTTTGACGGCGGCAGCCGCCGCTCCCAAGTGGAGCAGCAGGCATCGCGCGTTGATGGCGCTTCGTTCCGCGTTGTTGAGCGGTCCGAGTCGCTGGCTCTTCAGGTCACTCAAGATTATCTCGAGTATATCCTCCAGTCCAAGATCGTCGGCATCGCCCAGCAGAACGTCGCTGCCCACAACCAGATTCTCGGCGATATCGGCGCCAGCATCCAGGGCGGTGCCCTGACCGACGCCGACCGTCTGCAGGGCCGTGAGCGCCTCGAGGCGGCACGGGCCCGGTTGCGCGAAGCCCAGGAAGAGCTGGAACTCACGAAGATCCGCTTCCTGAAGACGGTCGGAGAGCCGATCGGTCCGGTCAAGGTGCCGGTGTCGCTCGCAAAGTTCATCCCGAAGACGCTCAACGATACGATCTTCATCGCCAAGAAGAACAGCCCGCAGATTCACGCGGCCGATGCCGATGTCGATGCGGCTGATGCCGGTGTGCGCGGTTCGCGCGCCAATTATCTGCCGAAGGTCGATCTTCAGGGTAGCGCACGTGTCGGTAACGACATCGATGGCAACCAGGGCAATACCAACGACGTTCAGGTCGGCGTCACCGCCCGCTGGAACCTCTATCGCGGCGGTATCGACCAGGCGCGCGAGCAGGAGCAGATCCGTCGCGCCAGCGAACAGCGTTACGGTCTGGCGCAGGCCCATCGCGAAGTTGAGGAGTCCATCCGCTCCGCATGGAACGAGCGCAGCGGCCGCGGCGAGTTGTCGACGATCCTGGCGCGCCAGTCCTCGACGAACGGCAGCCTCGTTTCCTCGTATCGCGAGCAGTTCAAGGTCAATCAGCGTTCGCTTCTCGACGTGCTGGATGCCCAGAACACCCGTTTCAACACCAGCATTCTTGCGGAAACCGCACGATTTGCTTCGCTTTTCGCCGAATACAAGATCTTGGCCGCATCGGGCAGCCTGCTTCAGTCGATGAAGCTGAAGCCCGTCGGTCAGGCTGAGGCGTATGCCCGGAATGAGTTTGCTGTCCCGGGTGGCGTCACGAATCCTGGCTATGTCGAAGTTGACTCCCGTCAAAAGGCTGGCATGCCCATGGATCTCCTGGCGCCGATCCGACAGTAACGGATTGGCAAGGACCAAATGCTCAACGTAAAGCTCGACCACGCAGACACGACGCCGTTTCGGACATTTAAAACTGCATTCAGGTCTGTTGCGAGTTTTTACGGGCGCCCGACATCAGACATCGTCCTGTTTTCCGGATTGCCGGATGAGATTTCCGAATCTCTTGAACTGGACGATGTCGAGCATCTGGCGCAGCGCATCGGGCTGGAAGTCATCCGCCATGGCGAACGCGAGTGTCGCGAGGGCAATTTCGATTGTCCCGCCATCATCGTCTTCGAGAACGGCGGCGTCCTGCCGCTGCTGGAGACCGATGTCGATGGAAACTACGTCACGGATCTGGTTCCGGCCTCGGGAAATCCCGTCAAGCTGACGCGTCAGGATCTCGTGGCGCTAAAGCCGAGCTTCGGTTTTGCCTTCACGCTCTATTATCAGAACGCGTCCGACAATGCCTCGGTCGGCGCGGCTGGAGAAATCGAGCGCCGACACTGGTTGTTGCGGGCGCTGGTTCCCTATTGGCGCACCTATATGCGCGTCATCATGGCCGCGCTGTTCATCAACCTGATTGCGCTCGGCTCGCCGCTGTTTACGATGAACGTCTATGACCGCGTGCTTCCCAACAAGGCGTTTCCGACGCTCTGGGTGCTCGCCATCGGCATCACGCTTGCCTACACGTTCGATTTCCTCCTGAAGACCGCCCGCGCCGCGCTCATCGATCATGCCGGGCGAAACGCGGATCTGCGTCTTTCCCAGATGATCTTCGACAAGGTGCTGAATTCGACGCTCGCGTCGCGTCCGCTGTCGACGGGCGAATATGCCAACCGCGTCACGCAGTACGAATTCGTCCGTGAGTTCTTCACCTCCAACACGGTCGGCCTGCTGATCGACACGGCGTTCGTGTTCATCTTCCTGATCGTGATCTACATGCTTTCAGGCTGGCTTGTGGTGATCCCGGCCGTGGCGCTGGTGCTGTCGGTGCTGATCGGCCTGCATGCCCAGGCCAAGATCGGCCACCGCATGGCGGCCGCCACCAACGAAGCATCGCGTCGCCAGGCGCTGCTGGTCGAGACGATTTCGACCATCGAGACAGTAAAGAGCCTTCGCGCCGAAGCGGGCATGCTGCGCCGCTGGCAGGAGCTGATGAAGCTCTCGAGCCGCACCAGCGAGGAAATCAAGCATGTCTCTTCGAATGCCGTAAATCTCACCAATCTTGTCCAGCAGATGGTCAGCGTTCTGATCGTGATTGCCGGCACTTACGAATTTTCCGAGGGCCATCTGGCAATGGGCGCGATCATCGCGACCGTCATGCTGGCAGGCCGCGCAGGGGCGCCGCTTGGCCAGATCGCGATGGCGCTTGCCCGTTTCCGGCAGGCGATGACGTCGCTCAAGATCCTCGACAAGATCATGGAACAGCCGGAGGATCGTCCCTCCACGGTGGGTTTCGTGAACCGGGAGATCAAGCGGGGTGGCTTCAGCTTCCAGAACGTCTCCTTTCAGTATCCGGGATCTGACTACAAGGTCATCAATCAGCTTTCGCTGACCGTCGCTCCTGGCGAGCGGGTCGGGATCATCGGCCGCATCGGCTCGGGCAAAACGACACTCGGCCGCCTTCTCGACGGCCTTTTCCTGCCGTCCGATGGTCGCCTGCTGATCGACGGCGTCGACATCCGCCAGTATCACATGTCGGAAGTCCGCTCGGCGGTTGCGGTCGCCGGACAATCGTCCGATCTGTTCTCGGGGACGGTGAAGGAAAACCTGCTGATCGGCCGCGCCGATGCGACGGACGAGGAGTTGCTGCATGTGTCGCGCATGACCGGCGTCGACGAGTTCGTTTCCAACCATCCGCGCGGTTTTGACATGCCGGTCGGCGAACGCGGCAGCAACCTCTCCAGTGGCCAGAAACAGGCTCTGGCGATTGCCCGCCTGCTCCTGACCAAGCCCAAGATCGTTTTCCTCGACGAGCCGTCGGGCGCCATGGACCTTGCAAGCGAGCGCCATCTGCTCGCCAAGCTCTCGACCGCATTCAGCCGCGAGACGACGCTGCTGATCGCCACGCATCGTTTCAGCATGCTGGAACTGTGCGACCGGCTGGTGGTGATCGACAAGGGCCGCATCGTCGCCGACGGGCCGAAGGCGGCCGTGCTCGAGGCGATGCAGCGCAAGGGAGCAAAGCCGTGAGCAGAGGCGTTCACGACAATCCCCCGTTCTTCGCCCGCATGCTGGTCGGTCTGGTGGCGGCCTGCATGGCGACGTTCCTCGCCTGGGCAGCGCTTGCGGAGATCGACGAGATCGCCCGCGGCGAAGGCAAGGTCATTCCCGTTTCCAAGACGCAGATCATCCAGTCTTCCGAAGCCGGCGTCGTCCAGGACATAGCTGTTCAGGTCGGCCAGGTCGTCCGCAAGGGGGATTTGATCGTCCAGCTGAACAATACGACAACCGAATCCACGCTCGGCGAATCCGTTGCCAAGGCGAGGGCGCTCGGCGCCAAGATCGCGCGCCTGCAGATGGAAGAAAAAGGCGAATACGACCAGCAATTCGTATGTCCGGCCGATGTCCTGGCGGTCGCCAAGAACGTCTGCGACAACGAAGACCGGCTGTTCCAGGCCAACAAGGCCAGTTACAAGAACAAGTTCGATGTGCTTCAGGAGCGCATGAAGCAGCGGCAGAACGAACTCAGCGAAGCCAATGCCAACATCGATCGGCTTGAACAGAATATCGCCGCCTCGACGCGGCAGCGCGATCTTTACGGCCCCCTGGCCAAAAAAGGACTGGTCTCGCAGACACAGCTTCTGACGATCGAAAGCCAGCTTACGGACCAGCAAGGCCAGCTCAAGGTCTATCAGGAAAGCCTGATACGTCTTCGTGGTGCCGTCGAAGAAGCAAAGCTCCAGGTCGGGGAAATTTCCCTGGCGATCCGCCAGCAGGCCCTGACCGACAAGGCGCAGGCTCTTGCGGAGCTCTCCGTCATCGATGAAACGATCCGCGGCGCTTCGGACCGCGTCAAGCGCACCGATATTCGCTCGCCGGTCGATGGCATCGTCAATACCCTGGAAGTCAATACGATCGGCGCCTATGTGGATCCGGGCCGTGTGGTTGCCGGCATCGTTCCGACGGCCGACACGCTGCTGATCGAAGCCCGCATATCACCGCGCGATGTCGCGTTCGTCCGCCGCGGGCAGCCGGCCATCGTCAAGATCACGGCCTATGATTTCGCGATCTTCGGCGGGCTCGACGGCGAAGTGACCAACGTTTCAGCCGACAGTATCGTTGAGAAGGAAAAGGGCGAGACCTACTACCTCGTCCAGGTCAAGACCAACAAGTCCGAGCTGGAACGCAACGGCAAGCTCTATCCGATCATTCCTGGCATGATTGCGTCCGCCGAAATCATGACGGGCCGCAAGACAGTCCTCAGCTATCTCATGAAGCCTATCAATCGGGCGCGTTCCGATGCGCTTACCGAACGGTAGAGCCCTCCAATGAAATCAGGTGCGCTTTCAATGTCCGGCATCGAACCTGCGGGCGATCCGCTGCCGATCATCGACAAGGAAGAAGTCGAGCCGCGTTTTCGCGCGGTCGTGGCGCGCAATGGCGAGCGCCGCGGTATCAGGCTCGAGAAAATCTATTGGGAAGGCCTCAGCCGCATGTCGGCGGCAGGCAAGATAACCACCGGCGATCTGGTTCAGTATACCGCGGCTCAGATGCCGGAGGGGGGCAATCTCACCTCGCTGCTGCGCGTCCTCAGCCTCAAATGGGCGCTTGGACGGCTTGCGACGGTCGAGGAAGTCTCGTCGCTCGAAAATCTCGGTGCGCTGGTTCAGGCGTCGCCGTCCCCGACGGTCGTGTTGACCCGTGAAAAGCGGCTGCAGTTCTTCAACGAACCGTTTCTTGTCATGCTGCGGCAGCGGTTGGTGGGGGAGGATACGTCGCAGTTGATGAAGACCCTGAAGTTCTCGATCGACACGCAGATCGAAGACGCAATGGATACGCTGCAGATGAATCGCGGCAAGACCTTGAATACCGGCTTCACGATTTCCTGCGCCAGACAGGTCATCAAGGGGCAGATCAATCTGGCCCTTGCCCCGGCACACGAGAAGCCGATGCTGATCGGCTATATTTCCCGTTATTGACAATCCAGGGCCGGAGCGCATCGCATCCCGGCCCATAAAGCTTAGAAGTTTACACCTTCGCCTGGCGCAATCTTTTCCAGCGGCGTTGCCATCGCGACCTTCTGGTCCTTGCGGCGGGAGCCGTGCAGGAAACCCTTGTCGCCCTTGATCGAATAAAGCGGCATGTAGTCGGGAAGCTGCGTATCCAGGAGAACCTGGTTGCGCATGTTGTCGAGGATGAAGAACTTGCCGCCAGCTTCGACCGAAAGAACGGCGTGGTAGAAGTGCCGCTTCTGGTCGAACAGGACGACAATCGACATCTGGTCGGGGTCGATGCCTTCCGCGCGAAGTGCCGCCATCTTGAGGATCGCGAAATCTTCGCAGTCGCCCTGCTGCTGGCTCAGCGTTTCCCGGGGCGTGCTCCAACGGTCGGTAACCTTGTAGGCGTCCTGGTCGGTGCGGTAGCGAATGGACTGGTTCACCGCGGCATTGACGGCGTTGAGCTTGTCGCGGATCGACGATTGCGACGTGTTCAGGCCGACGAGCTGGATGGCGGCGAAGGCCGGGCTGCAGCCCTTGCCGTTGCATTTTACCGCAGTGCCGCTGTCCATTTCTTCAAGGGCGGGCGCGAGCTTCTTCAAGGCGGCAAGCCGCTTGAAGGGGATGGCGACCGTATCGAACACGGCGCCGTTGGGCGCTGTCGGCTCTACGCGCTTGGATGGGGACAGGTCGGCCGGCTTGATTGCGACCTCGACTACATTCGCAGGTCTTGCCGCGGGCAGAGCGATCGTCGAGCCGAGCTGGCTGAATGTCTGAAATGCTGCGGCAACCTGTAGGTTCCGGAACGCAAGCGAAGCCATGATGGAGAGCGGCGTCGGAAGATATTCCAGGATATGAGTTCCGATAACCGCCACTCCGGCTCCAGTATTGGTCGGAAACTGTTGGTTTGCGGTTGGAGCAGAGATTGCTGCGGAAGCAATGAATGGTAACGTGAGAGCTGTAGCGATTGCGATTTTCAGAGTATTCTTCTTGTTCGCCATTTTTTATCTCCCCTGATAGAGATATGCTAGCAAACGCTGCTGAATTTCTGGTTTTTGAAGATAGATAATCTATAAATAAGTTATTTGAGATAAAACGTATAAAATTTTATATTTATACCAGGGTGCTTGTTAATGATTTTTGTCTGGGATAGCATGGCGTTGCCACAACCAAGAAGGCCGCAGAGTGGTCCAGGAAATGCCCCAAGGACGTTCGTTTTTTAACCCTTCAGATCTCGCCGACGTTACTCATAAGGCCTTCCGGATGACGACGCGCCTGCGTCCGATACGCATGTCGCTGCTGGGTTTGTTGGCCGTCGCCATCCTGTCCGGATGCGAGTCCTCGTCGGTTGCCGACAAGGTTCTCGACGACAAGGCGCTGAAGCCGCCGCCATCCGTAGTTGAGGAAACATTCGGGCGCGGCTCGACGGAAGTCACCGTGCTTCTCACCAAAGCGCCGAACGGCATCTATGAGGGCGCTGCGCGCGACATACGTGACGGTGCGGCACTCGCCATCGGCGAACTTGACGATGCCGGCGTCATGAAGATCAAGGTGATCGACGTCGCGGAAGGGCCGGCTGCCGTGGCTCCGGCGCTCGCCGCTGCAAGAGCACGCAATTCCGGTCTGCTGATCAGCTATGCGCCGCAGGCGACGACGGCGGCGATTGCTGCTATTCCGGCCGATCAGCGCCCGCCGCTGATCAATCTTTCAAGCCCTGTGGCCGGCGCGAACGTCTTCAATTTCGGGTTCGACGAGGTGGCGAGTGTTGCACGGGGCGTGCGCCCGGTCATCGCCGCCGGCCACAAGAGAGTTGTCGTTCTGACGCCCAGCAGCATAGCCGGGGTCGACGAGGAACGTCTGAGATCCGCGGTCGGCCAGGCCGGCGGCGCGCTGATCGGCGTGGTCCGTTATGATCCAGCCGCGCCGCTTGGCGACCTGCTTACCCGCAACAAGGTCCTGCTCGACGATGCGGGTGCCGTGGTGCTGATGGGAGACTCTGCGGCGGTCGGAACCATTCTCAAGGGTGTCAGGGCGTCTTTCGGCAAACTGGCCGTGGTCGGAACCAGCCACTGGCCAATAGAGCTTTATGCCGATCCGGCTGCCGCCAATGTCATTATCGCTGCGGCCGATCCGGACGCCTCGCTGTTGATCGGCGAGCGATATCGCCGCTTCAACAAGCGTTCTCTCTCGGTCTATGCCGCGGAGGGTTACGACAGTATAGCGGTCGCTGCCGGCATCGTCCGAGGCAAGGGTGCAACGGCGCTGACACCGGAAGCGCTGACGACGAAGACGGGGTTTCGAGGCGTGACGGGCCTGTTCCGTTTCACTCCAAGCGGAATGGCGGAGCGCAAGATCGGGCTTTACAAGGTCGACGGCGGCCGGCTGGTGGCCATCGAGCCGAAGGCGGTCAGCTTCTGACCGGATTTGACGCACCTGGTACCGGCGCCAGATATCGCCCATCCGGGAGCAAATCCTCAATCTGCCGGTCGATACGAAAAAGGAGTTCGGCTTCTCTTGTCTTTTGGTGAGCGGCGACCTTTCGGATGTGGGCTATTTCCCGGACACTGCCAGCCGAATATTATCCAACGGATAGACCGGGAGATTTTACATGGTTGAGTATCGCTATCTGGGCCGCAGCGCCCTCAAGGTTTCGCCGCTGACGCTGGGTGCCATGATGTTCGGCAACCAGACGCCGGACGACGTGGCTTTGCGCATCATCGACAAGGCGCGGGACCAGGGGATCAATTTTATCGATACCGCCGACGTCTACCACGATGGCAAGTCGGAGGAGGTCGTCGGGCGCGGCATCAAGGCTCATCGCGACGATTGGGTTGTGGCGACGAAGTTCGTCAATTTTCACAATAACAAACCCAACCAGGGCGGCCATTCGCGCAAATGGGTCTTCCAGACGGTCGAGAACTCGTTGCGCAATCTGGACACCGATTATATCGACATCCTTTATTTCCACCGTTCCGTTTTCGATGCACCTCTGGATGAGCCGATGCGGGCCATCGCCGATCTGATCAAGGCCGGCAAGCTGCGTTACTTCGGCGTTTCGAATTTCCGCGGCTGGCGTATCGCCGAGGTATCCCACCTCGCCGACCAGCTGGGAATCGACAGGCCGATCGCCAGCCAGCCGCTCTACAACATCGTCAACCGCACCGCGGAAGCCGAGCAGTTGCCGGCCGCTGCCGCTTATGGTCTCGGCGTAGTTTCCTACAGCCCGCTCGCGCGCGGCATCCTCACCGGCAAGTACAATGTCGGGGAGGCGCCGGCCGCCGATACGCGCGCCGGGCGTGGGGACAAGCGCATGCACGACGTGGAGTTCCGCGAGGAATCGATCGCGATCGCCAGGCAGATCGCAGAGCACGCACAAGCGAAGGGGATTGCGGCTGCGGATTTTGCGCTCGCCTGGGTGCTCAACAACCAGCTCGTCACATCGGCGATCGCCGGTCCGCGCACCGAGGAGCATTGGGACGGTTATGTCCGCGCTCTCGAGGTCAAGCTGGACGCAGAGGACGAGGCGCTGGTCGATCGTCTGGTCGCAACCGGCCACCCGTCGACGCCCGGCTTCACCGATCCGGCTCACCCGGTCGAGGGCCGCGTTGCCCGTTCGGCAGGTCGGTCGGCGTCGATTGCTCCGCTGACGCGCTCGCAAAGCGTCGCCTAGCCGATACGGGCGATCAGGAACCTGGGTTTGGCGCTCCATAGCTCAAGCATCAGTGCTCGATGTCGGAAGCCGAGAATTCCCCGAGCCTCATCCGAATGGGCAGTTCCATTTCTGCAGGCCTGCTCTATCTGCTGGTGATCCGGGGTTCTCTCTCAAAGGCATACATGACTTCAGCAGATTTTGAGACGGAAACGACGGATGTCTGCATCGTCGGCGCAGGCCCCGTCGGGTTGGCACTCGCTCTGAAGCTGGAGAAACTCGGGCTCACCGTAACCCTGCTTGAAATGGGCGCGGGCGGAGCGGCGGAAGACGCCGGTGCCGGCGAGATCGAATTCACCAACGGCCATCATGCGCCTTCGATGGCGATGTCCCGTCCGGGCATCGGCGGTGCGTCGGCGCTCTGGGGCGGTCGGTGCGTCGCTTTCGACGAACTGGATTTCGCGGTGCGGGATCATGTGCCGTTTTCCGGTTGGCCAATTTCCCACGAGGAGCTTCGCCGCCACTATGCGGAGGCGCTGACATTCCTCAACTGCAATGCCGACGAGCCTCCCTTCGAGCCGGGCGGCGTCTCGGACAATAGGATTGATACGAACGCGCTGGAGCGCTGGAGCCGGTCTCCGGATCTCGGGCCGATTTATGGAGAGAGGCTCAAGGCGTCCACGCGTATTCGTCTCGTGAACGCCACCGTCGCCGGCATCACGCTCGATGCGTCCGGCGCGCGTGTCGAAAGTCTCACGACCTACAGCGCCGGGCAGGAAAGCCAGATCACGGCAAGAACTTTCGTCCTCGCGGGAGGAGGGCTGGAAAATGCTCGCCTGCTGCTCGCCCTGCGGGAGAGGCGGCCGGAGGCACTGGGTGGTCCCGACGGTCCGCTTGGCCGCTTCTACCAGGGGCACCTCACCGGCTACGTTGCCGTGCTGCAATTCGACAAGCCCAGGCTCGCGAGCCACTTCGCCTTCAATATCGACGACGAAAACTATATCTTCCGTCGCAGGCTGCAGATCACGCCGGCGGTCCAGGCGGAGGAAAAGCTTCTCAACTGCGTCTTCTGGATCGACGCGATTTCGGTTGCCGATCCCGCGCATGGCTCGGGTGCGCTATCGCTCATCTATCTGTTCCTGAAGATGTTCGGTCTCTACCGCCGCCTCTCGAACGGCTTGGCGCCGACGGCCAGGGGACCTGAGAATATCGACCGCCAACAGCATTGGCGGAATATCCGCACCGATCGCCGGGCGGCATTCGATCTATTCGGATCGGTTCTCAACATGCTGGAGCGACGCATCGAACCGTGGCGCACGCTCATCAATCCGAAAGGCCGCTATCTGCTTCGCTACCATGCCGAACAGGTGCCCAATCCGGAAAGCCGGGTCTACCTGCAGCCTCAGGGCGGAGTGGGCACCCAGGCTGGTCTCGTCGTCGACTATCAAGTGACCGAACAGGACTTGAGTTCGGTCCTGAAATCGCACGAGATTCTCGATATGTGGTTACGCCGAACGGGGCTTGGCCGATTGGAATATCTGCATGACGCTCACCAGCGGCGGCAGGCGGTGTTGAGCCAGGCATTCGACGGCTATCACCAGATCGGCCTCAGCCGCATGTCCGGCAACCCTGACGATGGCGTGACGGATGCCGATTGCCGCGTCCATGGCATCGGCAATCTTTATCTCGCCGGCAGCGGCCTGTTCCCGACGGGAGGTCATGCCAACCCGACATTGCCGGCCGTGGCGCTGGCGCTCCGGCTCGCCGAACACCTTTTCGAAAAGCTCAGGCGATGATGGTCCGCCGGGGCCTGGAGGGGTAGGTCAATGCGGCGGACTTCTGGCGAAGGGTCAGCCTGCCGGCGGCGTAGAACATCAGGAACGAGCCGATCTGGTAGGGGAAAAGCACGTCGACCTCCACGAAGGCCCGGATCAACAACAGAACGCTCAGCGCACATAACAGCGTCGATCCGGAATCGCGGTTGCGGCTCAGCATCGCGCTCAGATGGCCGAAGACGTTTGTCAGCATGATCATGCAGAGCAGGGCGAGCCCCACGAGGCCGGTCTCGACGGCGACTTCGATGAACGTGTTGTGGAAATGGAACCCGCTGCGGGCGGTGATGAAGAAGTCGTCCCACAGTCTCTCGGCGTCGGCGAAGCCAGGAACCCAGTAACCCTGATAACCGGTGCCCAGAATCGGGTTTTCGCGTATAGCCTCGATTCCCTGCTGCCAGAGATAGGTCCGTCCCGTCAGCGTCGAATCCTTGCCGAATATGCCGAGGACCGCGTCGATGGCACCGATCTGGAGCGCCCCGACTATCGCGACCACTCCAATCACCACCAGTCCGGCGACCAGCAGCTTGCGGTGATTGGGGGAAAGATGGGCGACCGGCATATAACCGACGCAAAGCGCCAGAACGCCGGCGGTGGTGATGGCGGAGGTCGCCGATTGAGAGGCGAGAAGGCAATAGGCGCTCAGCAGGCCGACGCCGCCCGAGGCGATCAACCAGAGACCTTTCTGCCGCCAGATGAGCAGATAGGATGCCGCGAAGAAAAGGCCGAGCGAGGCATAGAAGCCGAGTTGGTTCTTCGAGGAGAAGGCGCCGACGAAACTGTAGCTGCCGTCGATCGCGTCGTAAAGGTAGGTTCCGAACAGCATGGAAAACACAAGCACGATCGCCGTGCCGACGATCGCGCCGCGGGTCAATGTCAGCACGCTGATCGTGCGCATGGCGATCAGCGCGCAGACCACATGGGTCAGGTATTGTATCGCGGTACGCAGCGAGATGCCGAAGGCCGGCGACCAGAAGGCGGAAATGAAACAGAACAGCGCAAACCCGAATATCCAGAGATATTTGAGGTAGTTGCCGAGAGCCCGCCGATAATCGGCGAGCAGCAGCAGGAACCAGACGCCGTAATAAGCGAGGATCGAAATCTGCCCGAACCGGCTCGAATAGGCGAACACGAAGAAGGACAGCGCGACCGCAGCCACGCCGTAGACTTCATTGCGGGCCGGATCGATCAGCGCAGATTTGGCAATCCTCATGCGATCCTCATTGCATCAGGAGCTCGGCGGTGACCTTGACGACGTCGCCGGGCATAAGCTTGTCGTTTTCGCCGACGACAACCTCTTTCGGCCCCTGACCTTCGTCCCGCACCACGGTGTATTTGATGGTGGCAGACTTACCCGAAGGGTCGAATTTCAGCGCCTCGGCCGACTGAGCCACGGCTTCCGACATCAGTTCGCGGCTGGTGCCGAGCTGCAGACCGAGCTTTTCGAGTTCGGCATCGGTGTTCTGCAGTTCCTGGGCGCGCTGGGCCTCCCAGTCGTTGCGCAGGTTGATCTCGTCCTGGTTCGCCTTGTTGATATCCTGCTTGGCGCGAAGGGTGGAGGTGTCGATATCGAGGAGGTTGCCTTCGATAGTCGCTGCTCTTTCCTCGGCGGTGATGCGGCGGCTGGATGTCGCCAGCCCCTGTTCGGTCAGCTTCGCCATCTTTTCGCGATCCTCGCTGACGAGCTGCAGCTGCCGCTTCTGGGTCTCGGTCTTCTGGCTGAGCGACTGGACCTCGTTCTCGAGCAGCGTGCGCAGGTCGCCGAGCGCCTTCAGCTGAAGCTCGTAACGGTCGCGCCGCGATTTCATCAGCGACGCTTCGCTAGCGATCAGTTTTTCGGCATTGCTGACGTCCTTGAGTTCTGGGGGGACTTTCAGGTCGGTAGCGCCGGCGACTTCCGCCAGCAGCCGGGCCCGGCGGGCGAGAAGCCGGGCGCGCTCGGAATCGTAGACGGAGGCGTCGCCGCGGGCATTGATGAAATCGCGGGCGAAGCGCTGGCCCGAATCGGACCGGAGAAGGCCGCCGGCGAGGCTGATGGCCTTCAGCACGGTGAGGTTGGGTGTATAGGGATATTCGCCCGGCGTATGCACGTCGCCGGCCAGGAAAACCGGCCGGAACTGGGCGATTTCCACGGAAGCCGACGGCAGGTTGCGCAACGCGAATTTGCCGCGCAATTCCTCGCCGATGGTTTTCGCCACCTCGCCCGCCGTCTTGCCGGCCGCCGGGAGGTCGCCGATGAAGGGAAGCGAGAGCGAGCCGGTCGGCCCGATGGTATAGTCGCCGCTCACCGCATCCCAGTTGCGGATCGTGCCGTCGGCCGGCTGCCATTCGGCGACGCGGACGCGCAGCTTGTCCATCACGCCGAGGCGATAGCCGGCCTCGTCCGCAGTCGCGCTACCGGCCAGAGCGACTGTGATCGCACCGGCCAGAAAACATAAAGCACGCAGGCCCCTCGCGGAGGCGGTTTGTGTCTGCATGGATTTTTCCTTCAAAAGGCGCGGAATCAGGTCCGCGCTCGAAGCCCGCCAAAATCGCCGATCCCGTCAAGGGGCCGACGCCTCAGCAGAGGGAATGGATGATCAGTAACTGCCGCGCGCCATGCAGACGGCGGGGATCGTTTTCACGATGATGGCGACATCACCGATGAGCGACCAGTTCTGGACGTATTGGGTGTCGAACGCGATACGGGTGTCATAGGAAACGTCATTGCGGCCGCTGATCTGCCAAAGCCCGGTGAGGCCCGGGCGCGTGCTCAGGTAGTAGGCTGCAAAGCTGTCGTAGAGGTTCAGTTCCTCGTCGACCACAGGGCGAGGGCCGACAACACTCATCTCACCCCGCAGAATGTTGAGAAGCTGCGGAAGCTCGTCGAGGCTGAGCTTGCGCAGCACGGTGCCGACAACCGTCACGCGGGGGTCGACCTTGAGTTTGCGCGTCGCTCGCCATTCCTCCGCGGCTTGCGGGTTGGCTTTCAGGTGGTTTCGCAGGACTTCGTCGCCATTTACGGCCATCGTGCGGAACTTGAGGCATTTGAAGATGCGGCCGTTATGACCGATCCGAGGATGGCCATAAAGAATAGGGCCATGGTCGGTAAACTTCACCAACGCCGCGATCATCAGGAAGATGGGACTGAACAGGATGAGGGCTAGGGCGGCGGCGGTGATATCGAAACTTCGTTTTGCCAAGCCCCCGGTTGGGAGAGTCATGCGGGCTTGGTCTGACGTTGAGAACGGCGAACCTGCCGAACGTGTCGCTGACTTCATAGAGTGAACTCCACTTAGGTTTTGCGATAGTCGGTGCCATTACGGCGCGTCATTGAGCGTTAATGTGATAATAAGTCTGTGTTCGCAATTTGATGAAGATCAAACTTTTCCGTCAACCGCCTCGGGCAGGGGGTGGGGGGCGATCCCCAACCCGCGATTGGGCGGGAACAACTTGGGAGATATACGCCAAAAGTACAGTCAATACTGTAGAAGGCGTGTAAAATTGGCCATGTAGCCAATATTAGCAGCTTAGGCCAAACTTATCCCCGCGTTCTCTCCTGTCGGTCGTCTAGTCATAAAACGCGCAGCTTCTTGGCGATGGGGACCAAAGTAGCTTCCGTCTGGGACCAAAGGCCCACTCCTGTTGCGTCGCAATACAATGCTGCAACGCAACAATGGTTGGCGGGTTCGGGTGAGCTTTGTAACAAAAGTTGATCGGGTTTGACGGGAGTTGAGAGAACTGGCCGCGGATTTCGTTCCAACCCGGTCGAATCCCGGCAAAAATGTGGCAAAACCGAGGCCTGAAAGCTTGTGGTACTGAGATAAAGATCGATCCATTGCCTGCAGTATTTATCGGGAACCTCAAGGACCTTACGAAAGTTTCACCAATAGCTGGCACTATCGGGATCGGAAAACTTGAATCCTCTCCGCCAGACTCATATGGTTGTTTTATCGGGAGAGGAGCCTGAAAAGCCTAGAGCGGAACATTTATGTTCGGGAGGAAGGATCATGTACGCGCCGCGCGTCTTTATCAGCATGACAGGGACTCTGCTCGTGTTCGCGGTGGTTGCGTACTTTATCACCGGGTCGCTCTATACGGCATTTATACAGACCCTGATCTGTGCCGTCCTGATCCAGGCGGGATATTTCGTCGCCATCCTCTATCTGGTCCGCCGTGAAAAGCAGTTGCGGGATGCAGGCGTAACTTCGGACGCCGCTGCGGCGGCCAAGAGTTCAAAGGACGGCAACCGGCGTGACGGGCTGCGTGCCGATCCCGCTCCGCACCTCCCGGCCGGCGATACCTGAACGAAATCGCGTTTTTTTCTGCCAGTTTCACACGAGGGCCATTTTCCTGGGCCCATAGTTGCGTTGCGATGCAACATGGAGTGGGCTATGGCGGAAAACGCTTCTCAGACGATCTGCGTCATCATCGCGGTCAAGAATGCCGCGGAAACGATTGGAATAGCAATCCAATCCGCCTTGAACGAGGCTCGTGTCAGCGAGGTGGTGGTGGTCGATGACGGCTCGACCGACGGCACCGCCGATGTCGCGCGCAAGGCCGACGACAAGTCCGGGCGGTTGACCGTTGTTTCGTTCGAAAAGAATCGCGGCCCCTCTGCCGCCCGCAATCATGCGATTGCCATATCGAGCGCGCCGCTGATCGGTATCCTCGATGCCGACGACTTCTTTTTCCCCGGCCGGTTCGCGCCGATGCTGGAAGAGGAGGGCTGGGACCTCATCGCCGACAATATCGCCTTCATCTACGAACCGAGCGGCCCCGTCCGTCCGGAACGGTTCGAGACCCGGGCGCGGACCATGTCGCTCGTCGAATTCGTGGAAGGAAACATCTCCAAGCGCGGTGTCAAACGCGGCGAGACCGGGTTCCTGAAGCCGGTGATGAGCCGGGCTTTCCTCGATGCCCACGGTCTCCGCTACGACGAGAACATGCGTTTCGGCGAGGACTACGACTTCTATGCCCGGGCGCTCGCCAAGGGCGCGCGCTACAAGGTGATAGAGCATTGCGGCTACGGCGCCATCGTGCGCCAGGATTCGCTGAGCAGCCGGCATCACACCGACGACCTGCGCAAATTCTACCAGGCGGACGACGCGCTCCTTGCAGATCCGGCGCTTGGCGAAGAGGAGAGGGCAGTGATCGTCCGGCATCGCGACCATACGCGCGACCGCTACGAGCTGCGTGCTTTCCTCGACATCAAGTCGCAGGCGGGGAACGGCGCGGCCATCCGGCACCTGCTCTCCCGCCCGCAGGTCCTGCCGGCGGTCGCGAAAGGCATCTTCCTCGACAAGCTTGATCTCCTGCGCGCCAGGTCGTCCAAGCCGCAGGCACAGCCGGCCGGCATGCGCTATCTTCTGCCTGGCATACCCGCCGTTCAGAAATAATCGCGGCGTATCCCTTCCAGCATCGTCCGGAACCTCTCCTTGCGCTCGTCCAGAACCTCGACGGGGCTGAGCCGCGGTTCCGCGCGGCTTGCCTGCCAGAGCGCCAGCACCGACGGAGCGGCAAGCAACTGCTTCGCCATGCCGCGAAGGCCGGTCCGCGAGGGCGTCCGGGTAATGACCTCGCCGCTGTGCGGCTCCGGCGCCGCCTCATGTGCGGGTCGCTGACCTTCGAAGCTGAAGCCCCAGAAGCGCGAGCGCTTGGCCACCGCTTCTGCGCGGGTGGAGACCGGCACGTAGCGAGGTTCGTAAACCGTCCCCACCGATGCGGCCCAGTCGTTCCACTTGAAATTGTTGATGGAACGGGAGCTGCTGACGGCCACCCACGGCACCCGGAAGGCATCGGCCAGGATCGCGCCGTGCATGGATTCGGCGATGATCAGCTCCGACTGGGCGATGTGGCGGATGACCGATTTGGCCTCGCCGCGCGGATCGAGATAGGTGAGGCCGACGGGCTCGCAGACGGCGTTCCACATGCCGAATTCCGCCGATTCCCAATGGGGAATGAAGGTCTTCTTGTGGATTTTCGGCAGATTCTGGAATTCCGGCATCTCGGCGATCATCGCCGCCGGGTCGGTGATCGCCTTGTCGGGCGAAATGCCGAGCTTGGCGGCCGTCATCGGGCCGCGGACCGCCCGCACGTCCCATTCCGCCGCGTCGGCGACATCAGGCGGCGTGCCATAACCGTAGCCGCTGCCGATGACCAGCTTCTTCTGGCCTGCAGGCAGCAGGACCGGATTGAGGACAGTGCCGACGCCGACCAGCAGGACCTCGGGGTGAACGTCCCGAAAACCGGGAAGCAGCGCATCCCAGAGCCAGAGATTGAGGTCGTCGCCGAAATTGCCGTGATGCGATTCCCAGTAGTACGCTTTCATGCGGGCCTCCGTGGGATAATGAAATTAAAAGGAAACACAGGCATTTAGCGTGCGTTGCGGCCGAGCTTCCCGGCCCCGAGTTCGAATGCTGCCCGGATCAGCGCGGGATCACGCATCACCCAGCGGGCGAGCAGGCCGAGGTCCGGCGCCTGGCGGCGTTTCACCCGCCCGGCTTGGCTCCAGAGGGCCTGCCGCCGGGCCGTGTTCTTGTAGGATGCGATCGAGGCAACGTCGCTCGGGCGGGAGCGGAAGCGCTCCTCCAGCGTATCGAGGGCCACCCAGGTATTGAACTGCTGTCGCAGGAACTGCGGCGAGCGATTGTCGATGCTGTGGAAGATGTTGAGACCCATGCCACGGACCGCACCCTCTTCGTCGCAGAGCAGGGTTCGCTTCGATTTCAGGATGCAGTCGACGAAGAACAGCACGTCTTCGGCCGCCAGCCGCAGCGAGGGTTCGAAACGGACCGTCTCGAAGACCGGCCGGGCGATGACCATGCAGGAGAGATGCAGGAAGCTCCAGTTCTTCAGCATGACGCTCGCGAGATCCGGCATTTCGATCAGGAGCGGGCTTTCAGAAAGCCGCGTACCGCCTTCCGTCTGTTCGAGTTCGGCCATGCCGAAGTGGTAGTAGAATTCGTCGCTCGCCTGCATCGAGGCCCAGTAGCACTCCGCATCGAAGCGGGTCATGCTCTCAAAGGCATTCTTCAGATGATCCGGCAGCCAGACGTCGTCCGAATCGAGAAGCGCCGCGTAACGGGTGGCAGCGGGTATGTTATCGAGACCGGTATTGCGTGCCGCACCCGGCCCGCCGTTCTGCTGGCGGATTACGCGGATGCGGGATCTCCAAGCATCTTCAATGCCTTGAAGCTCCATATCTGCGGAAAGGGGCGACTCGTCGTCGACAATGACGATATCGAAGTCCTGATAGCTCTGATCGAAAATCGATTTCAGTGCGCGGCGGAGAATGCCGGCTTCCTTTTGGAAAAATGGGATAACAACCGTGAACGTCGCCATGTTTTTGCCCCTGCCTTTTCAAAGAATTACAAGCCTCTGACGTTTGTCGGGCTCCGGGTTGACGGCAGTGCGCTGCCGTATCGAATGACCTCCCGTAACAGGATTTGACCCTATGGCTCCCGCCAAGACGATCACACTGGCCTCGGCCGAGCGCGCTATCTAAGACCGTTACATTCGGGCTGAAATTTGTCACGGGCTCCAATCTGGCAAGACCGCGGGCCTTAGAAGATCTCGGATCGGTCCCCCGAGGCACCACCCGGTGCTGTTTTCGGCGATGATCTGCCGGTCGTCCTGCGCATCCTCGCAGCGCAGTTAACGAAGCCTTATCTGGAGGCGGCAAGCGGCGGTGCAGCTGGGGGAGACCCCATCAATTGGCGCCCTTTGATGACTGCGGGCCTGGTTTTGCAGAAAATTCAGGACGTCGTCCGCCGCCGCGGATCCCGGTGGCGCAGCCGGGGTCGGCTTTGCCCGATTGTGTCCCAGATTTGCCCAGATTACGCCACATTCCGCGCCCGTTTCAGGGCGAGGAGGTACATGGATACGAAAGTGCTAGCCGTTTCGGCCTATTGCAAAAAGATTTTTTTGTGCTGTTGCGGTGCAGCATTCCAAGCCCCGAAGTAGGCCTTGAACCCTTGAAAATCATAAGCCCCCGAAGCCGTATCGGACGCCGGGACGGGAGCCTCTTCGAGCCTCAGTATATCCGCGCAGGTTGCTTTTTTGCTGCGCCGCCACATTTTGCGCCAAACTCGGCCCGATCCTTTTTGCGTGACTGCGGGCTCAAGTCTGCTCTGATTGAAACGGTGGTGACGGGAGGCACTGCCCAAAAAGGGTGACTCGTTTGACTGTCGATCCAAACATATCCTCCCGTATCAATCTGATGCGTATCCTGCTGATCTCCGGCATACTCTTCGTCCATGTGCCGCACGATCCCGGGACCAGCCCCTTCCTGGGGCTGAATGGTTTGTTCGATTGGCTCAGGGTTTTCCTCGGGGATAGCCTGTTCCGTATCGGCGTGCCGTGCCTCAGCGCGATTTCCGGCTACCTGCTGTTCCAGCGTGGCTGGGAGACGTTCGACTATGCCAAGACGCTTCGCTCCAAGGCGAGGACTGTTCTGGTGCCTTTCCTATTGTGGAACCTTGGTCTGCTTGGGGCCGTTCTCGTCGTCCAGCCCATGGACATCGGTGTTGGGTATTTCCCTGATCTCTGGAACCTCTCGACGCGGGAATTCCTGAGCAACGCATTGGCCACGGAAGGGCTGCCGATCAATGTTCCTCTCTACTTTCTGCGCGACCTGATCGTGTGCATCATCCTGTCGCCGATCCTTGCCATGTCGGTGCGGCGTTTTCCGGCAGCGACGCTTGGCGTGCTGTTCCTGCTGGCGATCACTCCCGCATTGATGCTCGGCATCGTCCTGAAGAAGTCGATCCTGTTCAGCTTCACCCTCGGCATCTTCCTGGCGCTCCACCGGGTGGATCTCAAGGTTGCGGACCGGTATGCGGGGTTGGGTACGGCAGCAATGCTCGCCGCCGCTGTGCTGCTGTCCATCGGCCTCTACTGGACCGGCCCGGATTTCCCCTGGCCTCTCGACATGGCGCGCAGTGCGCTTTCGATTGTCGGCGCCGGCGGATTCTGGCTGATGTCGGCGATCGTCATCCGTTCCTGGGCCGGCCAACGGCTTGCGGCCACCGGAAGCCTGAGCTTCTGGATGTTCTGCGCCCATTACCCGCTCCTCGTCCTGATGTGGATGGTGTGGAACCGGGTGGCAGGCGATGCCCTTTATCCCGTCTTCTACGCGGCCGCTGCCGTCGGAAGCTTCCTCATTCTTTTTGTCAGCAACCGTCTCGTCTCGCGCAGAATGCGCGGCCTGTATGAGGTGTTGACGGGCAGCCGCGGCCGCAAGGCCAAGCTTTCGGCCGCCGCCGGATCCCATTCACCCGCCGGGGCCAACCATCCCGGCGAACCCGTAATGACGCAACAGCATAGGTGAAACATGACGGCCAAGGCCAGACAGATTCAACTAACCTGCCAGGTTATCATCGCTGCCGCGGTGTCTGGACTTCTCTCCCCCGCAGCATACGCCCAACAGGGCGCTGCGGGTCAGTCCTTCGTGGAGAACTTCGACAGCCTCGATCGTTCCGTCTGGTACGTCTCGGACGGCTGGAACAACGGCAAGCACCAGAACTGCACCTGGTCGAAGAAGCAGGTGAAGGTCGAAGGCGGCGCCCTGCAGCTCGGCTTCACCGGAGACAAGACCGGCGACCGCGACTTCGCCTGCGGCGAGATCCAGACCAAGGCGCGCTTCGGCTATGGCACCTATGAGGTGCGCATGAAATCCGCGACGGGCTCAGGGCTCAACTCGGCATTCTTCACCTATATCGGCCCGACCGACAAGAAGCCGCATGACGAGATCGATTTCGAGGTGCTCGGCAAGAATACCGGCCAGGTCCAGCTCAATCAGTATGTTTCCGCCAAGGGCAACAACGAGAAGCTCGTGCCGGTCGCCGGCGGTGCGGACCAGGGTTTCAACGACTATGCCTTTATCTGGGAGGAGAACCGCCTCCGTTACTTCGTGAACGGCAAGCTCGTTCACGAAGTAACGGACAAGACGAAGATCCCGCAAAACCCCCAGAAGATCTTTGTCAGCCTCTGGGGAACCGACACGCTCAAACAGTGGATGGGCGCATTCTCCTACACTCAGCCGACCTCGATGACCGTCGATCGGATCTCCTTTACCGCGATCGGCGAGAAATGCCGCTTTCCTGAATCCGTGCTCTGCACGCTCGGCTGAGCCGCCTTGGCGGTTCGACAATGGAGTTGGACGATTTGACTTTGAACGTTCTCTATCTCGCGCATGACATGGCCGACGCGGCCATCCGGCGGCGCGTGCTGACCTTGAAGGCCGGCGGTGCGACCGTTACCGTCGCGGGCTTCGAGCGCAGCTCGAACGTGCTTGCCGACGAGCGGGATGTGGCGACCGTTTCACTCGGGCAGACGGCGGACGGGCGTTTTGCGCAGCGCATCGGAGCGGTTCTTGCCGCTCGCATGAGGCTGAAGCGCACGCTGGCTGATATCGCCGTGCCCGACGTCATCATCGCCCGCAATCTGGAGACGCTGGCGCTTGCCGGACGTGCTGCCTCCATGTTCAGCCGCCGGGTTCCTGTCGTCTACGAATGCCTCGATATTCACCGCCTGCTTCTCGACGAAGGAATGAAGGGCCGTCTGATGCGCCAGGCGCAGCTGTTTTTCGGCCGCCGCGCCAGCCTGCTGATCACCAGCTCCCCGGCTTTCGTGGAAAATTTCTTCAAGCCGCGTTCCGGCCTCGACCTGCCGGTTCTGCTTCTGGAAAACAAGGTGCTTGCCCTCGAGCCGGAACCGGTTTCCGGGCCGCTCCACCCCCGTCCACCGGAGCCGGGCAAGCCTTGGCGGATCGGCTGGTTCGGGGCGATCCGCTGCCGCAAGTCGCTCGATATGCTGATCGATTTCGCGGCCCGCATGGACGGGAAGGTCGAGATCGTGTTGCGCGGCCGCCCGGCTTACAGCGAGTTCGACGATTTTGATGCGAAGGTTGCCGCCGCCCCGCATGTCGAGTTCCACGGCGCCTACCGCAATCCCGAGGACCTTTCTGCGATCTACGGCGATGTACAGTTCACCTGGGCGATCGATTTCTTCGAGGAAGGGCTGAACTCCAGCTGGCTGCTGCCGAACCGGCTCTATGAAGGCGGGTTGTACGGCGCGGTTCCGATCGCGCTTGCAGGCACCGAGACCGGCCGCTTCATCGGCAAGCGGGGCATCGGCCTGGTGCGCAATCAGGTGACGGCTGAGACCCTCGAAGCGCTGTTCAACGAGATGACGGAAGCGCGCTACGTCGACCTCTTTTCCCGGCTTGCGGCCGTCGAGCGCTGCCAGTGGGTGACCGGACCGGCGGAATGTCGCGCTCTTGTTTCGCGGCTCGCCGCCCTACATCCCAACGTCCCGTCGCCGGCCGAAATGCCGGCTGTTTCAACCCAGCAATCGTGAGGTGGAGTATGGTTTTGCGTTCTCACTCCAATGCCCAGATGTCCGAGATCCGGACGCTTCTGGTGATCCCGTGCCTCAACGAAGCGGCGACGATCGCGCCGCTGTTGCACAAGCTGAATGGCCAGCGCGGCGACATGGACATGCTGATCGTCGTCGCCGACGGCGGCAGCCAAGACGGCACGACGGACATCGTCCAGGGACTTATCCCGGAAATCCGCGACCTGGTGCTGATCGGCAACCGCAAGCGCATCCAGAGCGCTGCCATCAATCTCGCCGTCGACCGTTTCGGTGAGGACCGCGATTTTCTCATTCGCATCGATGCGCATGGGGATTATCCGGAGGATTATTGCCGGACGCTGTTGCAGGAGGCAGTCGAGATGGATGCCGATTCTGTCGTGGTCGGCATGGAGACGATCGGTTTCGGGACTTTCCAGAAGGCGACCGCGGTGGCGCAGAATTCCAAGCTCGGAAACGGCGGTTCGAAACATCGCGCCGGCGGCGGCGGCGAATGGGTCGATCATGGCCACCACGCGCTGATGCGGATTTCGGCGTTCCGGGCCGTCGGCGGCTATGACGAGAGTTTTAGCCACAATGAGGATGCCGAACTGGACTTCCGGCTGCGCGCAAACGCTTTCCGGATCTGGATGACCGGCAAGACCTACATGACCTATTATCCGCGCTCGACCGCCTCGGCGCTGTTCCGGCAATATCTGGCCTACGGCCGGGGCCGGGCGAAGAACCTCGTCAAGCATCGTTCTATTCCGAAGCTCCGTCAGGCCATCCCGCTGGCAGTCGCGCCGGTCGTCCTCGGCGCGGTGCTTGCGCTTCTCTATTGGTGGGCGGCCGTGCCGGTGGTCATCTGGGCCGCGGCCTGCATCGGCTACGGCTTCTGGCTCGCCGTCGGGCAGAAGAACCCTTACGGGCCGCTCGCCTCGCTCTCCGCGATGATCATGCATTTCGCCTGGTCGGCCGGCTTCTGGCTGGAACTGATCGGCATCCGCCCACGGAGGATCGCTTGATGGCGGCAGAGGAAAGGCCGTTCCGTATCGATATCGGTATCTGCACCTACCGACGTCCCGAACTCGCCGAAACGCTGATCTCGCTCTTCGGGATTGCCGTCCCGGCGGGCGCGGAATTGCGCCTGATCGTTGCCGATAACGATGCGGGCCCGAGCGCAAGCGGGCTGGTGGATGGTTTGCGGGAGCGTTCGCCGTTCCCGATCCGCTATGTGCATTGCCCGAAGTCGAATATCTCGATCGCCCGCAATGCCTGCCTCGCCGAAAGCGATGCGGACTACCTTGCCTTTATCGACGACGACGAGACGGCGGAGCCGGAATGGCTGGCCGGACTGATGGCGATGGCGAGGAGCACGGGTGCGGACGCCGTTCTTGGGCCGGTCCGGGCTGTCTACGGAACGCAAAGCGCCGACTGGATGCGCAAGGGCGACTTCCATTCGACGATGCCGGTCTGGGTCGATGGACAGATCAGGACCGGTTATACTTCGAATGTTCTGCTTCATATGCGCTCGCCGGTCGTCGCGGGCCGCAGGTTTGCACTCTCGCTCGGCCAGAGCGGCGGCGAGGATACGCATTTCTTCACCGCACTGACCGATGCCGGCGGCCGGATCGCGTTTGCGCCGGATGCGGTGGTCGAGGAACTGGTTCCCGAAAAGCGGGCCAGCTTCTCCTGGCTCGCCAAGCGCAGGTTCCGTTCCGGGCAGACGCATGGGCGCATCCTTGCGACAAAGAACTCCGGCCCTGGCCGGATCAAGCAGACCGCGCTTGCTGCGCTGAAACTCGGTTATTGCCTGGCGGTGACGGCGGCAACCATTGCCTCGCCGGTCACCCGTACTCGTTACGCTCTTCGTGCGGCACTCCATGCCGGCGCGGTCACGGGCACGCTCGGCATCCGCGAGATCCGCCAATACGGAGCCGCCGAAGCCACATGACGATGCAGGATACGCAGGCCCCGGATTTCCAGCCCGACGTGAGCTTTGTGATTGCGGCTTACAATGCCGAGGAGACGCTTGCGCGCGCGATCGACAGTGCGCTCGCCCAGATCGGCGTGACGATCGAAGTGATCGTCGTCGACGATTGCTCGACGGACGGGACGCGGGCAATCGCGGAAGGTTATTCCGATCAGCGGGTCAGGCTGATCGCCCAGGCGGTGAACGGCGGGCCGGCTGCGGCTCGAAACGCCGGACTCGCGGCGGCCAAGGGCCGTTGGGTCGCCATTCTCGATTCCGACGACACGGTCTATCCCGTCAGGCTTTTGACTATGCTGGAGCGGGCAGAGGATGCGAAGGCGCAGATCGTCGTCGACAATCTCGACGTCATCCCGTTTGACCATGGCGAGCCCCATGCGATGTTCTCCAAGGAGGAACTGAGGCAGCGGTCGATGCTGACGCTTGCCGATTTCATCGGCTCAAACGTGATTTTCCAGTCGACCTTCAACTTCGGCTACATGAAACCGATCTTCGAACGCGCATTTCTCGTCGAGCACGGGCTGCGTTTCGACGAGGCGCTGCGGATCGGCGAGGACTACCTGCTGCTTGCTTCTGCCCTGGCGAGCGGTGCGCGATGCGCGATCGCGCCGGAGATCGGATATGTCTACCACCTGCGCCAGGACTCGATCTCGCGCGTCCTGGAGCAAAGCCACCTGGATGCGATGCTGGCCTCCGATCGCGCTTTTCTCGCCCGCTACAAGCTGGATGCGGAGGCCTCGGCTGCCCAGCGCAGGCGCACCCGCAGCATCCTCGAAGCGGGTTCATTTCTCACGCTCGTCGACGAAATCAAGAAGGGTTCCGTCGGCGGCTTCCTGAAAACGGCAATCGAAAACCCACGTGCGCTCCGACTTCTGCGCATGCCGATTGCCGTTCGCATGCGTCGGCTGGTGAAACGGCCGACGTCAACTGAAAATCCGATCAATAGGGCGGGGGCGCCCTCAGAAAGGACGAAGGAATGGACATGAAAAGACCAGTTCGAAAGGCGGTGATACCCGTCGCAGGCAACGGCACTCGGTTCCTGCCGGCCACCAAGGCCATGCCGAAGGAAATGTTGACGATCGTCGATCGGCCCGTCGTGCAATATGCGGTCGACGAAGCCATGCAGGCGGGAATCGAGCACATCATTTTCGTGACCAGCCGCAACAAAACCGCGATCGAAGACTATTTCGACAGCGCGCCGGAACTCGTCGCGACGCTGACCCGTGCGGGCAAGACGGTCCAGGTTACCCAGCTCGAAAAGATGCTGCCGGTCGCCGGCACCGTCAGCTATACGCGCCAGCAGGTGCCGCTCGGGCTTGGCCATGCGGTCTGGTGCGCCCGCGAACTGGTCGGCAACGAACCTTTCGCGCTGCTTCTGCCCGACATGGTTTCCTACGGTCCGCAGGGCTGCATGGCCGGGTTGATGGATCTCTATGAAGAAGTCGGCGGCAATGTCTTTGCGGTCGAGGAATGCGCACCGGAAGAGACGTCGAGCTATGGTATCGTGGGTGTCGGCCACAGCGTATCGCATGGTTTCGAGGTGACGGAGATGGTCGAAAAACCAAAGCCTGCCGAAGCACCGTCCAATTATTACCTGAATGGGCGTTATATCCTGCAGCCGGAAATCTTCGAATTGCTTGCCCGGCAGGAACGTGGCGCCGGCAACGAAATTCAGCTGACGGACAGCATGCACAAGCTTGCGCAGGTGCAGCCGTTCCATGCGCATCCCTATCAGGGACGCACATTCGACTGCGGCAGCAAGCGCGGCTTTATCGAGGCGAATGTCGCCTTCGCCATGCTTCGCCAGGATATGGGGGCCGAGATTTACGCCTCCATCAAGGAACTGATGATGTCGCACGAAACGCGGGTCAAAGCCGCCTGACGCGCATTCAAATCATACGAGACGGATGGCGGCAATCCGCCATCCGTCCCCCAAAGCTCCAGAAAGCGGGCCCTATGGATCAGGTAAACTTCCGACCGAGAACGATATTCCCGAGCGAAACGCGGGATAACGATACGTTCATCGATCTCGATAAGCTCTGGGCGGCTGCGATCCGTCGTTCGGGGATCGTCGTCGTCTGCCTCATCGCCACCGTTGCCCTTGCCGGGCTCTACCTGGTGATGGCGCAGCCGATCTACACCGCCCTGACGCAGATCCTCATCGACGAGAACCTTTCCCGTTATGCTGACGACCCGCAGGACAGCCAGACGGCCCAACAGATCGACAACCGCATGTCGAGCGCAGTCGAGATCCTCAAATCCAAGGCATTGGCGGTGAGGGTGGTAGACAAGGCCAAGCTCGATCAGAACGAGACGGTGGTCAATCCGCCGCAATCGCCGGTCGATCTTGCCAAGGGCGCCATCCGCAGCGTCGTCGCGCTTCTGACCCCCGGCAGTCCGCCGGCTTCCGAGGAAGATATCCGGATGGGCCGGCGCGAAAAGGCGGCGGCCGTCCTGCAGCAATCGCTGACCGTGGAACGTGTCGGCCGCAGCTCGGTGATCGCGCTGTCCGTTCGTTCGCCGGATCCGCAGCTTGCCGCAATGATCACGCGGACCTACGCGGAGTCCTACCTCACCGAACAGCTCAATGCCAATTTCGATGCAACGGAGCGGGCTTCGCTCTGGCTGCAGGAGCGCCTGAACGATCTCAACAGCCGTTCGCAGCAGGCCTCGCTTGCCGTCGAGCAATTCAAGACCCAGCACGGTCTGGTTTCGCCGCGCGGCGAACTCCTGTCGACACAGCAGCTTTCGGATCTCAACAGCCAGTTGATCGTGGCGCAGGCCGATGCGGCAACCGCTTCGGCGCGCTATAATCAATATCAGGCGATCATCGACAAGGGGCCCGACGCGGCCGTTCAGAATGCCGTCATTTCGGCTCGCGATACCGACAACACGGTCATTCAGGACCTCCGCAAGCGTTACATCAACATTTCCGACCGCGAGCAGGGCATCATCCAGCAGTTCGGCGCCAACCATCCGCAGGCGGTCGCGCTCAAGACGGAAAAGAGCGAACTCGCGCAGCAGATTTACCGCGAGCTGCAGCAATTGACCGGCAGCTTCCGCAACGTATTCGAAGTGGCGAGTTCGCGCGAAAAATCGCTGCGTGAGAGTATCGACCGGGTCGCGGGCCGCAATTCGGAAGCGAATGTCTCGATGGTCCAGCTCCGTGAACTGGAGCAGAGGGCGGCGGCGCTGAAGACGCTCTATGAATCCTATCTCGGACGCTTCGAAGAAGCGACGCAGCGGCAATCCTTCCCGATCGCCAAGGCGCGCGTGATCTCCGATGCCGGTCTGCCGACGGCCCCGTCCAGCCCGCGCAAGACGCTGACCATGGCGCTCTCCATCGTGCTCGGGCTGCTGATCGGCGGAGCCGCGGCAACGCTCCTGGAATTCCGCGAGCGGTTCTTCCGGACCGGCGACGACGTGCAGGAGAAACTGGGCCTTCGCTTCCTCGGCTACCTGCCGAAAGTGAGCGGCGCCAGTGCGGAGGAAACACCGCCGCCGGCGCCGACCGACGCCGAAGCAGCGGGAGCACCTCCCGGCAACCCGATCTCGTTCCGTCGCTTGATGCGGGTCGCGGTCGAGGCGCCGCGGTCTCAGTTCGCCGAGACGCTGCGCAATGCCAAGCTCGCTTGCGATATCATGCTGCAGGAGCGGAAGTGCCGGGTGATCGGCGTGGTCTCCTGCCTGCCGGGCGAAGGGAAATCCATGGTCGCCGCCAATTTCGCCGGGCTGATTGCCTCGACGGGCGTTCGCACCCTGGTGATCGACGCCGACCTGCGCAATCCGGGTCTCAGCCGCATGCTGGCCTCGGAGCCGGAAGTCGGACTGGTCGAAGTGGTGCTCCAGCAGACGCCATGGACCAATGCGGCACGTGTCGACCGCCGGTCGCGCCTGACGATCCTGCCGATGACGACGCGCAGCAAGCAGCTCGCCCATACGAGCGAACTTCTCGCTTCTTCCGGCATGAGCCATTTCCTCGAAAGCATCAAGGATACGTTCGACGTCATCGTCGTCGATCTGGCGCCGCTCCTGCCGGTGATCGATGCAAAGGCCTTCGAGCCCTATGTCGACGGTTTCGTCTTCGTCACCGAATGGGGTGTCACCCCTGCGAAGGCGGTGCAGTCCATCATCCGGTCCGAACCGCAGATCGCCTCGAAAACGGTGGGCGTGATCCTCAACAAGACGGAGATGTCGGAGTTGCACCGCTATGCCGATCCGGGCTCGCCGGAGCGGCTGCACAGCAGCTACGTCTCATATTACAAGGAAGGTTCGGCCTCGGCGCCACGCTGACCTGTGATCCAGCTGACCTGTGATTAAAGGGGCGGTTTTTTACACCGCCCCTTTTTCGTCAGGCGCTTGCCGCGGCCTGGTCGTTCCACTGCGTGCAGTCGGCGAAATCGACCTTGCGAAATACGTGGCCGACGCCGATCAGCACGGGTTCATCGATACCGATTTCTGCCATGGCCGCAGCCATGTCGCTCAGTCGCCCGGCCCAGCGCCGCTCGTTCGGCCGGGTCACGGCGCTGACGATCACGACCGGCATGTCGTGCGTCATGCCGGCGTCCGTCAGCTTGCTCACGATCTCGCCCGCCGTGCGTCCCGCCATGTAATAGATGGTCGTGGTTCGCGGGTCGGCGAGGCTTTTCCAGTCCAGATTGTCCGGCAGCACGCCTTTTCGCGAATGGCCGGTGACGAAACGAACGCCCTGCGCATGGTCGCGATGGGTCAGCGACACGCCGAGCCGCGAGGCCATGGCGCTCGCCGAAGTGATGCCCGGCACGACGTCGACGGGGATGCCTTCTCGCTCCAAGCAGGCGATCTCTTCGCCGGCACGGCCAAAGACCATCGGATCACCGGATTTCAGGCGGACGACGCGCTTGCCCGCCTTGGCGAACTTCACCAACATGTCGTTGATGTCTTCCTGGCGGCAGCTTACCCGGCCACCGCGTTTTCCCACCAGCATCCGTTTCGCCTCGCGGCGCGCGAGTTCCAGCACCTCGTCGGAGACGAGATCGTCGAACAGGATGACGTCGGCCGCCTGCAGGGCACGCACCGCCTTCAGCGTCAGAAGTTCGGCATCGCCGGGGCCCGCGCCGACAAGGGTGACACGGCCCTTCTGGGCCGAGGATGCGACGCGGCCGGCATCGGCGAGGATTGCGGCTTCGCTGCCCGAGCCCGGTTCGCTGCCGAAAGCGCGGTCCACGAAACGTTCCCAGAAGGCTCTTCGCTGCGGGCCGGGCGCCAGGCGGTCGTTGATCTTTTCCCTGAGCGACTGGGCGAGTTCCGCCCAAGTTTTCAACGAGGCCGGCAGCAGGGTTTCGATACGACGGCGGATCGCCTGCGCCAGGATCGGCGCCGCGCCATCGGTTGAAATGGACACCACGACCGGCGAGCGGTTGACGATCGAACCGAACTGGAACTGGCAGAAGGAGGGTTTGTCGATGACATTGACCGGCACGCCGGCCGCGCGGGCAGCGTCGAAAAACGCCTGAGCCTCGTCCTCGTCGTCGCAATCCGCAATCGCGATCGCTGCGGCCTCGAAAATCGAAGCATCCCACACCTTCGGATGATGAATAAAGCGACCCTGAGGATGTTCCGCCCCGCGTTCGATCAGCTTTTCGAATGTCTCGGAAAGCGTCTCCGCATAGACATGCACATCGGCGCCGCAGGCGGCAAGCAGCTCGGCTTTCCAGGCGGCCGCATCCGACCCGCCGGCAACGATGACCGGCCTGCCTTCGAGCGCCCAGAAGACCGGGAGCTTCGCAAGCGGCGCCATGCGGGCGCCGCGATCAGGAGATGCTTCATTCCGCAGCTGCTGCAAGACATCCATCGATGATCCCCCTGATTTCAGCGCGGCAGGAGCCGCAATTGGTGCCGGCATTGGTTGCTTTTCCGACGGCCTCGACGCTGTGGCAGCCGGTCCGGACCGCGCCGATGATCCGGTTGACGCCGACCGAAAAGCAGGAGCAGACGGTGGCGCCGGGATCCGGCTGGTCGGCTCCGGGCCGTCCGGCAACGATCGCAAAGCGCTTGCGCAGGTCGGTATGTTCGGCGGCAAGTTGGCCGATTGCCCAGTTGCGCGCGACGGCGACCGGCTCGTTCGCCAGGAAAAGAGCTGCGAGCAGCTTTCCGCCGTCGAAAAAGGCGAGGCGCAGATCGCCGGATTGATGGTCGGCATAACCGAGCGGCTCGATCTCGGCCGGAATGCCGAATGCTCCCCGGCACCACGCCACCCAGTCCTCGACCGGGTCCGCGAACGCGAGCTCGATCCGCCAGCCGCCGTCGGCCTTTGCGAGCGCCCAGTAGTCCGCCTGTGGGTTCAAAGGCTTTAAGGCGGAAACGGCAAAGCCATAGAAGCAAGCGGCGAACGGTCTGGCGGCGATCGCTATGTTCTTCGAGGCCGGTTGACCTGAAAACGGGTCTGTGACGGGTGCGACCAGCGTATCGATGCGCGCCTTTGCGGCGAACTGGTCGTTCCAGTGCATCGGCACGAAGACGTTTCCACGGGCCTGGCGTTCGGTGACCAGCGCCCGGACGATTGCCTTGCCGTGCGGGCTTTCGAGTTCAACCAGGCCGGCGCCGCGAATGCCGAGTTCCATCGCATCGCGCGGATGGAGTTCCGCAAAGGGCTCGGCGATATGGCCGGAAAGCCGCGCACTTTTCGCCGTTCGCGTCATCGTGTGCCAATGGTCGCGGATGCGGCCGGTGTTCAATGTAAGCGGATATTGTTCATTGGTGCGGTCGGTGGCCGGTGCCTGGACGGCGATGAAACGCGCCTTGCGATCGGGGTGGTAGAAGCCGCCATCGGCAAAGAAGCGCTTGTCGCTACCCCCGAGGGCCAGCGGAGCAGGCCACTGAAAGGGCGCGAGTGCATCGTATCCCTCTTTGCCGATTTCGACACACGCTCCGATATCGAAATCCCGGCAGCCCTCATTCTCGAAGGCCGAAAGTGCGGCATGTTCGGCGAAGATCTCAGCCGCAGATCGATAATCGAAGCCGTCAAAATCCATGCGCCGGCCGACCTCCGCCATCTGCCACCAATCGGCCTTGGCTTCACCGGGTGCGGACAGAAACCAGCGCTGGCGGGAGATGCGGCGTTCCGAATTGGTGACGGTGCCGTCCTTCTCACCCCAGCCGACAGAGGGCAGCAGGACATGCGCGTGGCGGGCCGTATCGGTGTCCCGAAGAATGTCGGAGACCACCACGAAAGGACAGGCTTTGATGGCAGCCTCGACCGCATCGGCATCCGGCATCGAAACGACCGGATTGGTGGCCATGATCCACAGTGCCTTGATCCGTCCGTCGGCGACGGCGCGGAACATGTCCACGGCCTTCAGGCCCGGCTTTTCGGCGATCCGCGGCGACGCCCAGAAACGCTGCACGCGGTCGCGATCGTCCGCGCTTTCGATCGCCATATGGGCGGCGAGCATGTTGGCGAGACCGCCGACTTCGCGGCCACCCATGGCATTCGGCTGGCCGGTCAGCGAAAAGGGACCGGTGCCCGGCCGGCCGATGCGGCCGGTCGCCAGATGGCAGTTGATGATCGCGTTGACCTTGTCCGTACCCGACGCCGATTGGTTGACGCCCTGGCTGTAGCAGGTGACGACCTTTTCCGTCGTCTCGAACAGGTGAAAGAACTCGCGAAGCTGCATCGCCGGCAGGCCCGTCCGCTCCATCAGTTCGATAAAGGAAAGCGCGGAAGCGGCGGCAAAGGCTTCGCCGAACCCTTGCGTATGTGCGGCGATATAGTTCTGGTCGATTGCCGGGCTTTGCGCGAGGTGGGCGAGCAGGCCCATGAACAGCGCCACGTCGCCATCCGGCCGGATGCCCAGATGCAGGTCGGCGATATCGCAGGTCATCGTCCGGCGCGGATCGATGACGACGATCTTCATGCCCGGCCGCGCGGTCTTGGCTGCAGCGAGCCGCTGATAGATCACCGGGTGACACCAAGCGAGGTTGGAGCCGGTGAGGATGACCAGATCGGCGAGTTCGATATCTTCGTAGGTGCCGGGAACGGTATCGGATCCGAAAGCGCGGCGGTGGCCGGCGACGGACGAAGACATGCAAAGCCTGGAATTGGTATCGATATTTGCCGAGCCGATAAAGCCCTTCATCAGCTTGTTGGCGACGTAGTAGTCTTCGGTCAGCAACTGGCCGGAAACGTAGAAGGCAACGGAATCCGGTCCGTGTTCGGCGATGGTTTTCGAGAATTCTTCGGCGACGAGATCGAGCGCCTCGTTCCAGTCCGTCTGCCGGCCGAGGATCTCGGGGACGAGTACCCGGCCGTCGAGATCCACGGTTTCTGCCAGTGCCGATCCCTTGGAACAGAGCCGGCCGAAATTGGCCGGATGCTCGGGATCGCCTTTGACCGTTACGGCGCCGGAGTCCGCCACTGTGGCGATGACGCCGCAGCCGACGCCGCAATAGGGGCAGGTCGTCCTGGTGGTGTTTCCACCCGCCTGCATTTCCGTTTCCAGAAGACCCGCCCCCATCGGTTCACTCCGCCGGAACGCCGGCTGGATTGCCGATATGGCTGGCCGGGACGCTCTGTTTGCTCTTCTTGCGGCCATGGGTCGAATAGAGGGTGAGGCCGACGAAGGTGAGGCCGCCGACAAGATTGCCGATGACGGTCGGGATTTCGTTCCAGATCAGGTAATCCATGATCGAGAACTTGCCGCCCAGCAGCAGGCCGGAAGGGAACAGGAACATGTTCACGATGGAATGTTCGAAGCCCATGTAGAAGAACAGCATGATCGGCATCCACATGCCGATGACCTTGCCGGACACGGAGGTCGACATCATCGCGGCGACGACGCCGGTCGAAACCATCCAGTTGCAGAGAACGCCGCGGACGAAGAGCGTCAGCATGCCTGCCGCGCCGTGCGCCGCATAACCGAGGGTGCGGCCTTCGCCAATATGACCGATCCTCTGGCCGACTTCGTTTGGTGCCTCGCTGAAGCCGAAGGTGAAGATGATCGCCATCATCACCGCAACAAGGAAGGCGCCGGCGAAATTGCCGACGAAGACGAGCGTCCAGTTGCGCATCACGCCGCCGGCGGTCACACCCGGCCGCTTGTCGATCAGGGCGAGCGGTGTAAGCGTGAAGACGCCCGTCAGGAGATCGAAGCCCATGAGGTAGAGAAGGCAGAAGCCGACCGGAAAGAGGATGCCACCGGCGAGAGCGTTGCCGGTCTGCACCGTGATGGTGACGGCGAAGGCGGCGGAAAGCGCAAGAATGGCGCCCGCCATGAAAGCCCGGATCAGGGTGTCGCGCGTGGACATCAAGACCTTTGCCTCGCCGGCATCGATCATCTTCGTCACGAATTCAGTGGGATGCACATAGGACATTTTTTCTTGTCTCCCTAGAGTAGATCGTCGGTAAGGGCCGCGCCGATTATTCGGCTGCGGCCAACTGTTCTTCGAGTGCCATGAAGATGTCTTCGCCGCGCAGTTCGAGCCGGATGGTCCGGACCGAGCCTTCGTCGGCGCCGAGCGCCTTGCCGGTTTCGAGCGAAATCACCCAGTTGTGCAGCGGACACGTCACCGAGGTGCCGTGCACGATGCCCTGGCTGAGCGGTCCACCCTTGTGAGGGCAATGATCTTCGATGGCGAAGACCTGGTTTTCGGCGGTGCGGAACACGCCGATCTTGCCTTGGGGCGTCTTCACGCAGCGCGCGCCACGGAGCGGAATGTCGGTCAGCTTGCCGATCGCGATCCAGTTCATGCTCATCTCCTCACTCGGCTGCATGCGGGTAGCCGACCGTCGCCATCGGCCGGAACTCGTGTTTGTCCTTGCCGGAGACACGCTCCGACCACGGGTCGACCTGGGCGAACTTCTGGGAGAAGACGAAACGCTCGTAGTAGGCCTCGCGCTTCTCCGTATCGGTCATGATCTGCCGGCGGATCTCGTCGAGGCCGATGCGCTTCGCCCACTTGTAGATGCGCTCCAAGTAGCGACCCTGTTCGCGGTACATCTGCGTCAGTGCGACGATGTATTCGAGCGCCTCGTCCTCGGTCTTCACCAGTCCGAGCACTTCGGTGCCCTTGATGTCGAGGCCCGCGGCGCCGGCGAAATGGATCTCGAAGCCCGAGTCCACGCAGATGACGCCGATGTCCTTGCAGGTCGCTTCAGCACAGTTGCGCGGACACCCCGAGACGGCCAGCTTCAGCTTGGCCGGTGTCCAGGAGCCCCACATGAATTTCTCGATGCGGATGCCGAGGCCGGTCGAATCCTGCGTGCCGAAGCGGCACCAATCGGAGCCGACGCAGGTTTTTACCGTGCGCAGGCCCTTGGCATAGGCCTGGCCGGAGACGAAGCCGGCCTTGCCGAGATCGGCCCAGACGGCGGGCAGGTCTTCCTTCTCGATGCCGAGAAGGTCGATGCGCTGGCCGCCGGTGACCTTCACCATCGGGATTTCGAACTTGTCGACGACGTCGGCGATCGCCCTCAATTCCTGCGAATTGGTGACGCCGCCCCACATCCGCGGCACGACGGAATAGGTGCCGTCCTTCTGGATGTTGGCATGGACGCGTTCGTTGATGTAGCGCGACTGGTAGTCGTCGGCATATTCATCCGGCCAGTCGCAGACGAGGTAGTAGTTGAGCGCCGGGCGGCATTTGGCGCAGCCGCAGGAGGTCTTCCATTCCAGTTCCTGCATGACCGCAGGGATGGTCTTCAGGCCCTTTGCCTTGATCAGGCGGCGGACGTCGTCATGGCCGAGTTCGGTGCAGGTGCACATCGGCTGCACTGCCTTCGGATTGTAGGCATCGCCAAGCGTGATTGCCATCAGCTGTTCGACAAGGCCGGTGCAGGTGCCGCAGGAGGCGGAAGCCTTTGTGTGGGCACGCACGTCGTCGAGCGATGTCAGGCCCTTGGCGGTGATCGTCGAGGTGATCTTGCCCTTGCAGACGCCGTTGCAGCCGCAGATTTCCGCATCATCCGGCAAGGCTGCAACGGCCGCCATAGGGTCCAGCGGGGACCCTCCCTGGTAGGCCTGGCCGAAGATCAGCGTGTCGCGCATCTCCGAGATATCGGTCGCCTTCTTCTTCAGGTCGTTGAACCAGGCGCCATCGGAGGTCTCGCCGTAAAGGACCGTGCCGATGATGCGGTTGTCCTTCAGAACGAGGCGCTTATAGATGCCGGCGGTGGCATCGCGCAGCACGATTTCCTGGCGGTCGTCGCCATCGGCGAAGTCGCCGAGCGAATAGAGGTCGATGCCGGTGACCTTAAGCTTTGTCGGCGTGTCGGAATGCACGAAGGCCGGCTTTGTGTCGCCTGCCAGATGTGACGCCGCAATGCGGGCCATCTCGTAAAGCGGTGCGACGAGGCCGTAGACCATGCCGCCCACTTCGGCGCATTCGCCGATGGAATAGATGTCGCCGTCAGACGTCTGCATTCCCGCATCGACGACGATGCCGCGATTGACCGCGAGGCCTGCTTCCTTGGCGAGGCCGGCGCTCGGGCGGATGCCGACGGCCATGACCACCAGCGTCGCCGGAATGATCGTGCCGTTGTCGAGTTCTACACCCTCGACCTTGCCATTGCCGATGATCTGTTTGGTATTGGCCTTGCAGATCACCTTGATGCCGCGTTCTTCGACGGCCTTCTGCAGCAGGTAACCGGCGGCCGGATCGAGCTGGCGCTCCATCAGCGTCGGCATCACGTGCAGCACGGTCACGTCCATCCCACGCTGGGCGAGGCCGGCGGCTGCTTCGAGACCGAGCAGGCCGCCGCCGATGACGATCGCCTTTTCGCGCGACTGGGCGGCGAGAAGCATGGCCTGGACGTCGTCGAGGTCGCGATAGGTGATGACGCCCGGCAGGTCCTTGCCCGGTACGGGGATGATGAACGGCACCGAGCCGGTGGCGATCACCAGCTTGTCGTAGCTTTCGGTGACGCCGTGATCGGAGGTAACGGTCTTCGCCGCCCGGTCGATCGCGACGATCTTGTGGCCCTTGTAGAGCGTGATGCCGTGGTCGATGTACCAGCCGTCGCCATGGATGACGATCTGCTCGAAGCTCTTTTCGCCGGAAAGCACCGGGGAGAGCATGATGCGGTCGTAGTTGACGCGCGGTTCGGCGTTGAAGATCGTGACTTCGTAGCGGCCGGGCGCCTGTTCGAAGAGATGCTCCAGCATGCGCCCCGGCGCCATGCCATTGCCGATGATGATGAGTTTTTCTGTCATTGTTCTTACTCCGCGGCTTCGACGAAGCGGTGGCGTTCGTAGAGGAATTTCAGGACTGCCTCGCGGCACTTGAGATACGTGCGGTCGGAAGCCAGCTCGATGCGGTTGCGCGGGCGTGCGATCGGCACGTCGAGCACTTCGCCGATATGGGCGGCGGGGCCGTTCGTCATCATCACGATGCGGTGGGAAAGCAGTACGGCTTCATCGACATCGTGGGTGATCATCACCATGGTGTTGCCGAGACGGCTGTGGATCTCCATGACCGCGTCCTGCAGATGGGCGCGCGTCAGGGCGTCGAGGGCGCCGAAGGGCTCGTCGAGCAGCAGGATCTTCGGTTCCATGGACAGCGCCCGGGCAATGCCGACGCGCTGCTTCATGCCGCCGGATATTTCCGCCGGGCGCTTGTCCTTGGCGTGAGCCATCTGCACGAGGTCCAGGTTCTCCATGACCCAGTCATGCCGCTGCGCCTTGGTCTTGGTGCGGCCGAAGACTTTTGAGACGGCGAGATTGACGTTTTCGTAGACCGTCAGCCAGGGCAGCAGCGAATGGTTCTGGAAAACGACGGCGCGTTCCGGACCCGGTGCGTTGACCTCGCGGTTTTCGAGCAGCACAGCGCCCGCCGAGACGGGCGTCAGCCCGGCAATGAGGTTGAGCAGCGTGGACTTGCCGCAGCCGGAATGGCCGATGATCGAGACGAACTCCCCCTTGGAGATCGTCAGGTTGATGTCCTTCAGAACCTCGGCGCGATTGCCGCCGCGGTCGAAATGTTTGTCGATATGATCGAGCTTCAGGTAGGCGTTCATGGTCCGCTCCTCAGTTTGCCGAAGCGCCGCGGGTGATGATCTTGCCGAGCGCGGAAACCAGCTTGTCGAGGGCGAAGCCGACAATGCCGATATAAGCGAGCGCGACGATGATGTCGGGCAGACGCGACGAGTTCCACGCATCCCAGATGAAGAAGCCGATACCGACGCCGCCGGTCAGCATTTCGGCGGCGACGATCGCCAGCCAGGAGAGACCGACGCCGATCCTGAGGCCCGTGAAGATGTAGGGGGCGGCCGACGGCAGCATGATCTTGAAGAAGAATTCGATCTGGTTCAGCCGCAGCACCTGCGCGACGTTGCGGTAGTCCTGCGGGATGTTGCGCACCCCGACGGCGGTGTTGATGATCACAGGCCAGATCGATGTGATGAAGATCACGAAGATCGCAGACGGGCTCGAATCCTGGAAGGCTGCGAGCGACAGCGGCAGCCAGGCGAGCGGCGGCACGGTGCGCAGCACCTGGAAGATCGGGTCGAGACCACGCATCGCCCAGATCGATTGTCCGATGATCGCACCGACGATGACGCCGGTCACGGCGGCGAGGCCAAACCCGTAGGCGACGCGCTGCAGCGAGACCAGTACCCGCCAGCCGAGCCCGATATCCTGCGAGCCGTAGACGAAGAACGGATAGGCGATCAGGTCATAGGCTTCCGTCCAGACCACGTGCGGCGAGGGGAGCGAGGCATTCGGCGCCGAACAGAGGACCTGCCAGACGAGCAGGATCAGCGCCAGCACGATAACCGGCGGCACGACGTTGCGCAGCGTCGTCATGCCGATCTGCCTGAAATCGATCCTCGATACGGGCTTGCCGGAAAAGGGGACGATATTTGCTGCCGGCTTTGCGGTAGCGACTGCGGAAACATTTTCTTTTTTTGCCAGGGCGGACATCTGCGCGCTCCTTAGAAAGGGAAAAGGCCGGCGCGTGCGTCCACGCGCCGGAGTTGGGGAAATCAGGACGCCGCCTTGATCGAAAGGCTGTCGAGATAGGCCGAGGGGTTTTCCGGATCGAAGACCTTGCCGTCGAAGAAGGTCTCCTTGCCGCGCGAAGAAGAGGCCGGGATGTCGGCTGCCGCGACCCCGAGATCCTTGGCGGCGGCGCGCCAGATGTCCTCGCGGTTCACCTGGTTGACCAGCGCCTTGATGTCGGTGTTGGCGGGAAGGTTACCCCAGCGGATGTTCTCGGCCATGAACCAGCTGTCGTGGCTCTTGAACGGGTAGGACGCGCCGTCCTTCCAGAACTTCATGTAAAGGTCGGTGCCATTGGCGACACGGCCGTTGCCGTAGTTGATGTCGCCCTTCAGGCGACCGAGGACGTCCTTCGGCGGCACGTTGAACCACTGACGGCGCCCGAGGATTTCGGCCATCTCCGCCTTGTTGTCCATGCTTTCGCACCATTGCTGGGCTTCCATGACAGCCATCAGCAGGGCCTTGGCGGCGTTCGGGTTCTTCTCGATCCAGTCGGCGCGCACGCCGAGCGCCTTTTCGGGATGGCCCTTCCAGAGTTCGCCGGTGGTGGCCGCCGTGAAGCCGATGCCCTGGTTGACGAGCTGCTCGTTCCAGGGTTCGCCGACACAGAAGACGTCCATGTTGCCGACCTTCATGTTCGCCACCATCTGCGGCGGCGGCACGACGATGGTCGAGACGTCCTTGTTGGGGTCGATACCGCCGGCGGCCAGCCAGTAGCGGATCCAGAGGTCGTGCGTGCCGCCCGGGAAGGTCATGGCGGCCTTGATTTCCTTGCCTTCGGCCTTCTTCTTCTCAAACGCCGCCTTCAGCTTGGAGGCATCGAGCTGCACGCCGGTCTCGGCATATTCCTTGGCGACCGAAATGCCCTGACTATCGAGGTTGAGGCGGGCGAGGATCGCCATCGGCACTGGCTTGTTGTTCTGGGTCACCTTGCCGGTGTGCATCAGGTAGGGGAGCGGCGAGAGGATATGGGCGCCGTCGATGCCGTTCGCGGCGCCGCCGAGAACGAGGTTGTCGCGGGTCGCACCCCAGGACGCCTGCTTGGCGACATCGACTTCGGGAAGGCCGTGCTTGTCGAAGAAACCCTTCTCCTTGGCGATGACCAGCGGGGCGGCGTCGGTGAGCGCGATGTAGCCGAGCTTGATGCCCTTCACCTCCGGGCCGGCCCCGGCTGCGAAGGCGCCGGACGGGAATGCGGTCTTGACGGCGCCGATGAGGGCGGCGGTAGCTGTCGTCTTGATCAGGCTGCGACGGGTGATGCCGCTCATCAAAATCTTGGTCATGCGCAGGTTCCCTCTGCTGGTTCTTAGGAATTAGGCACAAAAAAACGCCGCTTGGAGATCGCGCCTGGGAACTGGGAGGAGTTCCGGGCAGCAAAAACCTTGCGACGTCGATGTCTTTGAAAGCGCTTATCACGCGCCTAACTGCTCCAGTCGCCATTGACCGGAGCAATTTCTAATAAGCAAAGGCCGTGCCAGTTTTCGAGCGCCTTGCTAGGTCGCTGAAAAACAACAAAATTTTGGTTGTGAAAGTTTTGGCTTAAATTGTCGGCAGCTTATCGCGCTGCAATATTTTTGTGCGATTGCCAAACTGAGGGCGCCAAATGCTGTGCAGCGCTTGCCGGAATTTCAGACGTCCTGACGGTCCGGATGGGCAGGGAGAGAGCTTCGGACGGCGAAATCTCGGACGTAATCCATCATGTTCGAGGGGTCGAACACATGGCCGTCCATGAAGCGGTCACCGCTTCGGTCTCCTTCGATGCCGACGTCCGGTTCAGTCGGGCCGATGCCAAGGGCTGTCCGGTAGAGATCGGGGCGATAGGCAGCCGCCGCTGCCCGTAGGCCTTGTTCGCTGAATTCGATCTGACCCCAGCGGATCATCTGGCTGTAGAGCCACAGTGCATGGCTCGGCCGCGGATAGTTGGCAAATCCGCGGTGGAAGGTGAAATAGTCGGTGATGACGCGGCGGTTGCCCTTGGCATCCAGGTTGAACGCACCCGAGAGCACGTGGCGGATGATATCGACCGGCGCGGCGATGAAACGGGGGGCCGCAAGCACTTCGGCGAGCGTATCATGGTTTTCGGCCCTGTCGCACCAGCGGGCCGCGGCATCGAGCGCGACGATGAGACGGGAGACGGTTTCGGGATGGCTTTCGGCCCATTCTGGCCGCATGGCGATCACTTTTTCCGGTGCCGAGGGCCAGATATCCTGCTTGGCGGCGACAATCCGGCCGACCCCGCGTTCGGATGCGATCATGTTCCACGGCGCGCCGACACAGAAGCCGTCGATGGCGCCGGCTGCCAGTGCATCGGAGGTCATCGGCGGGGGCACGACGACGAGTTTCACATCCCTGTCCGGGTCTATTCCGCCGGCGGCAAGCCAGTAGCGGAATTCGTAATTATGGGAGGAGAAGGGATAGGTCACGCCGAACATCGGCAGTGCTTCGCCGCGTTCCCTCATCGCTTCGAGCACGCTGGCGAGCGCCTTTGCGTTCTCCAGGGCGCCTGCTGTTTCCGATATCCCGCCGACCTCGCGCATGCGCTCGAAAAGCCGCGTCGAAAGCGTGATCGCATTGCCGCCGCGTCCGAGCGAAAACGGCGTGATGGTGGGCGAGGGGTTGGAGCCGAGCCCCAGCATGGAGGCGACCGGCATCGGCGACAGCATGTGGGCGATGTCAAACTGGCGGAAGGCGAGGCGGTCGCGGACATTGGCCCAGGACACGTCCTTGACCAGATCGAGGGTCAGCCCCTCCTTTGCGGCAAAGCCGAATTCGGCGGCAGCGATCAGCACGGAAGCGTCGACCAGCGGGATGAATCCGGCGCGCAGGACCTTCGGCCCCTCGCCGTTCGAACGGGTGGGCGCGGAGAGGTTGCTTCCGGATCGGTCGGTATTCATCATCATGTTCACTCCGGCTTTCTCCCGGACATTTCGGTGCTCGGAACCATCACATCAACAGGCCCGCTGCCGTGACCACGCTTTGCGCGATGTCCGACATCTTCTTCTTTTCGTTCATCGCTGTCTGGCGCAGCAGCGCAAACGCGTCTTCTTCCGACAGGCCGCGCATCTTCATCAGAATGCCCTTGGCCCGCTCGATCACCTTGCGCTCCTCGAGCGCCGATTTTGCCTCGGCGAGCTCCCGCTGAAGCCGGCTGAAGGCGTTGAAGCGGCTGACCGCCATGTCGAGGATCGCCTTGACACGCTCCTTCTTCAGCCCGTCGACCACATAGGCAGAGACGCCCGCATCCATTGCCGCTTCGATCAGGGCCGTATCGGAACGGTCGACGAACATGGCGATCGGCCGGCTGACGGTGCGGGTCAGTTGGAACAGATGCTCCATCATGTCGCGGTTGGGGTTCTCGATATCGATGACGATAACGTCCGGCTTCAACGTTTCGATGATGCGCGCGACGCCCTGAACCTCGTGGATGACGGTGACTTTGCTATGCCCAGCCTCCCGCAGCCCTTCCTCGATGATGGAAGCGCGGATGGCATTTTCATCGATGACCAGAATGGTGAGATCGGGTGCCGGCATTCTTATAGTGATGACGCAGTGCAACAATCTTGGCAAGGGCAACCGGCACTCCGACCGATTTCATGACATCATTCGCCGCTTGGAAAGGACCAGTTAACCTTTATTTTCTACTTCCTATGAGAATGTGCCCTTCCCGTATCTCGTCTGGTTGTCATGCAGTTCTCACGCAATAATCATCCTCAGAGTTCTGACCTTTCCAACGCCGAAGACGACGCTGTCGACCCGGCGCAGCCGGGTCTTCGCCGCCAGAATCTGGCTGATCTCAACCAGTCGGCGATCGAGCAGGCGCCATGGCAGGCAGCGTTCCGGCTGGCCCCGAACGTGCGGTTCACCCGCACGCCCGAAAGCGCTCTGGCCCGCAAGGCGAATTCCGGGCAGGCTCCTGCGGAGCAGGGCGAGGCGCCGGTTGCCGAGCAGATCGAAATCATCCCGTCCGAAGCGTTCCTGACCCCGGCCGCGGATGATTCGCAGGTCGCCGGCGAGGCGCTCCCCGCCCCGATCGAACAGATCGCGGGCCTGCAGCAGCTCGCGGCGACGATGCGTTACCATGTGCCGGAAGCGCCTGCCGTCGCACAGCCCGAGCGGCTTGAGGAGGCAGCGCCAATCGCGGTGCCGCGCCAGGATATCGCGATCTCCGATTTCGCCTTCTGGGACGCCATGCCCTTCGAACTGGAGGGTCCGGTCGTTGTGGAAACCGGCGTTCAGCCCGCCGAACCGCCAATCGCGGCTGCCGTGGTGCAGCCGGGCGAACCGGTGACGGCGCTTTATCGTGAAGTCCCGCGCAGGAGCGCGGCCAGAACCGTTGTCGTTGCGCCGTCTCCGAGGCCGGAGCCGGTGAAGGCGCCGGAGCCCGTTGCACCTGTCCGGGCCGCTCCGCAGCGTGTGGTGAAGGCCAGGGCACCGATCATCGAACCGGCGCCGGCCCCTATCGCACAGGCGCCGGTGACGGCCCCCGCACCCGCCCCGGTCACGGCCGCCCCGATCGTCGCTCAACCCGAAATACTTCGTCCGCGAACCGTCCGGCCGGCAGAGGCGGAATACGAATTTCCGCCGATCTCGCTGCTCCAGGAGCCGCAGGGCGAGCGTGGCCAGGCGATGCAGCCGGATGCCCTGCAGCAGAGCGCCGGCCTGCTCGAGAGCATTCTCGAGGATTTCGGCATCCGCGGCGAGATCATCGATGTGCGGCCGGGCCCGGTCGTGACGCTTTATGAATTCGAGCCGGCGCCGGGCGTCAAATCCTCGCGGGTCATCGGCCTTGCGGACGATATCGCCCGGTCGATGTCGGCTCTGTCGGCCCGCGTTGCCGTGGTGCCCGGCCGCAACGTCATCGGCATCGAACTGCCGAACGCGACGCGCGAGACGGTGTATTTCCGCGAACTGATCGAGTGCGAGGACTATTGGGAGACCAAGCACCGGCTGGCGCTTTGCCTCGGCAAGACGATCGGCGGCGAACCGGTTATCGCCGAGCTCGCCAAGATGCCGCATCTGCTCGTCGCCGGCACGACCGGTTCGGGCAAGTCGGTCGCTATCAACACGATGATCCTGTCGCTTCTCTACCGGCTGCGGCCGGAGGAATGCCGGCTGATCATGATCGATCCGAAGATGCTGGAGCTTTCCGTCTATGACGGCATTCCGCACCTGCTGACGCCGGTCGTGACCGATCCCAAGAAGGCCGTCCTGGCGCTGAAATGGGCGGTCCGCGAGATGGAGGATCGCTACAAGAAGATGTCGCGCCTCGGCGTGCGCAATATCGACGGCTACAATCAGCGCGCCGCGGGTGCCCGCGAAAAGGGCGAGGTCATCACCGTCAGCGTCCAGGCGGGCTTCGACCGGCAGACGGGCGAAATCCTCTACGAAGAGCAGGAGATGGATCTCTCGCCGATGCCTTATATCGTCGTCATCATCGACGAAATGGCCGACCTGATGATGGTCGCCGGCAAGGATATCGAAGGCGCCGTGCAGCGCCTGGCGCAGATGGCGCGCGCCGCCGGCATCCATGTGATCATGGCGACCCAGCGCCCGTCCGTCGACGTCATCACCGGCACGATCAAGGCGAATTTTCCGACCCGCATCTCCTTCCAAGTGACATCGAAGATCGACAGCCGCACCATTCTCGGCGAACAGGGTGCAGAGCACCTGCTCGGCCAGGGCGACATGCTGCATATGGCCGGCGGCGGGCGGATTTCCCGCGTCCACGGCCCGTTTGTTTCGGACGCCGAAGTCGAACTGGTGGTCCGCCACCTGAAGACGCAAGGCCGGCCGGATTATCTCGGCACGGTCACCGAGGATGAAGACGACGAGGAAGACGAGGACGTATCGAGCCAGGAAGCCGTGTTCGACAAGAGCGCGATGGGCGGAGACGACAGCGACGAACTTTACGACAAGGCCGTCAAAGTGGTCATGAAGGACCGCAAGTGCTCGACCTCCTATATCCAGCGCCGCCTCTCGGTCGGTTACAACCGCGCCGCCTCTTTGGTGGAGCGTATGGAGCAGGAAGGCCTGGTAGGCCCCGCCAACCATGTCGGCAAACGCGAGATCATTGCGGGCGGACGTCCGGCGGCAGTCGCGCCGGATGGGTTTGCGGACTGAAACGGGATTTCCGGATTGCATACGGGCGAGGGATCGGGCGGGCATCACACGGCACGCCCGAAAAAAATCCCGCTGTGATTTCCCCGTCCCCGAAACCCGTGCCTACAATCCCCCCGCTTCCGTCGCCGGAGTGTTTCGCGAGACGTTCGCGGGCAGGCGGGGGCCGGCGCTTTCATCGGAACCGTAACGTGCGGGAATGGTGGAAGAGGTGAAAGCCATGGAGTGCTAGTTGGAAGACGACCATTCCTATCAAGCCTCCCCCGGACAGCCATGTCCGGTTCGGTTGAGCCGTGCAAGTGGCAAGGTTTCCCGAAAGGAAACCGTGAACACAGCCACGCAGCGAGGCGAGATGATCACCTGTAGAGGCCGGAAGCCTCGACAAGACGCCGAAGGCCACGCGAATGCGGAGCCACCATTAAAAAATCAATCGAGGTTCCGCATTCGTGTGGGCTCTCCGATCTTTGACAGAGCCACGGCAGGTAACTGCGCGGGGGGATCGTGTGTGGCCGAAGGCCAGTTCATGCGAGCTGGCCTGGTCGGGCTTGCAACGTGGATCAGCGGCTGCGGATATAGTCGCTGAGCCGGCTCGCGGCATCCTCGACCTGCAGCGGGTCGCGCAGGAAACAGGCGCGCATGAAGCCTTGTCCGCCTGGACCGAAGGCGGTTCCCGGCGCCAATCCGACGCCGGTCTTGTCGACGATCCTGAAGGCTTCCTCGCGGCTGTCGGTGACGCCGTCGATCTTTAGGAAGGCATAGAGTGCGCCGGCCGGCTTCAGCGTTTCCACACGGTTGGTGGCAATCAGCGCGTCGCAGAGGATGTCGCGGGATTTTCGCGCCCGTTCGATATTGGTGCGGACGAAGTCGTCGCCCTGTTCGAGGGCGGCAATCGCGCCCTTCTGCATGAACTGGGCGACGCCCGAGGTCGAATACTGGATGAGGTTGGTCAGCGTCTGGCCGATTTCCGCCGGTGCGACCATCCAGCCGACGCGCCAGCCGGTCATGCACCAGTTCTTCGAGAAGGAATTGGCGAAGATGATCCGGTCTTCCGGCTCCATGACGTCCATGAAAGACGGCGCGCGGCCGCCTTCGAAATAGTAGAGGCCGTAGATCTCGTCTGCGACGATCCACAGGCCGTGCTTGCGGGCGAGTTCGAGGACGGCCTTGAGGTCGTCATGGGTCGCGGTCCAGCCGGTCGGGTTGGAGGGCGAGTTGATGAAGAGGGCGCTGGTCTTCGGGGTTATCGCTGCCTTCAGCCGGTCGATATCGAGCGTCCAGCGACCGTCGGTAAAGCCGAGTTCGACGGTAACCGGCTTGGCTTCCGAAACGCCGATGGCGTTGACGACATTCGGCCAGGCGGGAGAGAGATAGACGATCTCGTCACCGGCGGAGGCGACGGTCTGGATGGCGAGCACGATCGACTGCATGCCTGAGCCGGTGACATAGATGTTATCGACCGACAGGTCCCGCCCGTAGTGCCGCTGGTAATAACGGACGATCGCTTCACGGAGCGCCGGAATGCCCTGCGTCCAGGTGTAGAAGGTCTCGCCGGCGAGCAGGGCTTCGCTGGCGGCGCGGGTGATGAAATCGGGTGTCGGCAGATCGCCTTCGCCGATCCAGAGCGGCATCAGGTTTTCGCGGCCTCGGGCATAGGTGACGATTTCGCCAATGCCGCTGCGGGGCGCTGCCGCGGCGCGGGCGCTGATCTCCGGTCTGATGATTGTCATGGATTGCCCTGTCGGTCCTGGCTGGTTTGTCGCAAAACTGACTTGGCCCAACCGCGCCTGCGGGTCAATATTTCCCGTGCCGGATTTTAGTCTTTACTGGCTGGTGGTGCTCGCGAAACGGCCGAAAGTGCCGCGCGAGAAACACAGCGGATCGCCTTCGCGGTGGGCTGCGCGCAGCACGCGGCCGAGGATCAGGGTATGATCGCCGGCATCGTGCATCGAGGAAAGTTCGCATTCGAAGCGAGCCAGCGTGCCGGGTATGACCGGCACGCCTTCGTGGTTCTGGTTCCAGAAAAGCTCCTCGAACCCGAGACCGCCGCGCGTGAAGCGGGCGCTCAACAGGTCCTGGTCGGCGCTCAGCACATGGATGGCGAAGTGGCCTGCCGCCGTGAAGGCGGCATGGCGTGACGAGCTCTTGGCCGGCGACCAGAGGACCAGCGGCGGATCGAGCGACACCGAGGTGAAGCTGTTGACCGTCATCCCGATCGGGCCATCCGGGGTTGTTGCCGTCACCACAGTCACACCGGTCGTGAACGCCCCTAGCGCATTGCGATAATGCCGCGCGGTCGATGCATCCGGAACGAAAATCTGTTCGCTGGTTATGCTTGCGGTGTCGGCAGTGATCATCATGGCACCTGCTTTCCGATTGCGGCTGTGTAGAGTTCGAACCAGGTCTGGCGATCGATCGTCACCTTCGCGGCGTCCGCGCTCGTGGCGATACGGGCGATATTGTTGGTGCCGAGAACCGGCAGGATGTTGGCGGGATGGGCCAGCAACCAGGCGATAGCGACGGCCGTCGCATCGACGCCCTGTTCCGCGCCGATCCGCTCCAGCACCGACATCAGGCCCTGGTTGTTGAACAGCGATCCGCCGCCGAGCGGCGACCAGGCCATCGGCGCGATACCGCGTTCCTGCAGATAGGCAAGGTCGCCATTGGTGAAGGCGTTGGCCGCGACGAGGCTGATCTCGATCTGGTTGGTGACGAGTTCGGCTTCCATGGAGGATTGCAGCAGCGAGAAATCCCAGGGCCGGAAATTGGAAACGCCGACGGCGCGCACCTTGCCGGATACAACCAGCGCATCGAGCGCCGGCCCCGTCTCGTCCGGATCCATCAACGGATCGGGCCGGTGGATCAGCAGCAAATCGATATGGTCCGTCGCCATGTCGCGCAGCGAGGCCTCGACCGACGCGGTGATATGGGCAGCACTGGTATCGTAGTGCTTGCCGCGGACAGCGGAATGGCGGCCGGCCGGCGCGACGATGCCGCATTTGGTGACGATCTCGATTTTGTCGCGCAGCGAAGGCGAGGCCTTCAACGCCCCTCCGAAAATCGCTTCCGCCGTATAGCCGCCATAGATGTCGGCCTGGTCCATGGTGGTGATGCCCTGCGCCAGGCAGGCTTCGATCTTCGCCTGCACATGTTTCGGCGAGGTATCGGCATCGTCGCCGATCCGCCACATGCCATAAACGAGGCGGCTGAGCTGGAGATCGGGCGAAAGTTGAATGCGATCCAGGTGATGAGGGGCCATCAGGGTCGTCTCCCGTTGCCGAGCGGCGTTGCGGGTGTCTCGGCCGGCACGCGACCATAGGCATGCGGCAGCGAACAGGTCTTGAGCTCGGGCAGCACCTTCTGGCCGAAATGTTCCGCTTCGTCGAGATGCGGGTAACCCGAAAAGATGAAAGCCCGGATGCCCATCTTCTTGTAGGCCTCGATTTCCGAAAGCACCTGGTCGGCGGAGCCGACAAGTGCCGCGCCGCAGCCGGAGCGGGCACGACCGATGCCGGTCCAGAGGTGAGGTTCGACATAGCCGAACTTGTCGGCGAGTTCGCGGGCCTTCGCCTGGTGCGAGACACCGAGCGAGGTGCTGTCATGGGCACGGCTGCGGATCAGCCGGCCATATTCGTCGTCCAGTTTCGAGACCAGATGCTCCGCATATTCGCGGGCCTCTTTCTCTGTGTCGCGGACGATCATGTGGACACGCAGGCCGTAATCGAGCGTCCGGCCATGGGCGGCGGCGCGGGCATGGGCCGCCTTCATGCGTTCGGCGAGCTGGTCCCTGGTTTCCGGCCACATCAGGTAGACGTCGCATTGGGCGCCGCAGAGCTCCAGCGCATCCGGCGAATAACCGCCGAAATAGAGAAGCGGGCCGCCGTTCTGCTGGTAAGGCCGTGCCGGGTCGGTGGTGACGCCCTTGAAATTGTAGACCTCGCCCTCGTGGTCGATCGTGTCGCGGGTCCAGGCCTGGCGGAGGATCTGCACGACCTCGTGGCTGCGGCGATAACGGAAGGCGCTGTCGGCGACTTCGCCGGGGAAATCGGAGCTAATGACGTTGAGCGTCAGCCGGCCCTTCAGCATGTGGTCGAGCGTGGCGACGGTGCGCGCGAGCATGATCGGCTGCATCTCGCCGCAGCGGATCGCGGCCAGCAGATTGATCCTGTCGGTGATTTGCGAGGCCGCTGCGGCGAAGCTCAGCGTGTCCTGGCCGACCTGATAGGACGAGGGGCAGAGGATGTTGCGGAAGCCGAGCGTCTCGGCGCGCCTGACGATGTCGGAGCAATGTTCCCAGCTCGATTTCAGCCCATCGTCGGGGACGCCGAGATAGGCGTAGTCGTCCGAGCACAGGGCGGCGAACCAGGATACCTCGGCGGCATCGAGATCCGGTGATGTTATGGGCACGACGGTCATCAAAATTCTCCTCGACTCCTGGGACTTGAATATCATCCGCGTTCGTGTAAATCAATAGTGTATCAATTTGAGTGGGTCATTCCCTGGGGAGGGGGAAACGGCTTATGGACACTTATCCCGGCAGCCTGCCGATCTATCTGCAAATCGCCGAACTGCTGGTTCGCGACATCGCGGCCGGCCGTCTGGTCGACGGCGAGAAGCTGGCGCCGGAGCGCGACATGGCGGTGCAGCTCGGCATTGCCGTCGGCACGCTGCGCAAGGCACTGGCGGAACTGCAGAACCGCGGGCTGTTGGAGCGGGTGCAGGGATCCGGCAACTATGTCCGGGCGATCAGCGATCCGAAGAGCGTCTATGCGATGTTCCGGCTGGAACTGATCCAGGGCGGCGGTCTGCCGACCGCGGAATTGCTCGACGTGATGCGGCTCGACAAACCCAAGGGCCTGCCGAAGTTCGGCTTTTCGCCGGAAGGGCATCGCATCCGCCGCATCCGTCGGCTGTCGGGCAAAGTCGCGGCGATCGAGGAGATCTGGCTCGACGGCTCCTATGTGGCGGCGATCACGCCGGAAGACCTGTCGGAATCGCTTTATCTCTACTACCGCACGCGGCTGGGTCTCTGGATCGTCCGGGCTGAAGACAAGATCGACCTCGACACCGTGCCCGACTGGGCACCGCCGGCATTCGGCCAGAAGCCGGGTGCGCCGATCCCCCATGTGCTGCGCATGAGCCAGGCGCAGGACGGCGCCCTGGCCGAGGTTTCCCGCACATGGTTCGACCATTCCGTGGCGCGATACGTATCGCGGCTGCGGTAGAAACAATCGAGTACCGACAAGATGAAATTCGAGACGACACAAGACGGTTTTTTCATTTCGCTGAACGGCCGCAACATCCTGCGGCACAGCGCTGCCTCGCCCTGCATATTCGTCGGCCAGGGGCAGGAGCGGATGGACATGTACCGCGGCAATTTCGAGGTCGAGGATTACATCGTCGAGCGCAGCGCGCTACGCCATGCGGAGGTCGCCGGCAATGTGGTCAGCCTGTCAGAGGCGGAGGGCCGGGCGCCGCGGCTGGAGCTGACGGTCTCGGAAACCGCCGTGCATTTCCGCTCATTGGACGAGACGATCAACCGCTTCTGGATCCGCATCCATGCGGACAATGACGAGCATGTCTGGGGCGGCGGCGAGCAGATGTCCTATTTCGACATGCGCGGACGCCGCTTTCCGCTCTGGACCTCGGAGCCCGGCGTCGGCCGCGACAAGACGAGCGAGATCACTTTCAAGTCCGACCTGAAGGACAAGGCGGGCGGCGACTACTACAACACAAACTACCCGCAGCCGACCTACATTTCCTCGGCGCGTTATGCCCTGCATGTGGAGACGACCGCCTATTCCGTCTTCGATTTCCGCCGCAAGACCTTTCACGAGATCGAGGCCTGGGCAGTGCCCGAGCGGATCGAGCTGTTTGCCGCACCGAGTTTTGTCGAGCTGGTCGAGGCGCTGTCGCTGCGGTTCGGGCGGCAGCCGGAACTGCCGGACTGGGTCTACAAGGGCGCGATCATCGGCCTCAAGGACGGCGTCAATTCCTTCGAGCGGCTGGAAAAGATGCGCAATGCCGGGGTGCAGGTTTCGGGCCTCTGGTGCGAGGACTGGGTCGGGCTCCGCCAGACCTCGTTTGGATCGCGGCTGTTCTGGGATTGGCAGGCGAATGACGACCGTTATCCGGACCTGCGCCAGCGTATCGCCGAGCTGAACGAGGAGGGCATCCGCTTCCTCGGTTACATCAATCCCTATCTCTGTGTCGATGGCTCGCTTTTCCCCGAAGCGGAAGCGGCCGGTTATTTCGCCAAGGACCCGCTCGGCCGCACGGCGATCGTCGATTTCGGCGAGTTCGATTGCGGTGTCGTCGATTTCACCAACCGGCAAGCGGCCGATTGGTTCGCCGAGGAGGTCATCGGCCGCCGTATGCTCGATTTCGGGCTGACCGGCTGGATGGCCGATTTCGGCGAATACCTGCCGATCGATGTGGAGCTTGCGAACGGCATCGATGCCAAGCTGATGCACAATGCCTGGCCCACCCTCTGGGCCGAAGTCAACGCCAAGGCGATTGCCAGCCGCGGCAAGACGGGCGAGGCGCTGTTCTTCATGCGGGCCGGCTTTACCGGCGTGCAGAAACATTGCCCGCTGCTGTGGGGCGGCGACCAGTCGGTGGATTTCTCGCGCCATGACGGGCTCGTCACCGTGATGTGCGCGGCCCTCTCGTCAGGCCTGCTCGGGAATGCCTATCACCATTCCGATATCGGCGGGTATACCAGCCTGTTCGGCAATGTCCGCACGCCGGAGTTGCTGATGCGCTGGGCCGAGATGGCGGCCTTCACGCCGGTCATGCGCAGCCACGAGGGCAACCGTCCGCGCGACAATATCCAGATCGACCAGGACCCCGAGGTACTGGAGCATTTCGCCCGGATGACGCGGATCTACGTGCATCTGGCGCCGTACCTGAAGACTCTCTCCAGCGAAGCCGCCGCCCGTGGCTTGCCGGTGCAGCGGCCGCTCTTCCTGCATCACGAGCATGACCCGAAGACCTATGCCATTCAGGATGCCTATCTTTACGGCCCGGAATTGCTGGTGGCGCCGGTCTGGCATGCGGCGCAGGAGGTGCGCAGCGTCTATCTGCCTGGTGGGGCGGACTGGGTGCATGTGTGGAGCGGGGTCGAATATACAGGTGGGGAAGAGGTGACGGTTGCGTCGCCGATCTGTTGTCCGCCGGTGTTTTATCGGACGGATGCGGCGTTTGCGGAGATGTTTGCGGCGTTGAGGGATATGTGAGGGTGCGACGCACTCCCAATCTCCCCCCTTGTGGGGGAGATGTCACCAGAGGTGACAGAGGGGGGTGGCGCCGCGAACTCAACTGGCGAAGAGTATGCCGCAGCACCCCCCTCTGCCCTGCCGGACATCTCCCCCTCAAGGGGGGAGATTGAAGGAGGCGCCGTCTCAGTCCAATCTCACCGTGCCGCCCAATTCGCACCGCGGCGGAAGATCGTCTTCATCTGCGGCACGTCGAACTCCTTGGCTTGGTGGCCGAGGGAGGAATAGAAGACGCGGCCCTCTCCGTATTTCCGCTTCCAGACCACCGGCATCACGACGCCGTCGATCCAGTAGGCGTGGTCGCCGGTAAACGTCGTCGTCGCCAGAACCTCGTTCGAGGGGTCGACGTGCATGTAATATTGCTCGGACGTGTAGGGGAAATCGGTGATCCCCTCCATCAGCGGGTCGTCCGGCCTCGTGATATTCACCGTGTAGTCGATGATATTGCCGGGATGGGCGACCCACTGGCCGCCGATGATGAACTGGTAGTCGACCGACTCGCGGAATGCATCGCCCGCACCGCCATGATAACCGGCAATGCCAACACCGCTCTGAACGGCTGCCGCGAGGTTCTTCACCTCTTCCTTCTCGATTTTCGACATGGTCATGATCGGCACGATGAGGCTCAGATCATGGATCGAAGGGTCGGCGAAAGCCTCGGTCGAATGCTCGAGATAGACCTTGAAACCGTCTTCCTCCAGCATGTCCTTGATGATCTCGGCGCATTCCTGCGGTTCGTGGCCGCTCCAGCCGCCCCATACGATGAGTGCTTCACGCATTTTAGTCTTCCTCCAGAATTATTTCGCCAGCTGGCCGTCAACAAGCGATTCCGACAGCGGAGCGGGCCGCTCCGTCGCCGTGGTGATCTTGATCGTGCGCCCTTCGGCGGAAGCCGTGTGAAAGGCTTCCATGACCTCCAGCACATGCAGCGCCAGATCGCCGTTCGCCCGGTGCGGGCGGTTGGAACGGATCGCATGGGCCAGGTCCGCGATGCCGATCGAGCGGTAGTTGCCGTCGGCATAGGGCAGGGTGGTGGGCTGGTCCTCGAACTGGCCGCCCTTCTTCAGATAACCGACAGGTCCCTCGAAACGGTTCGGGTCCGGCACGATCAGAGTGCCCTCGGTGCCGTAGACTTCGAGCGGCACATGCTTGTGGCCGGCGACGTCGAAGCTCATGCCGATCTGCACGACCGCGCCGTTGGCAAAGGCCATGACACCGGCCACATGGGTCGGAACGTGCACCGGAATGCGCTCGCCGTTGCGCGGCTCGCTGGTGATGATGCGCTCCTTGCGGGGGGTGATCGCAAAGCCCGCCACCTGCGACACCGGGCCGAGCAGGTTGACGAGATCGGTGATGTAATAGGGACCCATGTCGAGCATCGGTCCGCCGCCGACCTCGTAATAGAAGGCGGGGTTCGGGTGCCAGCGCTCGTGGCCGGGGCACATGAAGGTGGCGGTGCCGCCGACCGGAATTCCGATGACGCCCTGGTCGATCAGTTCGCGGGCGGTCTGGTGGCCGCCGCCGAGGAAGGTGTCGGGGGCAGCGCCGATGCGCAGGCCCTTGGCCTTTGCGGCCTCCGCCAATTTTTTCCCTTCCGCGAAATTAATCCCGAGAGGTTTTTCCGAATAGGTGTGCTTGCCCGCATCGAGCGCCTGCAGGGCAACAGTGACATGCGCCTTGGGGATCGTCAGGTTGACGATGATCTCGATCTTCGGATCGGCGAGCAGCTCATCGACGGTACGGGCCTGGAGATTGAATTCGGAAGCCTTCGCCTCGGCCAGATCGCGGTTGAGATCGCCCAGCCCGCGGATATCGAGGATCGGAAAAGCGGATGTCATCGCCTTCAGATAGGCGCCCGAAATATTGCCGCATCCGATGATGCCGATACCGACTTTATCCATTGTTTCCTCCCGATGAATGCTGATGTTTGGCGCGTCAGAGCGCCGGCCCGGTGGTGCTCCAGGGCGATTCATAAAGTTCGTAAAGTGCGACGGCCGCCGCTCCCTGCGCCCAGAAATCATCCGTCGAATCGTCGAAGACGAGCTCGCTGACACCCTTCAGAGACGGCGGAATGGCGAGCGCATAGGCATCGCGCAGGCTGTTCAGGAACGGTTCGCCGAGCGCCAGCGACGAGCCGACGAGGATGACGCGCGGCGGCGCGAAAAGCGTGACGATGTTGGCGATCGTCAGCCCGACAGCCTCGCCGGCGCGAACGGCCGCGCCGATCAGCCGGTCGTCGTCGGCCTGGATGAGCGCCTGGACATGGGTCATGCCACGGCCGAGCCGCACCGCTTCGGCAAAACGCCCGTCCGTCTGCTGTTCGCCGAGGATAGCGCTCTCGCCCGCCAGGCTCGAAAGCCGTACGATGCCCTGGGGTCCCATGCCGAGCACGAGATCTCCGAGGTTGTGGCTAAGGCCGCCGGCACCGCGGAAAAGCCGGTTCCCGTGCAGCACGCCAAGGCCGAGCGTCTGTTCGAGCGAGATCAGGACCATATCCTCCAGATCGCGGGCTTTTCCGAACCAGTGATGACCGAGCGTGATGGCATGGGCGTCACTCTCGACGATGGTCGGCGTCGACAGGCGCGTGGACATTTCGGCCGCAAAATCGATGTTGATCTCGCGAAAGATCGGGCTCGAGCGGACGTGTCCGGTGCGGTGTTCGATAACGCCTGGAAGCCCGAGGCAGACGCTGTCGACATCCTCCAGCGACAGGCCGGCATCGACGACGCAGCGGCGCACGCCATCCTCGACGAGATCGGCGATCACCGCGATCGGCTGGCGATCGATCCGGATCGGCAGGGTGAGCTGGGAGAGCACGTCGCCGCGGAAATTGGTGACGACGAAGACCATGCGGCTTGCAGCGATCTTGGCGCCGACGACGCGGGCGGCATCCGGATTGACCTCGAGCATGACGCGCGGCCGGCCGCGCACCGCTTCGTTGCGGATATCGCCCTCATGGCGGGTCAGGATCAGCCCGTCGTCGAGCAGCGAACCGGTGATGGCCGAAACGGTGGTCGTCGAGAGCTCGGTGCGCTCGGAAATCTCCACGCGGGAGATAGGGCCGCGCCGCCGGATCGTGTCCAGCACGCTGAGACGATTCATCGCACGCATGAGTTCTGGATCGGCGGTTTTCATCTCTTGTGCGCACTCGTCGGCTTCTGCACCAAACCGCTATTTAATACGAGGTGCAAATTAAATTCGGTTTGTTCTAGATCTGAATTTATGCGGCATGCAATAGATAAAAGCAGCAAATGCCGCAAATTTTGCCAAAATCAGGCAATGTCGCACAGGGCTATTGACAGATGCGTTGGCCTTGCCGATTATTTAATTCGGATACAGGAATAAAGCTTTGGGAGGAGCGCCTTCAATGTCCAATAGATACTACAGGATGCGTTTGATTTCAGCGACCGCTGTTGCCCTCGCGGGTGGCATGTTCACGGCCGGCGCTGCTGCAGCGGACAGCGTTATTCGCTGGATGCATGTCGAGCAGGTGCCGGGGAACGTCGCGGTCTGGAACCAGATCGCCAGGGATTTCGAGGCCAAGCGCCCGGGCGTCAAGGTCGAGATGCAATTTCTGGAAAACCAGGCCTTCAAGGCTAAGCTGCCGACGCTTCTGCAATCGAAAGACGCGCCAAGCATCTTTTATACCTGGGGCGGCGGCGTCCTCAAGGCGCAGTCCGAGACCGGCACGTTGCGGCCGATCAATGCTGCGATCGACGCGAACGGAGGGGAATGGCGCAAGTCGATCAACGCCTCTGCCGTCGACGGCCTAACCTTCGACGGCAAGGTCTGGGCGTCGGCCGTCAGGACCGGCCTCGTTTCCTTTTATTACAACAAGGAAATGTTCAAGAAGGCGGGGGTCGATGCCTCGAAGATCGCGACTTGGGATGATTTCCTCGGTGCCGTCAAAACGCTGAAGCAGGCCGGCGTCACGCCGATTGCCGGCGGCGGGCGGGACAAGTGGCCCCTGCATTTCTACTGGAGCTATCTTTCGATGCGCGAGGCGGGGCAAAAGGGCTTTGCCGATGCCAAGGCCGGCAAGAACGACGGCTTTGCCGGCAAGCCTTTCGTCAAGGCCGGCGAGCGCCTGGCCGAGCTCGGTAAGCTTGAGCCGTTCCAGAATGGCTATCTGGGTGCGACCTGGAACGATGCGCTTGCCACGTTCGGCGATGGCCGTGCTGCGATCATCCTGAGTTTCGAGAATACACCCTCGACCCAGGCGTCGAATTCGACCAGCCGCAAAGGCCTTGCCGACGACAATATCGGCCGCTTCCCGTTCCCCGTCGTCAGCGGAGGGGCCGGTGTGACCACCGACAGTTTCGGCGGTCTCAACGGATGGGCGGTCACCAAGAACGCGCCGCCTGAAACCGAGGAATTCCTCCGCTACATGGCAAGCGCCGACGTGCAGAAGCTTCTCGCCAGGGATACGCAGATCATGCCCGTCGCCAAGGGTGCGAGCGAAGCGATCTCCAAGCCACTGCTGAAGGAAGTTGCCGAAGCTCTTGCCAAGGAAACCTGGCACCAGAACTTCCTCGACCAGGACCTCGGTCCCAATGTCGGTGCGATCGTCAACGACATCAGCGTAGAAGTGGTCTCCGGCAGCATGAAACCGGCTGCCGCGGCGCAGCAAATCGAGGACGCCTATTCCCTCGAGCGAAAGTAAGCGCAGCGCCGGCGCTCCCGCTCCCCTAAGGTTCCAGCAACCCTGGGAGCGCCGGTTCCCGTCCTCGCCTGACGGCGTCTCGCAGCCTGAAAGGCTCGAAAATCGATGAGCGATATGCTGATGTCTGCCAATGCCGTCCCGTCCGGGAATACACTTGCGGTATCGCGGCGCCGCAAGCGGTCCCTTGCCAACAGCAAGTGGCCGGTACTGATCCTGTTCCTGCCGCCGGCGCTTCTTCTGTTCACGGTGCTGGTCATTCTGCCCATGGGCGAGGCCGCCTGGTATTCCTTCTACAACTGGAACGGCTATGGCAGTCCGACGCAATGGGTCGGCTGGCGCAACTACCAGCTCATTTTCCGCAACAGCGCCTTCACCCAGGCATTGATCAACAACGGTCTGATCGTGCTTGCCTCGCTTTGCGTGCAGGTTCCGCTGGCGCTCTGGCTGGCGACGATGATCTCCAGCCGGATCAAGGGCGCGCTGTTCTTCCGGCTGATCTTCTTCCTGCCCTACGTGCTCGCGGATGTCGCGGCCGGCATGATCTGGCGTTTCGTCTACGATGGGGATTTCGGTCTCGTTGCCGGTATCTCGCAGATGCTCGGCGTCGAGCCGCCGTTCTGGCTGGCCGATCGGGACCTGGCGATCTACGCGATATTGGGCGTCGTGGTCTGGAAGTATTTCGGCTTTCACATGATGCTCTTCATCGCCGGCCTGCAGGCGATCGACAAGAGCGTGCTGGAAGCGGCTGACATCGACGGTGCGACCGGTTTCCAAAAATTCCGGCTTGTGACGTTGCCGCTGCTCGGTTCCACCGTGCGTCTTTCCGTCTTCTTTGCGGTCGTGGGCTCGCTGCAGCTTTTCGACATGATCATGCCGCTCACCGGCGGGGGGCCGTCGAACTCGACGCAGACGATGGTGACGTTCCTGTACAATTTCGGGGTGACCCGCATGCAGGTCGGGTTCGGCAGCGCCGTCGGCGTGGTGCTGTTCGTGATCTGCGTGACGCTCGCCTTCAGCTACAAGCGGGTGTTCATGCGCAATGACTGATATTTCGACAGCACAGCCCATCGATGCCGCCAGCGCGCCGACGTCCGGCCAGCGGATCCGCGCCGGCACGCAGGTCTATATGTACGTGTCGCTGATCATCGTGGCGGCAATCGTGGTGGTCCCGCTCATCAGCACAGCGCTCGGCGGCTTCAAGACCCTTGGCGAACTGCGCGGCAACCCCTTCGGCCTGCCGACGGAATGGCAGTGGTCGAACTACACGGATATCATCGTCAGCAAGCGCTACTGGCTGCAGATGAGCAATTCGCTGATCATCGCCCTGCTGACGGTGTTCCTGACGTTGACCTTCGGCGCCATGGCCGCCTTCTGCTTCGCGCATATCCGCTTCTTCGGCGCCGATTACCTGGTCAACTATTTCCTGATCGGGCTGATGTTCCCGGCAGCGACGGCCATCCTGCCGCTCTACATCCGCATCCGTGATCTGGGGCTCATCGATACATACTGGGGCGTGGTGCTGCCGCAGGTGGCGTTCGGCATGGGTATGAGCATCATGCTGTTCCGCAACTACTTCCGCAATTTGCCGTCCGAGCTCTTCGACGCGGCCTTCGTGGATGGCTGCGGCTACATGCGCTTCTTCTGGCACATCACGCTGCCGCTATCGCGGCCGATCATCGCCACCGTCGGCATCATCTCCTTCGTCGGCAGCTGGAACAGTTACATCGTGCCGCTGATCATGCTGAATTCCGAGAGCCGTTATCCCTGGCCGCTCGGCATCATGATCTATCGGGGCGAATTCAGCACCGAATGGCAGCTGGTGCTGGCCTTCATCACACTCACCATCCTGCCAACCATCATCGCCTTCTTCCTGGCCCAGAAGCACATCATCGCCGGTCTGACCGCCGGTGCGGTGAAGTCCTGAGCCCCGACCCGGAGTAATTCGCATGGCATCCGTCGAACTCAGACAAGTCCGCAAGGCCTATGGGGCGCTCTCGGTCATCCACGGCGTGTCGCTGGCGATCGAAGACGGCGAGTTCGTCGCGCTGGTTGGTCCGTCCGGCTGCGGAAAATCGACGCTGCTGCGGATGATTGCCGGGCTTGAGGAAATCACCGCCGGCGAGGTCATCATCGACAACGCTGTCGTCAACGAGCTTACGCCGCGCGAGCGCAACATCGCCATGGTGTTCCAGTCCTATGCGCTTTATCCGCACATGACGGTCGCCGAGAACATGGGCTTCAACCTGCGCCTTTCCGGAACCCCGAAGCCGGTGATTGCCGAACGCGTCGCCGAGGCGGCCCGCATGCTCGACCTGATGCCGCTTCTCGACCGCAAGCCGGCGCAGCTTTCCGGCGGCCAGCGCCAGCGCGTCGCCATGGGCCGAGCGATCGTCCGCAACCCGGCCGTCTTCCTGTTCGACGAACCGCTTTCAAACCTCGACGCGAAACTCCGCGTGCAGATGCGCTCGGAGATCAAGCAATTGCATCAGAAGGTCGGGACTACTTCGATCTACGTCACCCACGACCAGATCGAAGCGATGACGCTCGCCGACCGGATCGTTGTGCTCAACCAGGGCAGGGTGGAGCAGGAGGGCACGCCGATGGAGCTTTATCGCAAGCCGGCCAACCTCTTCGTCGCCGCCTTCATCGGTTCGCCGGCGATGAACCTTCTCGACGGCACCGTGGATGGCGATGGCGGCGAGGCTGCCGCGCGTCTCGGCGACGGTACCTCGATCCGCATCGCGCCGGAGCGCAAGGTGACGCGCGGTCAGGCGATCAAGGTGGGCCTGCGTCCGGAACACCTCAGCCCTGGTGCGGGCGGGACGGCGCTTGCCGGCCAGACACTGCTGGTCGAGCCGACCGGCGCGCAGACCCACATCGTCTTCGATCTCGCCGGCCACCCGGTGGTCGCGATCGTCGACGGCGAATACCCGGCCCGCTACGGCGCACGGTTCGAAGCCAATATCCCGGCCGAACAGGTACATGTGTTCGACCGCGAAACAGGCGTGGCCCTCTAGTCCGGCATTGCCGCAACAGGCCTCAGAAGCTTTCGAGCCTGATGTCGGCCGGCCGCGAGTGGGTGAGGATGTAGCGGCCGTTCGGCAGGTCGTTGCCGTCGAGTTTCCACGCGATCTGCGCCTCGTCGAGCCCGTAATGCACCCAGCGCGCCTTGAGCCGCTCGCGCAGCACCTCTTCCGAAGGGCCGACGAAGATCGTGAAGTCGAACATGTCGGCGAGCCGCGACCAGGGCGCTTCGTCGATCAGCAGGTAGTTGCCTTCCGCCAGAACGATATGGGTGTCGGGGGAGATGGGGCGGGCCGAGGCGATGGCGATCTCGCGCGATCGATCGAAGACCGGTACCAGCACTTCCTCGCCCCCCTGCCGCACCGCTTCGAGGATGTCGGCAAAACCGCGCACGTCGAAAGTCTGCGGCGCGCCCTTGCGGGGCAACAGGCCGCGGGCTTCGAGGAGGCCATTGTCGAGGTGGAAGCCGTCCATCGGCAGGATTTCGGCGGTTTCCCCTCTCGCCAGGAGGGCTTCGTGCAGGGCGTCGGCGAGCGTGGATTTTCCGCCGCCCGGCGGGCCAGCGACCGCAACGATGAAACGTCGCCTGTCGCTCGCCCGGTTGATGACGGTGTTGGTGATGTCGTCCAGTGTCATTGCGTCGACGCCTTGTATTTCATCTTGTCGAAATGAACTTCTAGCGTCCCGCAATGCGTTCAGGCAATCCACCGAAGGGGATGGATGAGGTCCTATCGAGCGCTCTCCCTGGCCGCCTTCAGGGCGTCCCAAACCCTGTAAGGTGTCGCGGGCATATCGAAATCCTCGACGCCGGCCGAGCGAAGCGCATCCAGGACGGCGTTCATCAGCGTCGGCAGCGCCCCGGTCGTGCCGGCCTCACCGCCGCCCTTGACGCCGAGCACATTGGTGGGCGAGGGGGTCGGCAGGTCGAAGAAACGCGGCGTCGGCATGAAGTCGGCCCGCGGCATGAAATAATCCATGAAGCTGGCAGTCAGCATCTGGCCGCTATCGCGATCATAAACGATCTGCTCGCCGAAGACCTGGCCCGCGCCCTGGGCAAGACCGCCATGCATCTGGCCTTCGAGAAGCGTGTGATTGATGACGTGCCCGGCATCGTCGACGCCGATGTAGGAGGTGACCCTGGTCTCGCCAGTATTCGGGTCGATCTCCACTTCGGCCACATGCACGCCGCCGGGGAAATTTCGCTCCGGCTGGATCGAGGCGAGCGTATCCAGCGCGTTGCCATCCGGCGTGGCGTTGCGGGCGGCCAGTTCCAGAAGCGAGACCGACATGTTGGTGCCGGCCACCTTGTAGTGGCCGTCATCGAACTCGATGTCGGTTTCCGAGGCTTCCAGCGCCTCGGCGGCGAGCTTCAGGCCCTTCTTGACCACCTCGCGGGAGGTGATCGTGAGGGAGGCGCCGTGCGAGGCCATGGTCCGCGATCCCATGGTGCCGGCACCCTTGAGCCTGTGAGGCGCATGAACGCTGTTGGCGCGCAGGTTGATCAGGTTCTCGTCGATGCCGAGTTCCTTTGCAACCAGCCGCGGCAGCACCGTCTCGTGGCCCTGGCCGGCGGATCCGGACAGTGTGTAGAGCGTCAGCGTGCCGTCCGCCTCGAAGCGGATCTCGGTTTCTTCCGGCATATGGCCGCCGCCGGACGGCTCGACGAAGACGCCCATGCCGATGCCGCGCAGATGGCCGCGTTCCTCGGAGGCTTTCCGGCGGGCTTCGAAACCTCTCCAATCGGAGATCGATACCGCCTCTTCCAGCATCGCGACATAGCCGCCGCTGTCGTAGACCGTGGTCGGTGTCGTGTAGGGATAGGCGTCGTCTGGGATCAGGTTCTTCCGGCGGATTTCAATCCGGTCCATGCCGAGATCGGTTGCGGCCTGCTCCACCAGCCGCTCGACGAAATAATTGATGTCCGGACGGCCCGCGCCGCGATAGGCGGCGATCGGCGAGGTATTGGTGAAGGCGAGGCGGTTGAGGCCGAATACCGCTGGGATGCGGTAACAGCCGGTGCCCGTCAGCATCGGGTTGAGCACATTGATCAGCGCGCCGGGCGGCGAATGATAAGCGCCGAGATCGCAAACGATATTCATCCGAATGGCGAGGAAGTCGCCGGTTTCGCTGAGAGCAAGCTCGCCGGTGAACCTGACAGCGCGGCCGTGATAATCGGCGAGGAAGCTTTCGGTGCGGCTGGCCGTCCAGCGCACCGGCCGACAGAGTTTCCTGGCTGCGAGCATGATCGCCGCATATTCCGGATAGGCCGCGCCACGGATGCCGAAGCTGCCGCCGACATCGCCCATGTGATGCCGCACCTTTTCCGGCGGATGGCCGGTGAAACGGGCAAGGCCATCGGCAAGGCCTGTGCCCTGGCTGGCGGAATAGACGTCGAAGACCTCCGTCCCGGCGTCGTATGCCGCCATGAAGGATTTAAGTTCGAGCGGGTTGGCGGCGACGCGCTGCGACTCGACCGTCAGCGTCGAGATATGCGCGGCCTTGGCGAAGGCTTCATCGGCCGTCGCCCTGTCGCCGAAACTGTGCAGGAAAACCAGGTTGCCCGGCACCTCGTCGAAAAGCTGCGGCGCGCCGTCTTCCAGCGCGGTCTCCGGGTCGATGATCGCCGGCAGGTCCTCGTAGTCGACCGCGATCAGCTCGACCGCATCGGCCGCCGCCTCGGCGCTGTCGGCCACGACCATGGCAACCGGTTCGCCCACGAAACGGACGCGGTCGGTCGACAGAGCATAGCGGTGTGGTGCCTTGATCTTCATGCCATCAACGCCGGGGAAAGAAACCAGCGGGCCGGGGGCGATCAGGTTCGCTTCGAGCGCATCCCTGCCGGTCAGCACGATATGGACGCCCGGTGCATCAAGCGCCGCCTCGACATCGATCGAAACGATGCGCGCATGCGGCTGGTCGGCTCTCAGGAATGCGGCGTAAAGCTGGTTATCCAGCACCTTGTCTGCGGTATATGCGCCCTGGCCGGTAACAAGTCTTATGTCTTCCCGGCGACCGGTGAAGACCTCGTGATCACTGCTCAAAACCACTCTCCCACGCCATGCAATTTTCTGCCGGAGATATCTCTATCGCCTCTGGCCCGCGAATGGAAAGCCGCCTCCGGTATGCCTTTTTCTACTTCGTCACATCGATCACCACGCGCCCGCGGATTTTCCCCGCAATAATATCCTCGGCGAGTTGCGGCAGGTTGGACATCGGTTCCGTCGTGGTGATTTCCGAAAGCTTGGCCGGATCGAGATCGCGGGCGAGCCGCGCCCATGCCGACAGCCGCTGTTCGCGGGTGGCGATGACGCTGTCGACGCCGATCAGCGTCACGGCGCGCAGGATATGCGGCAGCACGGTGCCCGGAAGGTCGGCCCCGCCGGCAAGGCCGCAGGCGGCGATGGCACAGCCGCGCATCGTCTGGGAAAGCGCGTTGACGAGCGTCGTCGAGCCGACGCTATCGACGCCGCCCGTCCAGCGTTCCTTTTGCAGCGGGCCGCCTTTTTCGGCAAGCACGGCGCGGTCGATGAAATCGGTGGCGCCGAGCGAGGCGAGGTAGTCGTGCGTTTCCTGACGACCGGTTGAGGCGGTGACGTTGTAGCCGCGGGCTGCCAGCAGCGCGATGGCGACCGAGCCGACGCCGCCGGCTGCACCGGTGACCAGCACTTCGCCTTCACCGGGCTTGATCGAACCCCATTTCTCCAGCGCATCGACGCAGAGTGCTGCGGTATAACCCGCAGTACCGATTGCCATCGCCTGTTCCATCGAAAACGCATCGGGCAGGCGGATCAGCCATTCCGGCTTGACGCGCTGGTAGCGGCCGAAGGCGCCCCATTCGGTTTCGGAAAGGCCCCAGCCGTTGAGCACGACCTTGTCGCCGGCCTTCCATTCCGGCGAACGGGATTCGATGACGGTGCCGGAGAGGTCGATGCCGCCGATCATCGGCATCCGCCTGGCGATGCGGCCCTTGCCAGTGATCGCCAAGCCATCCTTGTAGTTCAGCGTCGAATAGGCGATCTCGACCAGCACGTCATTGTCGGGAAGATCGGCGATCGAGATCTCCCTGAAGGCGCCTTTCGGCTTGCCGTCGACGGCGTCGATCACCATGGCGGTGAAGGTCTCGGTCATGTCTCTCTCCCGATATCGTGGCGATGTTGGTTTTTAAGCGGAGGCCTGTGCGGCGGCATCGCGCCTGGCGCGCGCGTCGAGCACGGCGGAATAACTTTCGCGCACATAGGCGAGCAGCCGGGCCAGCGCATCTGCTGCCTTGGCATCCTCGCGGCTGCGCACCGCATCGACGATTTCCTGATGCAGCGAGGCGACGTGGCGCCGTTCGCGAACCCGGAAGACGATCATGTTGGTGATCGGAATGAAGGCCTCGATGACGGTGTACATCATCAGTTTCAGCGGGCCGTTACCGGTCGATTCCACCAGCGCCCTGTGAAAACGCACGTCCGAAGCGCAGAAATCTTCGTCGCTAACAGCCTCGTCGAGCTGCACCGCGATTTCCGCTTCCATCGCAGCGAGGTCGGTTTCGCTGCGATTTGCGGCGGCCAGCCGGCAGCAGACGGCTTCCGTTTCCAGCCTGGCGGTGATGATCTCTTCGATGTCGAAGGCACCGATGCCGACCAGCAGGGTGGCGGCGCCGGTGATTGCCTTGGAAAGACCTTCCGGATCCGGCCGCTTGACGAAATTGCCGCCGGTCGGTCCGCGTTTGGAATGGATGAGGTTCTGGGCGGCGAGGCGCTTCAGGGCCTCGCGCACCGTCGGGCGGGAAATGCCGAAGCTTCGGGCAAGTTCTTCCTCGGTCGGCAGGCGTTCGTCGATCTTCAGCCGGCCGTCCATGATCGCGGAACGGATATTGTCCGATACCTGTCTCGCGATGCCCGTGCGGACGACCTCGTCGTATTTGAGGATCATGTCACCCTTCCCATGGTTCCTGCCATAGTGATGCCACGGGAGGGGCAAAAAGGCTACTGCTTTTTAAATATAGGTTTGACAAATAGGGGAATGGGAATAACCTCGCCCCCAAGAAATAAGGGGAACGAGAGAATGGGCGCAATCGCATTCGGCCGAGCCGGAGCGCAGGGCTGTGACGCAGGTTTTGCGGGGGAGGCGGGCTTTGTCCTCTGACCGCGTGAACCGTCTTGTTGCCAGTCTCCAAAACAGGCTGGATGCCGCTGCGATCCTCACTGGCGATGCGGTTTCGGATGGCTATGCTGCGGATGCGACCGCCCGAGGCAGCCGACCTGCCGCCGTCCTGCGTCCGCGCAATACCGAAGACGTTTCCGCCATTCTTTCCGCCGCCAATGAACTTCGCCAGCCGATCGTCGTGCAGGGCGGCCGCACCGGGCTTTCCGGTTCTTCCCGGCCTGTCGAGGGCGAAGTTTCCATCTCGCTCGAACGGATGAACGGCATCGAGTCGATCGACGTCGCGGGACAGACGATGATCGTCAAGGCGGGCACACCGCTGCAGGTCGTCCAGCAGGCGGCGAGCGACGCGGGCCTGTTCTTCGGCGTCGATATCGGGGCGCGCGGTACCGCCACGGTCGGCGGCAATATCGGCACCAATGCCGGCGGCATCCGGGTTCTGCGTTACGGCATGTACCGGGCGCAGGTCATAGGGCTGGAAGCGGTGTTGCCGGACGGCACGGTCCTCTCCTCGCTGAAGGGCCTGCCGAAGGACAATTCCGGCTACGACCTCAATCCGCTGTTCATCGGCACCGAAGGCACGATCGGGGTCGTCACACGCGCCTGCCTGAAACTGCATCCGAAACCGCAGGTCGAGCGCAACACCTTCATCGCCCTGCCGTCGCTGAAGGCGGCCCAGGATCTGCTGGCGCGGCTGCGGGTGGAACTCTCCGGCCTCATCTCCGCCTTCGAGGCAATCTTTCCGAATGTCTACGAAGGCACGGTCGACCATATGGGGATCCGCCCGCCCGTCGAAAAAGGGGCCGGCATGTATGCGATGGTCGAGATCCAGGGCCAGGCGCCGGATCAGGACAACGAGCGCTTCGAGGCGGCGCTTGCCGCCGCGCTGGAGGATGGGCTGGCCACGGACGTGGTGCTCTCCAACTCATTGCGCGAGTTCAACGGGCTGTGGGGCATTCGCGACGGCATCAACGACTACCTGTTCGGCAATGGGGTGACGATCGGCTTCGATATTTCCGTGCCGCTTTCCCGCATGCAGGAATTCCTCGACAGGGCAGCGCTCGCCGTCGACGAGATCGATCCGGAGGCGCGGACCTATATCTTCGGCCACCTGGGTGACGGCAACCTGCATTACTGCATGTTCAGCCATCATGAGGAAAAGGTCGCCGAAGCGATATTTTCCGGCATCGAAGCGGTCGGTGGCGGCGTTTCCGCCGAACACGGCATCGGCACCGACAAGGTGAAATACCTGAAATATGCCCGCAGCGAGGCCGAGATCGCCACCATGCGCCGGCTGAAAATGGCATTCGATCCGAACTATATTCTCAATCGTGGCCGGGTCTTCGAACCGCCGGTTGCGGTGCTGCAGGCGGAGCGCGCGTAGATGTCGATCCATACCGCACCGGATACGAGCCTCTCGAACAGCAAGGTCAGCCTCGACGACCGCTACACGCTGGAAAAAGGCCGCATCCTGGTGTCGGGCACGCAGGCATTGGTGCGCCTGCCGATAATCCAGCGCCAGCGAGACCTGGCGCGAGGCCTGAATACGGCCGGTTACGTGTCCGGCTATCGGGGCTCGCCGCTCGCCGGTTTCGACCGTGAGATGGCGCGCGCGAAAAAGTTTCTCGATGCCGCGCATGTGAAATTTCATCCGGGCCTCAACGAGGACATGGCGGCGACTGCCGTCTGGGGCACCCAGCAGACCGGCATGTTCCAGGGCTCGCGTTACGACGGCGTGTTCGGCATGTGGTACGGCAAGGGGCCGGGCGTCGACCGCAGCATGGATGTGATCCGCCACGCCAACGCGATCGGCACCAACCCGAACGGCGGGGTACTGCTGCTGGTCGGCGACGACCACGGCGCGGTTTCCTCCACCCTGCCGCATCAGAGCGAGCACAACCTGATTTCGGCAATGGTGCCGCTGCTGTCGCCGGCCGGCGTCGGCGAATATATCGAATACGGCCTGTTCGGCATTGCGATGAGCCGCTATTCCGGCGCGTGGGTGGGCTTCAAATGCCAGACCGAGATTGTTGAATGTTCGGCGACGGTCGATCTCGATCCCGACAAACCTCAGATCATCATTCCCAACGACGTCTTCGCGCCGGACGGCCTGTCGCTGCGCTGGCCGGACGGGCCGCATGCGATGGAGCTGCGGCTAGAGCGCAAGATGCTCGCCGTGCAGGCCTTTGCCCGCGCCAACAGGCTGGACCGCGCTGTTTGGGGAAGTACCGGCCGCGCCCGGCTCGGCATCGTCTCGACTGGCAAATCCTGGCTCGATCTTCTGGGCGCTCTGGCGCTGCTCGGCATCGACGAGACGCGCGCGGCGGAACTTGGCATCGCGCTCTACAAGGTCGGTTTGGTCTGGCCGCTGGAGCCGCAGGGGATCGCGGAGTTCGCTTCCCGCGTCGACGAACTGCTCGTGGTCGAGGAAAAACGCTCGATCCTCGAAGACCAGATCAAGACACAGCTCTTCAATCTTCCCACGGAACGGCGCCCGCGGGTTTTCGGCAAGGCCGGCGAGAACGGCGCGGCGCTGCTGCAGGCGATCGGCGAGATCGGCACGCTGTCGGTAGCGAAAGCCATCCTTTCCCGGCTCGGCAATTTCGATGAGGCGCTGCAGGCCAAGGCGCGGTTCATAGAGGAAATGTCGATCGCCATGGGCGTCGAGGCGACCGCGCTCAAGCGCGAGGCCTATTTTTGCTCCGGCTGTCCGCACAGCGTCTCGACCCGACTGCCGGAGGGAAGCCGCGCTTCGACCGGTATCGGCTGTCATATGATGATCATCGGTAACGAGGACCGAAATACTTCGACCTTTACCCAGATGGGTGGCGAGGGCGGTTCGTGGATCGGCCTGTCGCCCTTCACCGACGAGAAGCACATCTTCGTCAACATGGGCGACGGCACCTATTTCCATTCCGGCCTGCTCGCCATCCGCGCCGGGATCGCGGCACGAGTCAACGCCACCTACAAGATCCTCTATAATGACGCCGTCGCCATGACCGGCGGCCAGAAGCATGACGGCGACGTTACCGTTCCGGGCATTGTCGGGCAGATGCTGGCCGAAGGTGCGGCACGCGTCGTGGTGGTCGCCGAGCGGCCGGAGGTCTGGCAGGGCAATCTGCCGCGCGAGGTTTCCATCCATCACCGCGACGAACTCGATGCGGTGCAGCGGGAGCTGCGCGACATCCCCGGCGTGACGGTGCTTGTCTACGACCAGGTCTGCGCCGCCGAAAAGCGCCGCCGGCGCAAGCGCGGCGCCTATCCGGTTTCGGACAAACGCGCCTTCATCAACGAACTGGTCTGCGAAGGCTGCGGCGACTGTTCCGCCGTCTCCAACTGCATCTCGATCGAGCCGCAGGAAACCGAATTCGGCCGCAAGCGCCGCATCAACCAGTCGAGCTGCAATACGGATCTTTCCTGCATCAAGGGCTTCTGTCCGAGCTTCGTCACCGTCGAAGGCGGCAGCATCCGCAAGCCGGCGGCGAAGTCGAGATCGGTGAAGACCGACGACCTGCCGCTGCCCGCGTTCATCGCGACTTTCGAGACGCCCTACAGCATGCTGCTCGCCGGCATCGGCGGCACCGGCGTCATCACGGTCAGCGCCATTCTGGCTCAAGCAGCGCTTCTCGATGGGCTGGCCTTGGTGACCCTCGACCAGACCGGGCTCGCGCAGAAGAATGGCTCCGTCGTTTCGCATATACGGCTTGCGAAAGATCCGGCGCAGATCAACGCCGTGCGGGTCGGCCCCGGCGAAAGCGACCTCGTGCTCGGCTTCGATATCGTCGTTGCCGCCCAGAAGAATTCGCTTGCCTCGTTTGCGAAGAACAAGACGCGCGCTGTCATCGACGACCATTTCGCGCCGACCGCGTCCTTCGTGAAGGACACGACGATCGATTTCCGGCAGGAGGCGACGCTGAAATCGTTGCGCCGTGCCGCTGGAGATGAAGCTGTCGAGACGGTTGCCGCGACCGACATGGCAACCGCGCTGCTGGGTGACGCGATTGCTGCGAACATGTTCCTGCTTGGCCATGCCTGGCAGCGCGGGCTGGTGCCGATCAGCCTCGCGGCCGTCGACAAGGCGATCGAGCTCAACGGCACCGGCATCGCCATGAACCGCGCCGCCTTCGGTTGGGGGCGTCGGGCGGCGGTGGATGTGGAGGCCGTCGCGCGTGCGGCGGGCCTCACCAAGTCGGAGCCGAGGATCGAGACGCTGGAAGAAATCGTCGCGCGTCGCACCGCCTTCCTCACGGACTACCAGAATGCGGCCTATGCGGCGCGTTATGCCGCTCTCGTGGATGTCGTGAAATCAGCCGAGGCGCAGCTGCGCGGCGTGACCGGTTTTGCCGAGGCGGTGGCGAAAAACGCTTTCAAACTGATGGCTTACAAGGACGAATACGAGGTCGCCCGCCTGCATCGCGATAGACGCTTTGAGAAGAAGCTTGCGGAGCAGTTTGAAGGCGATTTCAAGATCAGGCATCATCTTGCGCCGCCGATGATCGCCAGGATCGATCAGCGGACCGGCCATCCCGCCAAGATCGCCTTTGGCGCCTGGATCCGCCCCGCCTTCGGTGCTCTGGAAAAACTGAAGTTCCTGCGCGGCACGGCCTTCGATCCGTTCGGCCGCACGGCCGAGCGGCGGATGGAACGGCAGCTGATCGCAGACTATTTTGCTCTGGTGAGCGAGCTTTCGGCCGGGCTCGATGCCGGCAATCATGCGCTTGCTGTCGAGCTTGCCGGTCTGCCGGACATGGTTCGCGGCTTTGGCCATGTGAAGCTTGCATCCGTCGAACGTTTCGAAAAGCGTAAAACCGATCTCCTTGCGAAATGGCGGGCGAGGGAGCCGCTCACCCATGTCGCGTAACCGTTCCCGTATCCGAGAGTGACCCGCATGGCAGAGAAGATCATCATCGATACCGACCCCGGCCAGGACGACGCGCTGGCCATCCTGCTGGCGCTCGCCAGCCCGGAAATCGAAGTGCTGGGGATCGTCGCGGCCGCAGGCAACGTGCCGCTGTCGCTGACGACGAAGAACATCCGCAAGATCTGCGAACTCGCTGGCCGTTCGGACATCAAGGTATTCGCCGGCTGCAGCCAGCCGATGACCGGGCCGCTCGTCACCGCCGAACATGTCCACGGTGCGACGGGTCTCGACGGCGCCGATCTTCCTGAACCGACAATGCCGCTTCAGGAACAGCAGGGTGTCGATTTCATCGTCGAGACGCTCGCAAGCGAACCGGCCGGTACCGTCACCGTCTGCACGCTCGGACCGCTCACCAATCTCGGCAAGGCTTTGACCCGGGCGCCCGAAATCGCCGCCCGTATCAAACAGATCGTGCTGATGGGCGGTGGGCTGTTCGAAGGCGGCAACATCACGCCGGCGGCGGAATTCAACATCTATGTCGATCCGCAGGCCGCGGCCGTCGTGTTCGGTTCGGGCGTGCCGATCGTGATGATGCCGCTCGACGTCACCCACCAGACGCTGACAACCCGCGCTCGCGTTGCCGCCATCCAGGCAATCGGCACGCCGCTTTCCGACGCCGTGGTCGGCTGGCTCGACTATTTCGAGCGCTTCGACGTGGCGAAATACGGCAGCGACGGCGGACCGCTGCACGATCCGAACGTGATCGCCTACCTCGTAAAGCCGGAGCTTTATTCGGGCCGGCTCTGCAACGTGGAGATCGAGACGGAGTCCGAGCTGACCAAAGGCATGACGGTCGCCGACTGGTGGGGCGTTTCCGGCCGGCCGAAGAACGCGATGTTCATGCGCGATGTCGATGCCGACGGTTTTTATGCGCTGCTGACCGAGCGGCTGTCATGGTTCGGACGCGCGGAGAATGCCGCTCCACCGAAGCTGCGGCTGGTCTGATCAGTCGCGCTTCCGCGGGATGATCAGCGCGTCGAGGATGCGCACGCCTTTGCCTTCGGGTAATACCGCTACCGGATTGAGATCGACCGCCTCGATATCGTCGCCGTATTGCGCGGCGAACTCGGAGAGCCTGACCAGCAACTCGGCGAGTGCCCTGCGATCCGCCTTCTGCCCGCCGCGATAACCTTCCAGCAGCGATGCCAGTTTCGTCTCGCCGATCATAACGTCGGCGCGGGCAAGGTCGATCGGCAGGAGGTCGAAGGCGCTATCCTTCACCAATTCCACCAGCACCCCGCCGATGCCGACGACGAGGCCGAAACCGAAGGGTTCGTGGCGCACGAGGCCGACCAGTGCCTCGACACCGCCCGTCACCATTTCCTGCACCGAAACGCCGCGCAGATCCGCATTCGGGGCGTAGGCACGGGCGCCCGCCATGATGGCGTCGAAGGCGGCGCGGGCTTCCGTTTCCGAAGCGATGCCGAGTTTCACGCCGCCCGCTTCCGTCTTGTGCAGAATATCCGGCGACTCGATCTTCATGACCACCGGGAAGCCGAGTTGTCTGGCTGCTTCGGTAGCGGCGTCCGCGCTGCTGACGAGTTGTTCCCTGGGGACCGGCAGTCCTTCGGCGGCGAGCAGTTGCTTGGCCTCGCGCTCGGTCAAAGCTCCGGCGGGGAGGTATTTCTTTGTCGCCGTTACCTTGCCGGGCCAGGAGACGAGGCGGCTTTGAGTGATCAGGCTGCGGACGGCTGTCAGCGCGCTTTTGGTACCGCGCAGCACCGGCACATTCGAAAGCTTGGCCTCGACATCCGGGTGATGGCCGGAGGAGAGGTTGCTCATGAATATGACCGGCACCTTGCCCGTCTCGGCATGGTCGGAAACTGCCTGGGCGATGCCGAGATATTCTGAAGCACAGAAATCGTCCAAGCCTACGGGTGCGTCCTGGGTCGCAACGATCAGGCCGATCGAGGCGTCGTCGGCGAGCGCGTGCAAAACATCGCGGTAGATCTTGCCGTCCGCGAAGACGACGCCGGTCGTGTCGAGCGGGTTCTGGGGTGTGGCAAAGGGCGGCAGCAGCGCCTTTACGTGTTCGACCGTTTTGGGCTGGAGGTCAGGCAACGAAAGGCCGACCTCATCGGCGACATCGGAAACATGGGCCACGCCGCCGCCGGAGACGCCGACGATGGCGACGCCGGGCTTGGCGGGGCGGTCCTTCAGGTCCAGGCAGAGCGTCGCCGTTTCCATGAAACCGTCCATATCAGGCACTTCGATGATGCCGGTCCGGCGGAAGAAGGCGCGGTAGGCGTCGTTGCTGCCGGCGAGCGAACCGGTATGGGCGGCGGTCGCCTGGGCTCCGCGTTCGGAGCGGCCGGCGCGAAGGGCGATCACCGGCTTGTTGGCTGCGTGCATCTTCTCCATCGCTGCCGCCAGTTTTTCGGGCTCGCGGATGGTCTCGAGGACGATACCGACGGCGCTGGTCTGGTCATCCGCCGCGAGGAATTCGAGATAGTCGGGAATATCGGTCGCGGCGCTGTTGCCGGAGGAGACGATGTGGCTCAGCCCGAATCTTCCCGTATTGCCGAGCGCAATGGCACTGGCGCCGGAGTGAGAAAGGATCGCGAAACGGCCCTTTTCGAGATTGGTCGAGAGGCTGGAGGAATAGAGTGCGGCACCGAAGCTCAGATTGAAGAGGCCGAGGCAGTTCGGGCCGCAGATCGCCATGCCGTAACGCTCGGCGATCTCGACCAATTGCTGCTGGCGTTCACGACCGGCCTCGTCAAGTTCCGCGAAACCGGAGGCCAGCACGACCGCCGCCTTAACGCCGGTGCTGCCGGCCTCTTCGAGGGCCACGATCACCTTGTCGGCGGCGATGCCGATCACGGCCACATCGGGTGCATTGGTCAGTGCGGAGAGGGAGGGCGAGGCGGGAAGCCCGAAGATTGTCCCGCGCCTCGGATGCACCGGAATGATCTGTCCCTGATAGCCGAAGCGCATCAGGTTCTTCATCACATAGCTGGAGGAGGCGTCGGCGCGCTCGGTGGCGCCGACGACCGCGACGGAGCGCGGTGCCATCAGGGCTCGCATCGCTTCCGCGGTATTGGCCGCCATGGCCAAAACCTCAGTCGAGGCCCTTGAAGGGATCGTCACGGAAGGCGAGATATTCCTTCAGCGACATTTTTGCGAGGTTTGCCATCCACTCGCGGCCTTGCCGGGTGACGTGGAGGGCGGCAATCGCTTCGATATTGTACTGGAACGACGGCATCAGGCCGGCAACCATCTGCTGGTTGTTGATCGAAGCCTTGGTATATCTCAGCGCCGGCACCGGCATGCGGGCCAGCTTGCGGGCGAGGTTCTCGGTCTTTTCCTTGAGCTGGTCGGCCGGCACCACCTTGTTGATCAGGTGCATCCGCAGCGCCTCCTGGGCATCCACCATGTCTCCGGTGAACATCAGCCAGCGCACGTCGCGGGTGGCAAGCAGCCAGGGCATCATCAGCGCCGGCGGGCCGGAATTGTGGCGGACTTCCGGTTCGCCGAACTTGGCGTTGTCGGCGGCGATCGCCAGATCGCAGCACATCATCAGCTCAAGTGCGCCGGCAAGCGCGTAACCGTTGACCGAGGCGATGACGGGGATCGGGGCGCGCCAGATGTTGAGCAGTGCCTCGGCATTTTCCGACATATCCTCGCGCCAGAAATCGATGTCGACATCGAAATCGCCGCCCTGGAGGTCGTAGCCGGAAGAGAAGGCGCGACCGGTGCCGGTGATGACGAGCGCGTTGATGTCCGGATCGGCGACGGCTGCGGCAACCGCCGCGTCGATCTCGCGGATCACCGTCTTGTTCATCGCGTTCATCTTGTCGGGGCGATTGATGGTGATCGTCGCGAACTTGTCGGTCAAATCCTTCTCGTAAAGGATCGTCTCGTAGCTGTTCATTTGCGGGTTCATGGGCAGTTCCCCTTGTTCTTGAACTATTTGCCGACCTTCTTCAGCGCCGCGTAGGCGACGGTCATCTTCGCGGCGAGACGCGCGTTGTTCTTCACCAGCTCGATATTGGCCTTGAGGCTCTCGCCCTTGGAAAGCTCGTTGATGCGGGCGAGCAGGAAAGGCGTCAGTTCCTTGCGGCCGATGCCGCGCTCTTCCGCCTCGCGCACGGCGTCCGAGATCGTTCCGTCGATGAATTCCGGCGTCAGGGCTGCCGCTTCCGGGATCGGATTGGCTATCAAGAGACCGGTGCCGGTGCCGAGCTGGTGGTGCAGATACATGGCCTTGGCGATCTCTTCGGCCGTATCGAGCCGGTGGTCGGCCTTGAAACCGCTCTTGCGGGTGAAGAAGGCCGGGAAATCGTCGGTGCCGTAAGCAATGACCGGAACGCGCTGGGTTTCGAGATATTCCAGCGTCTTGGCGATATCGAGGATCGATTTAACGCCGGCGCAGACGACGGCGGTCCTGGTGCGGCCGAGTTCGGTCAGGTCGGCGGAAATGTCGAACGTCTGCTCGGCGCCGCGATGCACGCCGCCGACGCCGCCGGTCGCGAAAATCTCGATGCCGGCAAGATCGGCCATCAGCATGGTGGCTGAAACGGTAGTGCCGGCCGACTGGCCGCGGACCATGGCGACTGCGAGGTCGCGGCCGGATGCCTTCACGACGCCCTTGGCCTGGGCCAGTTCTTCCAGTTCGCTGTGTTCGAGGCCGACGCGCAGCTCGCCGTTGACGACGGCGATGGTCGCCGGGATCGCGCCGTTCTCGCGGATTACGGCCTCGACGCCGAGTGCGGTTTCGAGATTGGCGGGGTAGGGCATGCCATGGGTAATGATCGTCGATTCCAGCGCCACGACCGGGCCGCCGGCTGCGATCGTTTCGGCCACTTCGCGGCTCAGCTTCGGTTTGATGAGGGCCATTTCGGTATTCCTTAAATCGTTTTCGACCAGCCGATGGGTCAGCCGGCCAATCGGTGCATATTGGCTTCCAGGAAGCGTTCGGACAGGTCCGTATGGACGCTTGCGGTGCTTTCGGTGGTCAGCGTGCCGAGCAACGCGCCGGTGCGGGCCGCATTATAGGTGTCCTCGCCGTGCAGGATCCGGTGCAGCGTGCCCGCGATCATCGCATCACCTGCGCCAGTGATATCGACGGGCCGGGCATGGACTGCCGGGAAGGTGCGGGCGCCCTCGGTGCCGGCAACCGCAATGCCGCGCGGACCCATGGTGACGACCGCCTCGCGCGCGCCTGCAGCCTGCAGGGCAAGCGCCGCCTCCTTGGCGTCGTCGATCGTCTCGTGCGCGTTGCGTCCGAGGATCGCGTTCGCCTCATCGATGTTCATGAACAGCAGATCGACGCCGGTGAGATCTTTCGGCAGGCGGGCTGCCTTGGGTGTCGAGACCGCGTCGATCGCCAGCCGGAAACGGGCGCCCTGACGTTTGGCGATCAGAGCCGAAAGCGTCTCAGCCGGCAGGTTGCAGTCGGAAAACACCCAGCTTGCGGCGGCGAGATGCGGCCAGATGCGCTCGATATGGCTCGGCAGCAGCAGGTCGAAAATGCTCATGTCCGCAATGCCGAGCACGAGGTCGCCCTTGGTGTCGAGGATGGCGGCATATTCCGCCGTCGGGCGCTCGGTCGTGGTGATGATCTGGCTGACATCGATGCCGCGGTCGCGCATGTGCTTGACGACGGCCCGTCCGCCTTCGTCGTCGCCGACGATCGACACGAAACTGGTCGTGGTGCCGAGAAGGGCGAGGTTTTCCGCCACATTGCGGGCAACGCCACCGAGGCTGCGCACGCCGTCGACCGGGTTTGAAGTCTCGAAGACGAACTCCTGCTTGGCGCGATATTTGCGGTCGAGCACCGCGCCGCCGATGCAGACGGCGCGGGTTTCGGCCGGCATAACGTAACCGCGGCCGAGGATGTAGCCCTTCTGCATCAGCTGCACGATATGGGCGGCGACCGTCGAGCGCGCCAGCCCGAGCATGGTGGCGATCTCCTGCTGGCCCGCGAACGGGTTGTCCTTGATGATTGCCAGGACGGCCGCTTCCTGTGGCGCAAGGTCATCCATGTTTCGTCGATCGTCCTTGGGTCGAGAACCGCATTGCAACTTCGTTCATTTTGATATGGACAACAACAGATGTTTTTGTCAACATCTGTTTGTCAGATGTGAATTGGAGGTAGGCATGTCCTTAACGAGCGCCAATCCTGCGTCATCCAATGATGCCGTTTCCGGCATTCCAGTGGTCGACGTTGGCCCCTTCATCCGCAACGAGGCAGGCGCTGCCGCCGTCGTGAAGACGATCGAAACCGCCTGCCGCGACACCGGTTTCTTCCTCGTGACCGGCCACGGTGTTTCGCCTGAAGTGACGTCGAGGCTCTACAATCTCGCCCGCGCCTTCTTCGATTACCCGCAGGACTGGAAGAAAACGCGAGGCCGCGGTGCCGGCGTTATGGGTGGTGTCGCGTTTTCGCCGATCGCCGAGGAGGCGCTGGCCGCCACACTCGGCATCAAGACACCTGGGGACTACAAGGAAAGCCTGAATTTTGGCGAGAACCTTCCCGGCGACACCTGGCCGGACAGGCCGGATGGCCTGGAACAGGCGTTCCGCGATTATTTCAAGGAGATGGAGACGCTCGCCAAGCACATGCGTCGCATCTTCTGCCAGGCGATCGGGCTCGACCAGGACTATTTCGAGCCCTCCTTCGAAAACCATCTCTCGGCGCTGCGCGTCATCAACTATCCGGAGCAGGAAGAATCGCCGCTGCCGGGCCAGATGCGTGCCGGCGTGCATACCGACTACGGCTTCATGACGATCCTGCGCTCGGAGGCTTCGGCCGGCGGACTTCAGGTGCGCAACCGCAACGGCGACTGGCTGGACGCGCCGTCGATCGAGGGCGCCTATGTGATCAACATCGCCGATGCCTTCATGCGCTGGACGAATGACGAATGGGTCTCGACACCGCACCGCGTCGCCAATCCACCGACCGGTTTCAAGGGTACTGCCCGTCGTCAATCGATCCCGTTCTTCCTCAATCCGTCGAAGGATACGGTGATCGAATGCCTGGCCCCGTTCGTAAAGGGCGGTGCCAAATATGAGCCGATCACCTATGGCGACTATATCGACCTGAAGACGAAGCAGGCTTTTTCGAAAGGCTGATCACCGACCACATTCGTGCGCAGAAGCGGAGAACCGCCGGCACAGCAAGGTCTCGAAAGACCGCAACAAGGGGAACTGAACATGATGGATTTCACAAAGCGGCAAACGCTTGCCGGAATGGGTGCACTCGCCGCGGCCGGCCTTTTCGGCCTTCCGGCGCGGGCTCAAGGGAAGGCGCTGGTCGTGCCGACGCTCGGCGGGGTGTGGGAGCAATACTGGCGTTCGACCGTCGGTCCCGCCTTCACCAAGCAGACCGGCGCCGCGGTGACGCTCGACGTTGGCAACGGCCGCGTCTGGGGCGCCAACCTGCGTGCGGCGGGCGCCGCCAAACCTCCCTATTCGATGGTGATGACCAACGAGGTTTTCGCCTCCGGCCTGCGCAAGGAGGGTTTTTTCGAAAAGCTCGATCTCACCAAACTCTCGAACTACAACGATCTTTATCCGCTCGCCAAGAAGACAGACGGCTGGGGCGCGATCGGCGCCGTTTCGCCGATCGGCATCGGCTACCGCACGGACCTGGTGAAGACCAAGCCGAAGTCCTGGAAGGATCTCTGGAACAACCCGGAATTCAAGGGCAAGATCGGCCTCTACAACTTCGCCAACAGCGCCGGCAAGATGGAGTTGCTGCTGTTTTCGAAGATCTTCGGCAAGGACCAGTATGACGTCGATGCCGGTTTCGCGGCACTCCAGAAGCTCGGCTCGGTGATCCAGGTGGACTTCAACATGTCGACGGGCCTCGCCTCCGGTGAAATTGTCGTCGCACCCTTCGACTTCGGCGAAATCGCTCGCCTGCGCCGCCAGGGCCTGCCGGTCGACTGTATCATCCCGGAGGAAGGGATGTTCATGTTCGACCAGACCATCAACATCCTCGCCAACGCGCCGGAAAAGGAACTGGCCTACCAGTACGCCAACTTCCTGCTGTCGCCGGAAGTGCAGGGGATGATGATGAAGGAGTTCTTCATCTCGCCGACCAATTCCAAGGTGGTCGTGCCGGCCGAGCTCAAGGTCGACGTGCCGGTTTCCGGCGCCGACATGGACAAGATCCTCACCTGGGACTGGAACTTCGTCAACGAAAAGCAGGGCGAGCTCGCCGAACGCTGGGCGAAGACGATCAAGTGATTTCCCCGCTGCGATCATGGTCTGTCTTCGAAAGCAGGCCATGATCGGCTTTTTTCGGGTCAGGTTCTTCAATTAGAAAGTGAAATTTCATGACAGAGGTTAGCATCGAAAAGCTGACCAAGGACTACGGGCAGGGTCCTGCGGTCAACAGCATTTCGATACGGATCGCCGAGGGCGAGTTCATCTCGCTGCTCGGGCCGTCCGGTTGCGGCAAGACGACGACGCTGAAGATGATCGCCGGTTTCGAGGACGCGACCGCAGGGGCGATCCGCTTCGACGGCCGGGACGTGGTGCATGTGCCGGTCGAAAAGCGCGATATCGGCATGGTCTTCCAGAACTATGCGCTCTTTCCGCATATGACGGTCGAAAAGAACCTCGCCTTCGGGCTCGAGATGCGGAAGCTTCCAAAGGACGAGATCCGCACCCGCATCGCCAAGGTGCTGGATATGGTGCAACTCGCCGGTTATTCGGAGCGTTATCCGCGCCAGCTTTCGGGTGGCCAGCAGCAGCGCGTGGCGCTTGCCCGCGCTTTGGTCATCGAGCCAAAGATCCTGCTGCTCGACGAACCGCTCGCCAATCTCGACGCCAAGCTGCGTGAGGAGATGCGTGTCTTCATCCGCGACCTGCAGCGTCGTGTCGGCATTACCACGGTCTACGTCACCCACGACCAGGCCGAGGCGATGACCATGTCCGACCGGGTGGTGGTAATGTTCGGCGGCCGTATCGCCCAGATCGGCACGCCATCGGATATCTACGAGCGGCCTGCCAATCTGGAAGTCGCCGAGTTCGTCGGACAGGTGAACATCATCCGCGGCAAGGTCGGCAACCGCGTCGTTTCGACGGCCTTCGGCGATGTGCCGGTCAGCGGGGACTTCGCCGATGGTGCCGAGCTGATGCTGGCTCTGCGCCCGGAAGCGGTCGAGCTGCTGCCGATCAACTCAGGCTCCACAGGGGCGCCGGCCAAGGTCCTGTCGAGCTATTATTCCGGCAGTCTCGTCGATTACCGGCTGGAGCTGGCGACCGGCGCCGTCGTCAACGTGCAGACGTTTCCACGCACGCGGTTTGCCGATGGCGACCAGGTGCTGGTGCATGCGCCGTCCGATCGCTTCTGGCCGCTAGGGACCGTGGCATGATTGTCCCGTCCAGAAAAAGGTTCGGACCGCTGCTGCTTATCGCGCCTGCCGCGATCCTGCTCGGCGTGTTCCTCGTGCTGCCCTATCTCAATATCGTCGTCATGAGCTTCCGTATGCCGGGGCAGGGCACGCCCTATGGGCCGGGCTTCACGCTTGGCAATTACGGCAAGTTTTTCTCGGACTTCTTCTATGTCCAACAGGTGATCAACACGCTGTGGATCGGCTTCCTGACGACCTTCATCTGCCTGGTTCTCGGTTATCCCGTCGCCTGGCAGCTGGCGCGCGGGGCCTCGACCTTCCGCGCGCTGGGTTATGCGCTGGTGCTCTCGCCTCTGCTCGTCGGCATCGTCATCCGCAGCTACGGCTGGACGATCCTGCTCGGCAATAACGGCATCATCAACCGCACCCTGACCGGCTGGGGGCTGATCGATGGGCCGCTGCCGCTGATGTACAACGCGCTCGGCATCATCATTGCGCTGGTGCATGTCTTCCTTCCTTTCATGATCCTGCCGATCATGAGCGCCATCCAGGGCATCGATCCGTCGCTCGAAGCGGCGGCCCGGTCGCTGGGCGCGTCGAAGGTCACCTCCTTCCGGCGCGTCACCCTGCCGCTGTCGCTGCCGGGTATCCAGGCCGGCTGCATCCTTGTCTTCGTCCTGTCGCTCAGCGCCTATGTCACCCCATCGCTGATCGGCGGCTTGCGCGTAAAAACCATGGCGGTGACGGTGGTGGATGCGCTGATCGATACGTTCCAGTGGCCGTTCGGTTCGGCGCTGGCGCTGATGTTGTCGGTCACCGGTGCGATCTTCGTCGTCATCTTCGGGCGGCTGACCGTCATGAAATGGAAGGCATAGAGACATGTCGAAACCGTTCTTCACCGTCTATTGCCTGCTCATCTACGCTTTCCTGCTGGCGCCGATCGCGGTCGTGGTAATCGCTTCCTTCAATGCCGGGGCCTTCCTTACCTTCCCGCCGCAGGGGCTTTCCTTCCGCTGGTATCTCGTCTTCTTCAACAACGAGGTGTTCATGCGGGCGATCCGCACCTCGCTGTGGATCGCGGCGCTGACCACGGTGATCTCCGGGATCATCGGCACGATGGCGGCGATGTTCTATGTGACCCATGCCGGCAAGCTCAAGGAGACGGTGCGGGTCGCCATGCTGGCGCCGCTCTTGCTGCCGGAAGTGCTGACGGCGATCTCGCTGCTGTTCTTCGTCTATTCGGCCGGCCTCGGCACGCAGAACCTGGTCGGCATGATCGTCGGGCATGTGCTGATCACGCTGCCCTTCGTGTTCATCAACGTGTCGGCCTCGATGGAAAGCTATGATCCGGCCTGGAGCCTTGCGGCGCAGAGCCTCGGGGCAGGGCGGTTCACCCGCTTTCGGCGGATCATGCTGCCGCTGATCAAGCCGGGCGTCATCGGCGGCTGCCTGTTCGCCTTCATCATCTCGTTCGACGTCTTCACCATCTCCTTCATGCTGAAGGGTGTGGGCATGTCGACGCTGCCGATCCAGCTGTTCGACTACCTGCGCACCAATTTCACGCCGGAAGCGGCGGCCGTCTCGACCTGCTCGATCGTGCTGACGATGGCGGTGGTGGTCATCTCGGAAAAGGTGCTGGGCCTGCGCATCCACCGTTTCTAATAGAGCTTGCCTCGGGCGGTGACAGGCCAGAGCGCCTCGACGCGACCATTCCGGACGCAGACATACCAGTCGTAGAGATTGCAGGTCGGGTCGCAATGGCCGGGCACGAGGCGCAGTCGCTCGTTGAGCTTCAGCGTATCCTGCGGGTCCTCGATCTTGCCGTGCTCGTCCGAGGCGCTGACGAACTTGAGATCGGGGCGTTCGAACACCGTCGGCAGGCCGCTGTCGATCGCGTGCGCCTTGAGGCCCGCGTCGCAGATGGCGCGGCCGGAGGCAGGCTTGCTCATGATCGAGGTCAGCACCAACAGCGCATGTTCGAAACCGCCGACCGTGCCGTTGCCTTCGGTCGAGCGGACACGGGCGTAATCCGCATCCATGAAGATGTAGGAGCCGGGCTGGATCTCGTTGTAGACGCCGGAGGCGCCTTCGAGATTGTGTGTGCCGGTGCCCGCGCCGGTAATGATTTCCGGATCCAGCCCCGCGTCGCGCAGCAGCTCGGCCGTTTCCTGCGCCATGCCGATCGCCTTGTCGATCGCGGCGCGGCGGTCGACCGGATCGTAGATATGCTGGGCGCTGCCGTGATAGGCCTGGATGCCGGCGAAGGTGAGGTTCGGCGCTGCTGCAACGGCTTTCGCCAGTCCGACGGCCGGTGCGCCGGGTAGTACGCCGCAGCGGCGGGCTCCGCAATCGATTTCCACAAGCACGTCGAGCGTCACGCCATGCCGGGTGGCTGCATCCGAGAGCGTTGCGACGACGGCCGGGTCATCGACGCAGACGGAGACATGGGCGCTCCTTGCGAGCCGCGCCAGCCGGTCGATCTTTTTCGGATCGGCCACCTCGTTGGCGACGAGCACGTCGGTGACGCCGCCGCGCACCAGCGCTTCCGCTTCGGATACTTTCTGGCAGCAGATGCCGACTGCGCCGCCGTTCTCGATCTGGTAGAGCGCGACATCCGCGGACTTGTGGGTCTTGGCATGCGGGCGAAGCCGCACGCCCATCGCCCCGGCGTGATCCCTCATCCGCGCGACATTCCGCTCGAAGACATCGAGATCGATGATCAGCGCCGGCGTCTGGATGTCGGCGATATTATCGCCGATGGCGGCCGGCACGTCGTAGCCGATGTCGTCGGGAGAGGAGGTCATGAGGTCGGGTCCGCAATCAGATGGCGCGACGATAGGTTCGCCGCCGCATCCAGGCAATCGTCCGCCTGCAATTTCGTTCAAGATCGATGCGGCTCTCTCCGATAGCTGTGGGAAAACATCTTGAGAGGATCGCCCCATGAGCCCGGAATTCCTGATTACCTCCTTCATCGTCGTCGCCTCGCCTGGTACCGGCGTGCTGATCACGCTCGCCGCCGGCCTGTCGCGAGGCGCGCGAGCAAGTCTCGTTGCCGCGCTCGGCTGCACGCTCGGCATCCTGCCGCACATGATCGCGGCGGTGTCGGGCCTTGCCGCGCTGCTGCATGCCAGCACCTTGGCCTTCGAGATCATCAAATATCTCGGCGTCGCCTATCTGCTGTTCATGGCCTGGCAGGTTCTGAAGGAAAAGGGGGCGCTGACGGTGGAGGCGGACAAGACGCCGAAATCCGTTGGCCAAGTCATCGTCTCGGCTATCCTTGCCAATCTGCTCAACCCGAAACTGTCGATCTTCTTCTTCGCTTTCCTGCCGCAGTTCGTCCGCCAGGATGAGATGGCGCCCGTTCTGCGCATGACCGAGCTCAGCCTCGTCTTCATGCTGATGACCTTCGGCGTCTTCGTTCTCTACGGGCTGTTTGCCGCCTCGGTGCGCAGCCACGTGATCTCGCGGCCGAATATCCTTGCCTGGATGCGCCGTATCTTCGCCGGCGCCTTCGTGGTGCTCGGCGCGCGGCTTGCGCTTTCGGCGCGATAGTTATTACCTGCCGCGTAATTGAGACGATGCAGCCGCTCCGGCATGTTCGCCCTGCCTGCAACGAGCAGGGCGATCTCAAGGAGAAAAGACATGACCGATGCGAACACCAATGCCGAACGTTATCTCGCCATCTGGAACGAAACGGATGCCGTTCGCCGAAAGGCGATGATCGCCGAAACCTGGGCTGAAGACGGGCTTTATGTCGATCCGCTGATGCGCGGCGAGGGCCATGAGGGCGTCGATCGCCTGGTCGAAGGCGTCCAGGCGCGGTTTCCGGGTTTCCGCTTCACGCTGATCGGCGCGGCCGACGGTTATGACGACAATCTGCGCTTTTCCTGGGAGCTCGGCCCAGTGGATGGCGAGGCGCTGATCAAGGGCACGGATTTCGCCGTGCTGGAAAACGGCCGGTTGAAGTCGGTCTGCGGTTTCCTCGACCAGGTCCCGGCCGCCGCATGACGACCCTCGCACCCGCCCGTCCCCTCGGTGATTTCCTGCGCGAATGGCGCCGCCGCCGGCGCATGAGCCAGCTAGACCTGGCGCTTGAGGCCGATATCTCGCAGCGTCATCTGAGCTTCATCGAAAGCGGGCGGGCGGTCCCGAGCCGGGACATGCTGCTGCATCTCGCGGAGCGGCTCGAGGTGCCGCTTCGCGAACGCAATCCGATGCTGCTCGCCGCCGGTTTCGCGCCGGTGTTTGCCGAGCGCAAACTCGACGATCCGGCACTCCAGCCGGCGCGGCGGGCGATCGATATGGTGCTGAAGGGCCACGAGCCCTTCCCTGCACTCGCGGTCGACCGGCACTGGACCCTGGTGGCCGCCAATGCCGCGGTGGCGCCGCTGCTTGCGGATGTCGCGGACCGGTCGCTGATCGAGGGGCCGGTGAACGTGCTGCGGCTCAGCCTGCATCCGCAGGGCCTTGCGCCTCACATCGCCAATCTTGTCGAATGGCGCAATCACCTGCTCGAACGGCTGCATCAGCAGATCGCGGCGACGGGCGACCGTGTTCTTCAGAAACTGCTGGAAGAGCTCTCGGGTTACCCGATGCCGGAAGGGGCTTCGAAGTCCGCGCCAAAGCATGATTATGCGGGCATCGCCGTGCCGATGGAATTGCGGACGGAGGCGGGGCTTTTGTCCTTCATCTCGACGACGACGGTCTTCGGAACTCCGGTGGATGTGACGCTGTCGGAGCTGGCGGTCGAATCCTTCTTTCCCGCCAATGACGAGACGGCCCGGCTTCTGCGCCAGATGGCAGAGGCCGGGCCGTCGAAGAGCGACAGTTAGAGAGTTAGGATCGCGGGCGGATCAGAATTCGGTCCACTGCGATTCCGCCGTTGCAGCAGCCGAGGCACCGCCGAAGGACTTGCTGACGCGCTGCGCAAGGCGACGGGCCGGCGATTCCTGCGGGACGGCGTTGCGGCTTGCCGGGGCCGGGCCGGAGCCGTAGGTCGGCCGCTGCTGTATTCCGGAACGCTGGCCGCCTTCGGAGAGCTTGAAGCGGGTGAGGAGATCACGCAGCTTCGTGCTTTCCGATGCGAGATTGGCGCCGGCGGCGTTGGTTTCCTCGACCATCGCGGCGTTTTGCTGGGTCACCTGGTCCATCTGGTTGACGGCGGTATTGACTTCGGCAAGGCCGAGCGACTGTTCGCGGGCTGCTGTAGCGATTGCATTGATATGCTCGTTGATGGTGACGACGTGGCTTTCGATCGTCTTCAGCGCATCGCCGGTTTCGCGGACAAGCTTCACGCCGTTCTGGACCTCGGCACCCGACTTGCGGATGAGATCCTTGATCTCCTTGGCCGCATTCGCCGAACGCTGGGCGAGTTCGCGGACTTCCTGTGCGACGACCGCAAAACCCTTGCCGGCTTCACCGGCGCGGGCCGCTTCGACGCCGGCATTCAGCGCCAGCAGGTTGGTCTGGAAGGCGATCTCATCAATGACGCCGATGATGTTGGAGATTTGGCTGGAAGACTGCTCGATGCGCTGCATCGCGTCGACGGCGTTGGCAACCACGGCACCCGACTGGGCGGCGCTGGAATTTGCCTGGAGGGCGATCGTCTTTGCCTCGTCCGCACGCTTGGAAGAATTCGAGACGTTGGCGGTGATTTCGTCGAGGGCTGCGGCGGTCTCTTCAAGCGAGGCTGCCTGCTGTTCGGTCCGCTTGGAAAGGTCGTCGGCGCTCTGGCTGACTTCACGCGAACCGCTGTCGATCGAATGGGCCGAGCCGGCGACTTCCGAGAGTGCCGCACCGAGGCCGGACACGGCGGAGTTCAGGTCTTCGCGCAGAGCTTCAAAATCCGGAGCGAAGGGTTCGTTGAGCTGGAAAGCGAGATCGCCGGAAGCAAGGCGGCGCAGGCCGGCGGCGAGGCCGGAAGTCGCTTGCTGGAGGCGGGCCTGAGCGGAGGCTTCGGCCTCTTCCTGCACGCGGATACGGTCGGCTTCGGCTTGGGCGCGGGCTTCTTCGGCCTGTTCCTGAAGCTGTCTGTTGGAGATCGCGGCCTGACGGAAGACTTCCACGGCACCGGCCATCGCCCCGATTTCGTCCTTGCGTCCTGCAAAGGGGATCTCGGTAGCTGTGTCGCCTGCGGCAAGGCCGCTCATCGAGGCGGTGATGCGTTGGATGGGTCGGGCAATGCCGGACAGCACGTAGACGGCAGCACCGACGATCAGCAGGAAGACGACGCCGAGGATGATTTCCATCGTGGTGAGCGCGGTGGAATAGGTCGTCTCCGCCTTGGCGGTTTCGAGGGCCGCCTCGTCCGTGTTCGACTTGACCAGCTTGGTCACGGCTTCCATGACCGGCTGGATGGTGATCCGCATCTTTTCCATCTCGACGCGGGCGCGAGCGTCGGAGGCCTTGCGGGAGAAATCCAGCATTTTCTGCCCGCTGAGGACGTATTTGTCGATGCCGGTCTGGATCTGCTCGATGATCTGCTTTTCCTGGTCGCTGGAGATCAGCGGCCTGTAGGTCTGGAGAGCAGCCTTGAGCGCATCGGACTGCTGGGCAATCAGTTTTTCCGCAGTCTCCATGCCGAAGTCCGACGTCGTCGTCAGATGGCCCATATAGGCGACCGTCATTCCGAGGATGGCCGTCTCTATATTCTTCGAGGCCTGGACGCTCGGCATCGAGTTTTGCGAAATCGTGGTGAGATTTCCAGCGACATTGGAGAGCGAGGAAATGGCCGCCCAGGCGAGAACGGCGACGAGCGCCGCAATCGCGCCGAAGACGGCGATAAGCGAACTGCGAATGGAGAGACGGGACATGAGGTTCGGCTCCGGATTGGTGAAGCCTCGAAAGAGGCAACGCGTTTTCACGCGCAGATCTGATATCTGGCGGTGTGGGAAAAGAACCGGTCTCATACCAGCTCTTGCGCTACACCTGATGGCGGTCGCGCGATAGCCGGGAGCTTAGGGTCAAACTCTTTAACGACAGATTGAATTTTGATAATGTGCAACGTCTTTTGACGATTTTCGGAGCGAAAAATTCGAAATTTCGTCCAGGCTATCCGTTTATTTTATAACAATAATATTGAAACCGGATCTTCTGAGTAACAGGTTACCTGTCAATCTGGGATTGCTTGATTTTCCGTTCAAGCGGGATGCGAAATCTAGCCTATCCGGCCGGTCGATACGGGCCGGATACGAGGCGTTATCTGCGGGTTCGCAGGCCGTCCATCAGCAGGCCGATCAGGCGATGCGACCGCTCGCGCCATTCGGGCGATTCCGGCATGGAATAGATGCTCGACAGCGCGTGCAGGAGATCGGTCGTTTCGATGTCGCGGCGGATATATCCTCCGTCGCCTGCAGTCTTCAAAAGACTTTCCAGCGCGCCGCGGATGAGGCCGGAGCCTTCGGAAAAAAGGGAGGAGTTGGAGGTCATGAGGATACGCAGGCTGTTGGCCATACCGCGCTTGGTGGCGATATAACCGACGAAGCGCCGCATCCATTCCTCGAGCGCCATGTCCGGCGAATGGAGCCGGGCAAGCTCGGTGGCGGCGCTCGCCAGGCCTTCGAGCTCGCGGCGATAGACCACCTCGACGAGATGCTCACGGCTTGGGAAATGGCGGTAAAGCGTACCGATGCCGACGCCGGCCTGCCGTGCTATATCTTCGAGCGAAGTCTCGACGCCCTTTTCCGCAAAGGCTGCGGCCGCCACCTCGACCAGCTTTTCGCGGTTGCGGCGGGCATCGGCGCGAAGCCTGGTTTGTGCGGGCGATGTCGTCTTCGGCTCGGCCGAGGCCAAAATACTGCTCCAGGCAAATGGGGGCTTGACGAAAATCCGTAAGCCACTAGTTTAAACGGAGGCGCCTCCGGTTATTTGGAGTGCCTTCCACTTCTTAGTCCAGAGGGGGACGGATGTCATGCCGAAATGTGCCGGTGCTTGTCTCGCCGAACATCATCTAGGGCATCACAGCCAGTTGGCCAGTCCGCCCCGGGCTTTAAAGTTCTCATTATCGTGACAATGGCAGGAGCTTGATCCATGACACGAACCATCCATCTTTCGCTCGATATCAACGGGAGGCGGTACGACCTCGACGTCGAACCGCGCGTCACCTTGCTCGATGCCCTGCGCGAACATCTGGCGCTGACCGGCACCAAGAAGGGCTGCGACCAGGGCCAGTGCGGCGCCTGCACCTGTCATGTCGACGGCAGCCGTGTGCTTTCCTGTCTGACGCTCGCAGCCCAGGTCGAAGGCCGGCAGGTCACCACGATCGAGGGGATCGCCACTGAGAACGGCGCGCTGCACCCCGTCCAGGCGGCTTTCGTGGAGCATGACGCGTTCCAATGCGGCTATTGCACGCCGGGCCAGATCATGTCGGCAGTCGCCTGCATTCGCGAGGGCCATACGGGATCCGACGAGGAAATCCGCGAATACATGTCCGGCAATCTCTGTCGGTGCGGAGCCTATAACAGCATCGTCGCGGCGGTTCGCGAAGCGGCGGAGATGGCGTGATGAGAGACTTTTCCTATCTCCGCGCCACGTCTGCCGACGAAGCCCGGCAGGCGGCGCTCCAGGCTGGTTCAGTGCTGCTTGCCGGCGGCACGACGCTGCTTGATCTTGCAAAATGCGGCGTGATGGAACCGGAAACGGTCATCGATATCACCCACCTCTCGGGCCTCGGCGAAATTACTGTCGATGCCGGCGGCGCCACCATCGGTGCGCTTGCCAAGATGGGGGAGGTTGCCGACCACGCAGGCATCCGTGCCGCTTTCCCGGCGGTTTCGGAATCGCTGTCGCTGGCGGCCTCCGCCCAACTCCGCAACATGGCGACGATCGGCGGCAACCTGTTGCAGCGGACGCGCTGTTCGTATTTCCGCGAGCCGGACGTGTTTCCGGCCTGCCACAAGCGCAATCCCGGCTCCGGCTGTTCGGCACTCGGCGGCGTGACCCGCAACCATGCCGTCCTCGGCACGAGCGATGCCTGCATCGCCAGTTACCCGGGTGATCTGGCCGTGGCACTGGTTGCCTTCGACGCCGTGGTCGAACTCGGCGGGCGGACGGTATCGGTCGACGACTTTTTCCTGACGCCGGGCAATACGCCGGAGCGGGAAACCGCGTTGCAGCGCGGCGAGATGATCACCGCGATCACCGTCCCGGCCTCGGCGGCTGCAAAGAACTCGACCTATCTCAAAGTCCGCGACCGTCAGTCCTATGAATTCGCGGCAGCGAGTGCCGCAGTCGGGCTGGAATTCGAAGCGGACGGCAAGACGGTGCGCGATATCCGCGTCGCTCTCGGCGGCGTCGCCACCAAGCCGTGGCGGGCTCGCAACGTTGAACAGGCGCTGGTCGGCAAGGTGCTCAGCCCCGAAACCGTCGAGGCGGCGAGCCGTCTCGCCATGGAAGGTGCCGTTTCGCATGGCGCCAATCACTACAAGATCGAACTTGCGCCGCGCGTCGTCGCCCGCGCCATCCTGAAAGTTGGAGGTCTCGCATGACCATCATGGAACCCCGCAAACACGGCGATGCCTCCGACGGGACTGTCGGCGGCCGTCAAACGCGCTTCGAAGGCAATCTGAAGGTCACCGGTGGCGCGACCTATGCGCTGGAATATCCGCTCGAAGGCCTTGCCTACGCCATTCTCGTGCAGAGCACGATCCCGGCCGGCCGCATCATTTCGGTCGATGCGGAAAAGGCGCTTGCGGCCCCAGGCGTGCTGATGGTGCTGACGCCGGATGACGACCTGGGTCTCCTGGTCGCCTCCGACTGGGGTGGCAATCGCCCGGAAAACCAGCCGTATTACCCGCTGCCGCGGCAGGTGCAGTACAATGGCCAGTCGATCGCCGCCGTCGTCGCCGAAAGCCGCGAACAGGCGGTCGAGGCGGCAAGGCTGATCTGCATCACCTATGAGAAGGCACCGCATGTCGCAAGCTTCGACGATGCCGCTGCCGGTGAAGGCAAGGTGATGGACAATCTCACCGCCGGATGGGGCGATGCCGAGGCCGCACTTGCGGCCGCACCGGTTCAGATCGAAGGCGAATATTCGACGCCGCGCGAATATCACGTTGCCATGGAGCCGCATGGGCTGACCGTGAAGTGGGATGGCGACCAGATCACGGTCTGGGAGCCGAGCCAATGGTCGCATGGCATGGCGCGCAGCTATTCCGAATGGTTCGGCATTCCTTACGAAAACGTCCGACTGGTCTCGCCGTTCATCGGCGGCGGGTTCGGCTCCAAGGGGGCGGCCCTCGCCCACGGCGCGGTGGCCGCTTTCGCTTCCAGAAAGCTCGGCCGGCCGGTCAAGCTTGCGCTCACGCGACCACAGAATTTCACCAACTACGGCGGTCGCGCCGCGACACGCCAGCGGATCAAGATTGGCGCGACGGAAGACGGCATCCTGCAGGCGATCGTCCATCGCGGCGCCAGCGAGACCTCCACCTATGCGGACTGGCCCGAGCAGACCGGTGCCGCAACGCCGATCCTCTACAGGATAGAGAATTTCTCGTCGCAGCATCGGGTCGTGCCGGTCAACACTGTCACACCGGGTGCGTTGCGCGGACCGGGCAAGAACCCCAGCGCCTTCGGCATCGAAAGTGCGATGGAGGAACTCGCCTACAAGCTCGGCATGGACCCGCTCGAACTTCGGCTGAAAAACTACGCCGACCACGACTACCAGTCGGGAAAACCCTGGTCGACCCGCAGGCTGCGCGAAGCGCTGACCGAAGGTGCCGAGGCCTTCGGCTGGTCGAAACGCAGCCATGAACCGCGCTCCATGCGCGACGGCAAAACCCTGATCGGCTGGGGCATCGGCTGCGGCACGTTCCCGGTCATCCAGGCGCCGAGCGAGGCGATGATCCGCATCCTGCGCAATGGCCGTGTCGAGGTCGTCAGCGGTGCGATCGACATGGGGCAGGGGACGTATACGATCCTTGCCCAGACGGCTGCCGAAGTGTTCGGCATTCCCGTTGACCAGGTCGAGGTTCATCTCGGCGATTCCCGGCTGCCGGGCTCGGCGATCGCCGGCGGCTCGATGCTGGCGGGCTCGATCCTCGGTGCCGTGCACAAGGCGGCGACGGCGGCCCGCGACGAACTGATCGGGCTGGCGCTCAACGACGAAAATTCGCCGCTGCGCGATACCGGCGCCAATACGCTGACCTTCAGCGGCGGCCGCGTTGCCGTTCCCCGCGAGCAGGGTCCGTCGCTCACGCTTTCGGAACTGATGGCGGCGCTCGGTCGCGACGAGATCGAAATCCTGAGGAATACGCTGCCGGACGGCGCTACCGCCCAGGAGCAACATCAGGCCTGGACGAGCATGGCCAAGATCCAGGGGCCGACCATGGGCGAATATTCCATGCATAGCTGGTGCGCCCATTTCGCCGAAGTGCGGGTGGATGAGGATTTTGGAACGGTGCGGGTGTCCCGCATCGTCTCGGCCTTCGATTGCGGCCGGCTCTACAATCCGCGGCTGGTGGAAAGCCAGTGGCGGGGCGGCATCATCATGGGCATCGGCCAGGCTCTCCTGGAAGAAGGTCTCGTCGACCAGCGCAACGGCCGCACCGTCAACAGCAACATGGGCGACTATCTGGTGCCGACCAATGCGGATGTGCCGCATATCGAGGTAATCTCGGTCGGCATTCCCGACTACGGCGCCTCGGCGCTGGGCGGCAAAGGCGTCGGCGAAGTCGGCATCGTCGGCGTCGCGCCGGCTATTGCGAATGCGGTCTTCCACGCGACCGGCAAACGCGTCCGCGACCTGCCGATCACGCTCGAAAAGCTGATCTGATCGATCCCGCGCATCCGGTTTCGGCCGGGTGCGCCTATCTTCGCTTCGGCATGTTCGATGCCCCGAGGCTGCCGGCAAAACGTTCGGCCAGACGCTCTTTCCGGAGATGCTCGACTACGAAGTCGACAAAGACGCGGGTCTTTGCCGGCAGCAGCGTCTTGCTGGCGTAGTAGATCGAGATCGGCCCGATATCCGCATACCAATCGGGCAGCAGCCGGACGAGCGTGCCGCTCTCCATATACGACAAGGCATCCGGCATCGCGATCATCGCAACGCCGAGGCCGAGGCTTGCTGCGTGGGCAATGGCGGCCGGGTCGTTGAGCACCATCTTTTCCCTCAGTGCGACCGGCACTTCGTCGCCGCTGGCATTTCGCATCACCCATTGGCGGATACGGCCGGTATTGGAAGAACGCATATGGATGCCGTCGAGGTTCGCAAGGTCCGCCGGATGAGCCGGTATGGGCCTGTCCTTCACGTAGGCCGGTGAAGCGACCAGAACGATATGGGCCGGCGCCAGCACCCGGGCGACTGCGCCGGGCGTCAGCTCAAACCCACCGCCGATCGCTGCGTCATATCCCTCGGCGATCAGATCGACCTGCCGGTTTTCGAAGGACCAGTCCGGACGGATCAGCGGATAGCGCGCCATGAACTCGGGCAGCAGCGGCAGGATATAGCCCGTTCCGAAATGCGGGCTCATGCTGACCTTGAGCACGCCGGCCGGCTCTGCGCTTTCCGACGAGGCGCCAGCGATCGCAGCCTGCAGCGCCCCGACGTGATCGCTGATCTCCGACAGAAAACGTTCGCCCGCTTCCGTCAGCGTCAGCCTTCGCGTGCTGCGCTGGAAGAGGCGGGTGCCGAGGTTCCGCTCCAGCATCGCGACATTGCGGCTGACGGCCGCGGGCGTCAGTGCCAACCGCCTGGCTGCAGCCGAGAAGCCACCGAGCTCTGCGCTGCGCATGAAGGATTCGAGATTGGCGAGGCTTTCCACGGAAGGTCTATTCTCAACGGTTACTTGAAGATGCTTGGCATTATTACTGGCTAATCAAGCGCCAATCCAGAGGCGATATTCCTGTCATCGAAACCACTGGAGTATCGCAATCATGACCATCGGTATCATCGGCGCCGGCAATATTGGCGCAGCCTTCGCCCGTACTCTTGCAAGAAACGGCGTGCGCGCCACCATCGCCAACAGCCGCGGTCCGGCCTCGCTCGAAACACTGACGGCTGAGCTGTCGCCCTGGATTTCCGCCGGCACGATCGAAGAGGCCGCAAGTGCGGACATGGTGCTGATCGCGGTTCCATGGACGAAGCTGCCGGCTGCCCTTGGCGGCCTCCCTGACTGGAACGGCCGGATCGTCATCGATGCAAACAATCCGATCGAGTCGCCGCTCTACAAACCGGCCGAACTCAACGGCCGTCTTTCCAGCGAGATCGTCGCCGACCTCGTGCCGGGCGCCCGGGTGGTGAAGGCCTTCAATCATCTATTCGCGAAGTTGGTTGAGGCCGACCCTGCTTCCGAGGGTGGCAAGCGTGTGCTGTTCTACTCGGGCGACGATGCTGCGGCAAAGACGGAAGTCGCCGCCTTGACGGAGAAGCTCGGCTTCTTCGGCATAGACCTCGGGCCGCTTGCTGTCGGGGCCAAGCTGGCGCAGTTCCCGGGAGGCCCGCTGCCGGGACTGAATCTCGTCAATTTCGGCTGATCCTCAGTCGTCCGAATAACGCTCCTCGGACCAGGGATCGCCGCGCATATGGTAGCCGTTCTTCTCCCAGAAGCCGGCCTGGTCCCGGTCGAGGAACTCGATGCGGTTGAGCCATTTGGCGCTCTTCCAGAAATAGAGGTGCGGCACCACCAGCCGCACCGGCCCGCCATGTTCCTCGGTGAGCGGCTTGCCTTCCCACTCGGTGACGATGATCGCGTCCGGCGAGGCGAAATCCGAAAGCAGCAGGTTGGTGGTATAGCCGTCATAGCTGGTCAGCATGACGGCGACGGCCTCCTCCTGCGGATCGACGAGATCGAGAAAGTCGTGCGTCGAGACGCCTTTCCAGTTGTTGTCGTAGCGCGACCAGGTGGTCACGCAATGGATGTCAGAGCGCATCTCGGTCTGCGGCAAAGCCTGGAAGGCCGCCCAATCCAAGGTCCTGCGGTTGTTGACGAACCCGCGCACGTCGAGTTTCCAGCGCTCGGTCGAGACCTGCGGCTGCTGGCCGAGGTCGAGTACCGGCCAGTTCTTGACCAGGTGCTGGCCTGGCGGCAGGCGGTCGGTTTCCGGCCTGGTGATCCGGCCTGTCAGGAACTTGCCCTGTTCCGCCCATTTCCGCTTGGTGATGGTGAGCTTCGAATCCTCGGGCTCAATCTCGTCGGCCATATCCGGTTCTCCTTGCGTCGCCCGATAATCTGATAAACAAGAAAGGCAATCAATCGCCTGTTCGGAAAATCCTGTTCTCGGAAGATCATGCCTGCCTTCAATCCGCTTATCGAAAAGCTCAGCCCTCCGCCCGTTCCCTCCGTCGCCGCCTGGGGGCGTGCCTATGACGGGTCCAAAGGCCCGCTGATCGACCTCTCTCAGGCCGTGCCCGGTTATCCGGCCCATCCGGACATGCTGAAGCTGCTCGGCGAGACCGGCTCCTCAAAGGCCTTTACCGGCTATGGGCCGATCGAGGGCGAGGCGGAGCTTCGGACCGCCTATGCGGCGCATGTCTCGGATGTTTACGGCGCAGGCATCGGGCTCAGGAACATCCACGTCACGTCGGGCTGCAACCAGGCTTTCGTCTGCGCCGCGATGACGGTGGCCGGTCCCGGCAATACTGTGCTGATGACCGAGCCCTTCTATTTCAACCACCAAACGACGCTGGCGATGATGGGCGTCAAGACCGCTTTCGTCGCCTGCGACGCGGCGAACGGTTTCCTGCCGGACCTTATCGGGCTCGAAGCGGCGATTACCGGCGAGGTGCGGGCGCTGGCGCTCGTTTCGCCCAACAATCCGACCGGGGCGATCTATCCGCCGTCGCTGCTCGAGGCGATCTTCAGGCTCTGCCAGAACAAGGGCATCTGGCTGATCCTCGACGAGACCTATCGCGACTTTCTGCCGGCCGCGGACCAGGCGCCGCACGCGCTGTTCAGCCTCGACGGCTGGGAAGATACGCTGATCAGCCTCTACAGTTTTTCGAAATCCTTCTGCATCCCCGGCCACCGGCTCGGGGCGATCACCGCGGGTCCGGTCGCGGTCGAACAGATCGCCAAGATCATGGACAACCTGCAGATCTGCGCGCCGAGGGCGGCCCAGGCTGCCGTCGCCAAGGCGCTGCCGCTTCTCGCCGACTGGCGGGAGGATAACCGCCAGGAGATCGGCCGCCGTGCCGATGCGCTGAAGGCGGTGATGCGCTCCGTCAACGACTGGAAGCTGGATGCGATTGGCGCCTATTTCGCCTTCGTGCGGCATCCGTTCCCAGGCAGGAGTTCAGCGGAAGTGGCGGAAAAGCTGGCCAGGCAGGCGGGGGTGATCTGTATTCCCGGCGCCTATTTCGGCGAAAGTCAGCAGAATTATCTGCGTTTCGCCTTCGCCAATGCGGACGTGCCGACGATCGGACTGTTGCGAGAACGTTTGCAGAACTTTTCCCTATCGTGAGCCTGAGCGTCCGTATATAAGCGGATCATGGTTCAAAGAGCAGGCAGCGCCGATCTCCCGCTTCACGGTGGCCGGGTTCCCCGGTGGCTCGGTGAGCGCATGACCAAGCTCGGTGCCGTGATCACCCAGGCGATCGTCATCGAATACGGCCGCGACGAACTTCTGCGGCGGCTGGCGCATCCCTTCTGGTTTCAGTCCTTCGGCTGCGTCATGGGCATGGACTGGCATTCTTCCGGCATCACCACCAGCGTTCTCGGCGCGCTCAAGCGCGGGCTGACGCCGATGGCCGGCGAGCTCGGCATCCATGTCTGCGGCGGCCGCGGCCAGAGCTCCCGCAAGACGCCGGACGAATTGATCGCCGTCGGCAACCGTGTCGGCATCGACGGCGGCGGCCTTGCGACGACCAGCCGTCTGGTCGCCAAGGTGGACAGCGCCGCGGTGCAGGACGGGTTCGATCTTTACCTGCATGGCTTCATCGTCACCGACGACGGCAAATGGGTGGTGGTGCAGCAGGGCATGAACGGCGACAAGCGCCAGGCGCGGCGTTACCACTGGATCTCGGAGGGCTTGAAGAGCTTCGTCGATTCCCCGCATGCGGCGATCGAAGGCCGCGGGCAGGGCGAGATCGTCAATCTCGCCGACCACCGCGCCGAAGCCTCCCGCAAGGGCCAGCTCGATCTGCTCGCGACGCTCGGGCCGGACCGGATCGTCCGCGAGGTGATCGCCATCGAGCCGGCCCGAAAAACGAAGGAACTGGCGCAGCCGATGCTGCCGCATCTGATCATGCCGGCGCATCACGATGTCCGCGAGGAGGATGTCAACATGAGGCGGCTGCATGGCACGCTGGCGGCGGCGGCAGATCGCGGCCCGGAGGATTTCGAGAACCTGTTGCTGATGCCGGGTGTCGGCGCGCGGACGGTCAAGGCTTTGGCCTTGGTCGCCGAGGTGGTGCATGGCGCGCCCTGCCGTTTTTCCGATCCGGCGCGTTTCTCGCTCGCCCATGGCGGCAAGGACCGGCATCCGTTTCCGGTGCCGCTGAAAGTCTATGACGAGACGATCCAGGTGATGAAGTCCGCCGTCGGCAAGGCCCGGCTCGGCCGCGACGAAGAGCTGCAGGCGCTGAAGCGGCTCGATGACCAGGCCCGCCAGATGGAACGGTATGTGACAGGCCCGGACCTCAAGGAGATCGTCGCCGGCGAATTCCGCCGCTCGCACGAATGGGGCGGCCGCAGCGTCTTCGGCTGGGAGCCGCCGGCGGAGGAGACCGCCAATTTTCCGGGATCAGCCGATTACTTGAAGGGATCGTAGCCGGGCATTTTGTAAACGAGTTCCGGCTGTCCCTGGATATCCGGCACGTAGACCTTGTCCGTCCAGGCGTCTCTCGGAAAGTCCTGGATTGCGACCGACACGGAACTCTCGGCAGAGCCAAGAGCGGTCATGACCGCCTTCGTCACCTCAGCCGTCAGCGCCTGCTTCTGTTCTTCGGAGCGGCCCTCGACCATTTTGACGATAACATGGGGCATGTTGCACTCCTCCGATGGGCAGTTTTCAAATCAACCGAAGCGAGCATAGCCCGTCTTGCTCCGGGAGATCAATTGGGAACTTCGCTCACGCCATCGGGTTTGTCGCGCGGTCGCGGCCAGTGGATGCGATGCGGCCGGCGAGGTCGGCGATACGGTCCATGGCGGTTGCAACCACATCGTCCGGGACCGTCAGCGAGATGCGCAGGAAACCTGCAGCCTGGTCTCCGAAGGAGGTGCCGGGCATGACGGCGACTTTTTCCTCGCGCAGCAGTTCCCAGGCGAATTCCTCGCCGTTGAGGCCGGTGGCGGTCACGTCGAGCAGGACAAACATGCCCCCTTCCGGCGGCATCGGCTTGACGAGATTGCTGCCGGCAAACGCCTTCTCGACGATCGTGGCACGGCGGCGATAATTTTCCCGCATCACGTCGGCGGTGTCGAAATGCTGCGACAGTGCCATGGCGGTCATGTCGGAGATGAAGGGTTGCACGCCGAACAGCATGGTCTCGGACACCGGCAGCAGTCTTTCACAGAACTCCTCCGGGCCGGCGGCCCAGCCGCTGCGGAAGCCGGGGGCAGCGTGGGATTTCGAGATCGACGAGACCGCGATGGTACGTTCGGCCAGTGCCGGAATATCGAAGGGCGAGGCGAAGGGCGTGCCTTCGAAGATCAGTTGCTCATAGACCTCGTCCGAAACGATCCAGAGGTCATGCTTGCGGCAGACCTCACCGATCGCGGCGATCTCGGCGGCGGTCAGCACCGCGCCGGTCGGGTTGTGCGGCGTGTTGAGGAGGAGCACGCGGGCCTCCGGCGTGATTGCCCGTTCGAGATCCTCGGCCTGTAGGTGGAATTTCTTTTCCGGACGCAGCGGCACGGGGATCATGTGTGCGCCGGTGGACTGGATGACGCCTTCATAGGTGGCATAGAGCGGATCGCCGACGAGCACGCCGTCGCCGGCTTCGACGAGACCGGTCATGACGGCATAGAGAGCGGTCTGGGTGCCGGGGAAACAGAGGAAATTGCGCTCCGTGACACCTGGCCGGCGTTTCGAATACTTTTCCACCAGCGCCTTCAGCACCGGCGGTTCGCCGCGGCCATTGGAATACCGGGTGCGGCCGGCATACATGGCGCGCGCCGCCTCGTCGAGCAGGGCCTTGTCCGGCTTGACGTCCGGCTCGCCGATGGTGAGTTCGATGATGTCCTCGCCCGATGCCTGCATACGGCGGGCGGTCAGGTGGAGTGCCCAGCGGCCGGAGCCGAGATGGGCGAGGCGGTCGGTGATCGAGGCATAACGCATCGGTGGTTCCTTTTCTTATCGTTGTTCGGCCGAAAGCTCGCCGGGCTGCAGGCGCAGCAGCGCTTCCACGGAGATCAGGGCATTTTCTGCGAGTTCGTGTTCCGCAAACGTATCGGCCGCAAGCGTTCCCTCCAGCCAGAGGCCGTCGACGAGCGCGTTGACCCCGATCGCATAGGTACGGCATTGGGCGGGGCTCAGTGCTCGCTTTTCCTCGACGAAGAAGGCGGACAGCAAGGTTTCCAGCGCCGCAAGGAAAGAGAGATAGTTTTCACGGTGGATGGCGGCGAAGCTCTGGTCGATCTGGATATGGCTGATGAAGGCGGCCCAGAGCGACAGCGTGCGCGGGTCGGTGACCGGCGGCGTCACATTGGCGACGATGAAGCGGCGCAGGCGCGAGCGGGCCGTCTCGCCCTCGATCGCGGCAGCAACCGCCGCCTCGGTCATGCCGGCCATCACCTTTCGGTAGGCCGCCTGCAGCATCTGGTCCTTGCTGCTGAAATAGTGCCGGATCAGCCCGCCGGTGACGCCGGCGCGCATGGCGATCTGGCGGACCGTCGCGCCCTGGATGCCGAACTCGGCAATGCAATCGAGCGTGGCGGCAATCAGGTCCTCGCGCCGCTCGGCCTCGCTTGCCCTATGGTAGGTGCGGCGGTTCACGGGTCATCTCCTGAGGAACGGGCAGGCCGTTCTTGGCACGGCGTCACGGCTTATTATACGCTCGAATAATTCGCGCAAGAGAATTCCTCGAACTTCCGCCGCATCAGCATCGTTCGGGCGGCGAAAATTCATCGCAAAATGTAACTTCCTATCAGTTTTGAGGGGTGTGCATTAAGGGATCCTACACCTTAACCTTCACAATATGGAACAGATACACCTCCCAAAGGGCGGTGACCGCGGCGGATTGGGGGATCATAATGTCGTCGGCTGAAGAAAAACGCGAACTGCAAAAGCGTCTGGATTTTATCGGTCTGGACCAGGAGGCACGCTCGACGCTTCGTCGTCTCGCGCCGACCATCAATGCCGGCCTTTCGGCAGCTCTCGGCGCGCTTTACAAGAAGATCCAGTCGACACCCGACACCGCCAAGTTCTTCACCAACCAGGCTCACGTAGAAAGCGCCAAGAAGCGCCAGATGAGCCATTGGAACGCTGTCGGCGAGGCCAAGTACGACGAGCGTTATGTGGAAGCAGCTCGCGCCGCCGAAGCCCATGCCGGTCTCGACCCGCGCTGGCATATCGGCGGTCAGGCGCTGGTCGTGGAAAGCCTCATCCACAAGGTGATGGCCGAGAACTGGCCCTCCCGTTTCGGTCGCGGCAAATCCGAAAAGCTTGCCAAGGACGTTGCGACGCTGGTCAAGGCGGCGATGCTCGACCTGGACTATTCGATCTCCGCCTATCTGGAGATACAGGCAGAACAGCGCCGCCACGCCGAGGAGGCGAAGCTCGCCGCCGATGAGGAGCAGGAAGTTGCGCTCGAGGCTCTGGACGATGTACTGAAGGGGCTTGCCGCGGGCGATCTGGAGAGCCGGCTTTCCAGTGCTCTTCCTGAAAACTTCGTCAGGATGGCGGAAGGCTACAACGGCAGTGCCGAGAGGCTGCGCGGCACATTGGCGACCGTGCGCCATGCCGGCGAGGAAATCCTCGTCAGCACCAACGGTATCTCCCAGGCCTCGAAGGATCTTGCCCGGCGGACGGAGGAACAGGCCCAGGGCCTGGAGGAGAGTTCCGCGACGCTGCACCAGCTCACCCACAGCGTTTCCGGCACCGCCGAAGGCGCCAGCAAGGCGGCCGGCGCAGTCGACGTGGCGCTGTCGGAGGCGCGTGCCTCGGGACCGGTCGTCAAGCAGGCCGTTGCGGCCATGGGCGAGATCGAGCGCTCGTCCGACGAGATTTCAAAGATCATCGGCGTTATCGACGAGATAGCTTTCCAGACCAATCTTCTGGCGCTCAACGCGGGTGTCGAGGCGGCGCGTGCCGGCGAGGCGGGCCGCGGTTTTGCCGTTGTGGCCCAGGAAGTGCGGGCGCTGGCGCAGCGCTGCGCCGATGCCGCCAAGGAGATCAAGGACCTGATCTCCGACAGTTCCCGCCAAGTGCAGGCGGGTGTCGATCTCGTCAACAATGCCGGTGCTGCGCTCAGCCAGATCACCACGCGCATCGACGACATCAACACGATCGTCAGGACGATCGCCACCGAGGCGGCGCATCAGTCGATCGGCCTGCATGAGGTCAACGGGGCTCTGAGCCGGATGGATTCGCTCACCCAGGAAAATTCGGCCATGGTGCTGGAGACGTCCAAGCAGACATCGGACCTGCGCGACGCGGTCGAGCGGCTGGTCACGGCGCTGCGCGGCTTCAAGACCCGCAGCGCGGAACGGCTCGCTCGCGACCGCCAGAAGCGGGACGAGATGCCCGGCCGTCGCCTCGTCGCCTGATCAGCGCCTACCGCCGGCCAGCCGGACGGCCTCCGGCCGGCCGCGCAGGACCAGCATCGAGGCGGCGCCGAAGATCGGCCCGACCGCGAGCAGCACGAACGTCCAGCGCCAGCCGCCGAGCAGCGCGGCTAGATGCGGCATCAGCCAGATCATGAAGATGGTCAGCGCGAAACCCATGCCCATCTGCAGCGACAGCGCCGTGCCGATGTAATTGCGGTCGGCAAGCTCGGTTACTGCGGCGGAGAACTGCGCCGAATCTCCGATGATCGAAATCCCCCAAACGACTACCACCAGCGCCAGCAGCCAGAATGGCCCGTCGAAGACGAAGCCGATGGACAGGGCACAGGCGCCGGAGACGATCATCAGGCCGGCGGTGGTGGCGGTGCGGCCAAAACGGTCCGAGAGCACGCCGCCGGCGAAACAGCCGAACACGCCTGAGGCGACCGCAATGAAGGTGAGCAGCGAGGCTTCGCTGCTGATGCCGGTTCCACCCTTGTCGAGGGCGGCGGTCAGATAGGCGAGCAGCCAGGCCCACATGGCATAAAGCTCCCACATATGGCCGAGATAACCGCCGTTGACGAGCAGCAGGTTGCGGTCCTTCAGCACCCGGCCGATCTGGCGCGGATCGAACAGAGCCTTGCCGAACGGATAGGGGCCTTCGCGGGTGAAGACGAGGAAAACCAAGGCACCGAACAGCGTCGCACCGCTCGATAAGAGGACGACATTGTGCCAGTCGACCGCCGACGACATGCCGCGAAAGAGATGCGGCAGCGACGAGCCGGCGGTGATCGCGCCGATGACGCCGGCCAGCGCGAGGCCACGTCCGGAAATGAACCAGGTGGAAACGAGTTTCAGTGCCGGCGGATAGACGCCGGCGAGCGCAAAACCGGTGACCATGCGGCAGAGGATGGCACCGGCCGGGCCGGGATCCAGAGCCAAGGCGGCGTTGGAGAGCGCCGCAAGCAGGGCGGAGGCCGCCATCAGCCGGTTCATGCGGATGAGGTCCGGAAGGTTGAAGAGGCTTGCGGCCAGAGCGCCGATCACGAAGCCGATCTGCACGCCGTTTGTGAGCCAGGCGGCGGCACTTTCGGACAGCGACCAGACGCGTTTCAGCTCCGGCGCGATGGCGTTGGCGGAAAACCAGCAGGAAAAGGAGAGTACGACGGCGAGGCAGAGCAAAGCCAGCATGCCCCAGCGGCCTGCGGCTGGCGTTTCCAGGGTTGCCGTGGTCATGATCTCATCCTGTGTGACCGATGGGGTTGCTTTTTAATGCTCGTCTCATTTGTCGCATACCCCCCTCTGCCCTGCCGGGCATCTCCCCCACAAGGAGGGAGATCGGATGGAGCCGATCTCCTGCCCCAATCGTCGCAAGAGATTGAACGGAAGAGCGTGCGTTTCACCCCATCGACCTGCCGCGTGTCGCTGGAGAAAGAGATGGGAGCGTGCCTCCTGCCAATCTCCCCCCTTGTGGGGGAGATGCCCGGCAGGGCAGAGGGGGTATCCCCAAGCGGGATGCCGATCACGAAACTCTCCCCGAGGTCCGATACCTCGCCGCGATATGCCGGCTCGGCAGCCGCTGCGTCCCGAACAGTTTTTCACGGAACGGGCCTTCGCGATAGCCGGTCTTGTAGAGGCCGCGTTCCTGCAGGATCGGGATCACCAGTTCGATGATATCGTCAAAACACTCCGGCACGACGGTGCGCGACAGGTTGAAACCGTCGACGCCGGCCTCATCCATCCAGGCGACGAGGTTGTCGGCGATCTGTTCTGCGGAACCCACCATCGGCGCCTGGCGGCTGCCGAGCACCATTTGTTCGAGCAGCTTGCGCTTGGTCCATTGCGGCCCGGCGGTGCGGGTCATCGCCTCGACGTTCGAGACGATCGCTGAACTCTTGCCGGTCTCGATCGGCTCGTCGAGATCGTATTTTGCAAAGTCGATGCCGAGTGAGCCGGCGGCATGCACGAGAGCACCTTCGGAACTCGCATAGGCGCGATAGTCCGCGAATTTTTCGCGCGCTTCCTTTTCGGTGCGGGCGGTAACGATCGTGGCGCCGACGAAGACTTTGACGTCCTCGGCGTTGCGGCCGTATTCGACGGCGCGAGCCCTGATGTCGTCGACGATGCCCTTGACGCCTTCGATCTTCTGGCCGTTGACGAAGACGCATTCTGCATGGGTGGCGGCGAATTGGCGTCCGCGGGTTGAGGACCCGGCCTGGTAGAGAACCGGCGTGCGCTGCGGCGAGGGTTCGCAGAGATGGATCGCCTCGATGCCGTATTGCTTGCCGCGGTGATGGACCTTGTGGACCTTGGCCGGGTCGGCGTAGACGTGGTTCGCCTGGTCGAAGACGATAGCGTCATCCTCCCAGCTTCCTTCCCAGAGCCGGTACATGATCTCCATATACTCGTCGGCGAGGTCGTAGCGGTCATCATGGGCCGCCATCCCATCAAGGCCGATCGCCTTCGCGGCGCTGTCGAGGTAACCGGTGACGATGTTCCAGCCGATCCGGCCGCCCGTCAGGTGATCGAGCGTCGACATGCGGCGGGCGAAGACGAAAGGCGGTTCATGGGTCAGGTTGGCGGTAACGCCAAATGAGAGATGTTCGGTGACGGCGGCCATGGCCGGCACCAGCAGCAGCGGATCGTTGACCGGCACCTGCACGGCACCCCTCAGCGCTGCCGCGTTGCTGCCGCCGAAGACGTCGTTGACGCCGAGAACGTCGGCGAGGAATATGCCGTCGAACAGGCCCGCCTCCAGCCTTTTCGCATAGGCCGTCCAGTATCGCAGCTGCGCATAGCGGTGCGACTGGTCGCGCGGATGTGCCCAGAGCCCCTGCTGGATATGGCCGACGCAGTTCATGTCGAAGGCGTTGAAACGGATTTCGCGCGTCACGATCTTCCCTCTGAATTCCCCATTGCCGACAAGGGTTGTCTCTTATAGGGTGCCATCGTCCACTATAGAAGACGATTATCGAAAGGCAAGCCGCTTGCAACAGGCTGAAAATGACCCGGTCCAGGCGATCGCCATGCGGCTGAAGATCGAGCGGGAGGCGCGGGGCTGGTCGCTCGCCGAGCTTGCCGAACGCTCTGGCGTCTCCAAGGCGATGATCAGCAAGATCGAGCGCAGCGAGGCGAGCCCGACGGCGACGGTGCTCGGCCGGCTCTCGGGCGCTTTCGGCCTGCCGCTTTCGGTTCTGCTGGCGCTTGCCGAGCGGGCGCAGGAGCGCGTCGCGCTGCAGGCGGAACAACCGGTCTGGACCGATCCGGAGACGGGTTATACGCGACGCGCCGTCTCTCCGGCGAATTCCCCGTTGGAGCTTCTGGATGTTTCGCTGCCATCAGGCGTGCGCGTGCCCTATCCGGCATCCGCCTTCGCCTTCCAGCACCAGCAGATTTGGGTGCTTGCGGGCCGGCTCGATTTCCAGGAAGGGCCGGTGATGCACCATCTCACCGAAGGCGATTGCCTTCTGCTCGGCCCGCCTGCCGATTGCGTCTTCTTCAACCCAGGCAAGGAACCGGCGCGTTATGTGGTGGCGCTGACCCGGCGTTAGGCGCCGAGCCAGAATTTGATGATCAGGCCGACGGTGCCGACAGTTACCACTCCCGCCACCCAAAGGCCGACGAACCAGGCGAGCCGCCTGAAGGTTTCGCCGCTGGCCATCAGTGATAACCCTCTTCCGGATCGACCTTGCCGCGGAAGACCCAATAGGCATAGCTCGTATAGGCAAGGATCAGCGGCACCAGGATTAGCGCGCCGACCAGCAGGAAACCGAGGCTTTCATCGGGCGCCGCCGCATCCCAGATCGTCACGGATGTCGGCACGATATAGGGGTAGAAGCTGATGCCGATGCCGGCGTAACCGAGTACGAAAAGCCCAAGCGCCGCAAGGAACGGCCGGCTGTCGCGGTTGTTTTTCAGGCCCGTGAGCAGAAGCCAGAAACAGCCGAGAACCAGCAGGGGCACGATGACGCTGAAGATCGCGGTCGGCCAGGAGAACCAGCGGTTCAGATAGAGCGGCTCGAGGAACGGCGTCCAGAGGCTGAAGACGCCCATGGCGGCGAGCGTCGCGAGGGCGGCGATATAGGAAAGGCTGCGGGCCTTGTCGCGAAGATCGCCCGTCGTTTTCATCACCAGCCAGGTCGAGCCGAGCAGTGCGTAGCCAATCACGACTGCAAGGCCGGTGGCGATTGAAAACGGGGTCAACCAGTCCCACCAGCCGCCGGAATAGGCCCGGTTTGCAACCGGAATGCCCTGTACCAGCGCGCCGAGTGCGATCCCTTGAGCCAGTGCCGCCATGAACGAGCCGCCGGCAAAGGCCCAGTTCCAGAGATATTGCGCCCGACCGGTGCGCCAGCGGTATTCGAAGGCGACGCCTCGAAAGATCAGCCCGAGCAGCATGGCGATGATAGGTGCGTAGAGTGCCGGCAGGATCGTCGCATAGGCGAGCGGAAAGACCGCCATCAGCCCGCCGCCGCCAAGGACCAGCCAGGTCTCGTTGCCGTCCCAGACGGGGGCGACGCTGTTCATCATCACGTCGCGATGACGCTTTTCCGGAAACAGGGGGAAGAGGATGCCGACACCGAGGTCGAACCCGTCGAGGATGACATAGGCAAGCACTGCAAAGGCGATGACGGCCGCCCAGATGAAGGGAAGGTCAATGACCATGACGGCCTCCTGCAGGGAGCGTTGCGGTATGCGGGGCCGGCGTTATGCCGGCGGTTCGGATCGGGCCTTCGCCGAGATCGCCGCTCGGATCGCGCGGCAGGCGGGACATCAGCCGCAGGATATAGAAGGTGCCGGCGCCGAAGACGAGGAAATAGACGATGATGAAGGCGACCAGCGAGGAGCCCACGGCCGCTGCCGCGATCGGCGAGACGGAATTTGCGGTCAGCAGGTGGCCGTAGACGGTATAGGGCTGGCGGCCGACCTCGGTCGTCACCCAGCCGGCGAGGACGGCGACGAAGCCGGCAGGCCCCATGACCATCGCGGCTCTGTGCAGCCATTCGGAGGTGTAGAGGCGGCCCCTCCATCGACAGTACAGGCTCCAGAGGCCGAGGCCCAGCATCGCGAACCCGAGGCCGACCATGATGCGGAAGGACCAGAATACGATTGGCACCGGCGGCTGCAATTCGCGCGGTACGGTATCGAGGCCCTTGAGCGGCGCATCGAGGCTGTGTTTCAGGATGAGGCTCGAAAGCTTCGGGATCTCGATTGCGTAGTCGATCCGTTGTTCGGCGTGGTTCGGCAGGCCGAAGAGGATCAGCGGCGCGCCGTCCGGATGGCTCTGGTAGTGGCCTTCCATCGCCATGACCTTGACCGGCTGGTGCTCCAGCGTGTTGAGGCCGTGCTGGTCGCCGGCAAAGATCTGGATCGGGGCGACAATCGTCAGCATCCACATCGCCATCGAGAACATCGTGCCGGCGCGCAAGGGGGCGGTGCGGCGCAGAAGATGCAGGCCGCCGACCGCGCCGACCACAAGGGCGGTCGTCAGATAGGCGGCAAGCACCATGTGGACGAGGCGATAGGGGAAGGACGGGTTGAAGATGACCGCCCACCAGTCGGCCGGGATGAACTGGCCCTTGTCGTTCATCGCAAAACCCTGCGGCGTCTGCATCCAGGAGTTGGCGGAAAGGATCCAGGTCGCCGAGATCAAGGTGCCGACCGCGACCATCAGGGTCGCGAAGAAGTGCAGGCCGGGGCCGACGCGATTGCGACCGAACAGCATGATGCCGAGGAAGCCCGCCTCCAGGAAAAATGCCGAGAGCACTTCGTAACCCATCAGCGGGCCGATGATCGGGCCGACCTTATCGGAGAACACGCTCCAGTTGGTGCCGAACTGATAGGACATGACGATACCGGAGACGACGCCCATGCCGAAGGCGAGCGCAAAAATCGTCTTCCAGAAGTCGAACAGCTCCAGATAGACGACCTGTTTCTTCCACAGCCAAAGACCTTCCAGCACGGCGAGATAACTCGCCAGCCCGATCGAAAACGCAGGAAAAATGATGTGGAACGAGACCGTGAAGGCGAACTGCATGCGCGCCAGCAGCGTCGCGTCGAAGGTCTCGAACATGGCGTCATCCTTTTTCTGGCGGGGGCCAGAAGCCCATCCATCTCATCGGATGACAATCGGCGGGGGGCGTCAAGAGATCAATGCGCATCAATGCCGCGCGCCCGGATGCCGCGGCCCTGCGTTGAACCGCCGCAGTGAACGAAAAGGCGCTTCCCGGTGAGGGGAAGCGCCAAGTTGGGGAGGGTACTTATGACAATGTCGGCCGCGTGGAGGTCATGCGTCCGACCCGCGGTGAACCCATGATCATCAGTTTTGTTCCCCCTTCGCTTGTTTTGGCGCGGAACCTTCGGTGGCGGTCCCGGTTCGACAAGCAGGTACGGAAAGGAGAAACGCACCATGAGCAAAGCCGTAGAAACCACCGATCACAAGGAAATCCGGCAATGGATCGAGGAACGCGGCGGCCATCCGGCCCGGGTGAAGGGCGCCAAGGAAGGCGGCATTCTGCGCGTCGATTTCGGGAAGCCGGAAGAATCCCTGGAGGAAATCGCATGGGACGACTTCTTCTCGATCTTCGATGAAAACAAGCTCGTATTCCTTTTCCAGGAAGAAACGGAAGCCGGCAAAACCAGCCGCTTCAACAAATTCGTGTCCAGCACGAAACACTGAGGCCGCGGCCAGACTGCGGTCCCTGAGCCAAGGAGGACGGTCATGTCCACATCCAAACATTTCAAGACCCGCAAGCCCAGCGACGCCGATCTCAAGGAGGATCCCGGTATCGGCCAGTCGAAAGGGTTGAACCGCTTCACCGGCGCCGACGAGATCGCCGGCGACAATACCGAGGAAGGCGATGTCGGCAACGACACGACCCGTTTCGGCGGCGTCGATCCCAACCAACGCGGCCGCTCGAACAAATGACCTCTCAAGGAGGATAGACCATGCAAGGCAACAAAACCCACCAGCAACAGCGCAACGTCATCGAAAAGCGGGAAAATACCGCCAATGCGCCCAAGGATTTCGATCCCGGCCCCGACCTGCGACGCAGCGAAGCGGCCAAGGAGGCATTCCGTCGCGGCGATAACCTGGACATGCGGGCCGCGGAAGTTTCGCTCCATGACGACCCATCGATCATCCGCGGCCGCAACCAGGAAAGCGAGCACCACAAGGGCAAGCGCTCCTGACTCTTTTGGAGAGCACGGAACCCAAACCCCATCCTCGCGGTTGTCGGACGCCTGCCCGGTGATATGTTACGGTCGGGCTGGCAGAAGAACCAAGTGCGGTGGCAGATGTCACCGCACCATCCTGGGAGGATGACATGTTCGGTCTAAGCCCAACCTTTGTCGATCGAGAGGATGCCGGAAGGCAATTGGCGGAGGCCATGCAGGCGACGCTGCCGCCCGATCCGATCCTGATGGCGCTGCCGCGTGGCGGCGTGCCCGTGGCCTTCGAAGTCGCCCAGCGGCTCGGCCTGCCGCTCGATCTCCTTATTGTCCGCAAGATCGGCGCGCCCGGTCATCCCGAATATGGCATCGGCGCTGTCGTCGATGGGCGGGAGCCGCACGTGATCGTCGACGAGGACGCCGCCCGCCGGTTCCACGTGCCGCCAGGTTATCTCGCGGCCGAGCGCGAGCATCAGCTCGCCGAAATCGAACGGCGCCATCGAATGTATTTCGGCGAGGACGAGCCGAGCGAGCATGATCACACGGGACGCGACGTCATTCTTGTCGATGACGGGATTGCGAACGGCGTTTCGATCCGCGCCGGCATCCATGCGCTGAAGGACATGGGTGTCGCGTCGATCCGGATCGCAGTGCCGGTCGCGCCGCGTCAGTTGCTGGAATCCCTGCAGGAAGAGGTGGACGACATCGTCTGCCTCTCAGCTCCGGACCGCCTGGAAGCAGTCAGCCTGCATTACGGCGACTTCAGGGAGACGACCGACCAGGACGTGGTGCGCCTTCTGAAGGAGGCTCACCGGCTCAGCCGCACCCTGAGCCATTGAGGATCAAACCTCGACAGTGACCAAAAGCGGCAGATGATCCGAGGCCCGGCGGGAAAGCGGGGTCGATACGACCTGCGTCGCGATCGGCGTGATTTCGCTGGAGGCGAACACGTGGTCGATCCTCAGAAGCGGCAGACGCGACGGAAAAGTGGCTTTGGGCCTCCTGCCGCTCAAAAGCGGTACGTCCGCCATCTGGCGGGCGACGGCCTTGTAGGTCGCGGTCACGGGTGTAGCGTTGAAATCGCCGATCAGGATCTTCGGCTTGCCCCGGCAATCCGGCGCCCCCATCCAGGACGGCCCGAGGATTTCGGCGATCTGGCGCATCCGGTCGCCGCCCAGCAGGCCGAGATGGGTATTGAAGACCTGCAGCTTGTGCTCGCCGACCTCTATTTCCACCCAGATGGCGCCGCGCTGCTCCCCATGCGAGGACAGGCCGGCACCCTTTACCATTCTTGCCGGCAGGGCCGTCAGGATCGCATCGCCGTAACGCTCTTCGGCAACGTTGAGTGCTGCATGGAAATGGAATTCCATCTGCAGAAGAGAGGCGATCACATGCGCCTGGTCTATCCCGCCGGTGCGGCTGCGGCCGACATCCAATTCCTGCAATCCGATGATATCCGGTTCCAAGGCCGCGATGACCTCGGCTACCCGGGCGGGGTCGAGCCGGCGATCGGTACCGATGCAGCTATGCACATTATAACTCAGGATTTTCAGGCGATGCCTTGTCTTCGAAGGCTGGGCCGGGGCGGGGCCGGCCTTGGCTGGCGATGTCTGATCAGTCATGGAGCTGGGAACACCTTGGTCCCGGTTTCGTTCCCATTGTTATACAGCCGTTTACGAGAGGGACCATGATTGCCAGACGCCATCTGCTCAAGTTTCTGATCGGCGTCGCGATCTGCCTGGCGGCCTTCCTCGTCTATCGCAGCCTCGGTCGCTACACGGTCGACGAGATCGAGGAATCGGTCCGGTCGATCGCCGCTTTCCGGCTCGCGACTGCATTTTTCTTCGTCATACTTTCCTATCTCTGCCTCGGCGGCTTCGATGCGCTTGCCGTGCGGTATGCGGGCAAGCCGCTTCTCTTGCGGCAGACTTCGCTCGCGTCCTTCACGGCGCTGTCGATCGGTCACAATGTCGGACTTTCCGCGCTGAGCAGCGGTGCCGTGCGCTACCGGTTCTACACGCGCTGGGGTCTGACCGGCGAGGATATCGCCAAGGTCATCGTGTTCTGCGGAGTGACCGTCGGCCTCGGTCTCGGAACGTTGGCCGGGCTGGCGCTGCTGCTGCAGCCCCGCGACGCGGCGGACCTGCTGGGCCTCGACCGACCGGCACGGCTGGCGACCGGGCTTCTCTGTCTGGCAGGCCCTGCCGCCTATCTGCTGATCTGCGCCTTCGTGCGCCGTCCTCTCGTCGTGCGCAGCTGGCGTTTCGAACCGCCGGCGATACAGCTTGCGCTCGGCCAGATCGTCATCGGCACGCTGAACTTCGCCTGCGTCACGGCTTCCATCCAGCAGCTTCTCGCGAGCTTTACCGATGCCGGGTACCTGGCTGTGGCCAGCGCCTATGTGACCGCCAACATAGCCGCGCTGCTCAGCCATGTGCCGGGCGGACTCGGCGTGCTGGAGGCGACCATGATCGGGATACTGCCGACATCCGCGTCGATTGGAGCGCTGATCGCCTTCCGCGTGCTCTATTTTTTCGTGCCGCTGACGGTCGGGGTGCCGACCTTTCTCGTCACCGAGGCTTATTATCGTCATCGGGGCGGCAAGTTCCTAGAGCAGACGGTGATGTGACAGGCGGGCGAAAAGCCGCCTGAGACCAGCCTTGATCTCCGGAATCGGCCAGAAGGGCTGTTTCGGGTCGATGATCCCCGTGCCGACCAGAGATTCCGTTTCGCCTTTGTCCGTATCGACGTCGTAGCTCCGCAGGCCGCGCGGCTTGACGTTCAGCCGGTCGACAGCCGCCAGAACGGAGCCGGTTTCCGCGACGATCCGTGCAACTTCCGTTGGTTGGGCGTCGAGATGTTCGGCGATCAGCTCGTTGCGGAGCGCGGCGATCGCCTGCCTGCCGGCCGCGTCCGAGGTTTCGATCGCAAGGTCCGCCTCGGTGTCTAGTCCTTCGGAGCGGTTGTTGAGATTGGAAGAGCCGACCCGCACGAACTGGTCGTCGACGATGATCAGTTTCGAATGAACGATGATCTCCTGCTCGCCACCGTTGCCGTCGGAAACCGCGGCAAAGAAAACCCGCAGGCGTCCGTAGCGATCTGCGCGCTTGAGGCGACGGATCAGCCGGTTGCGGTTGTGGCCCATCATCAGCTTTTCCAGGAAGCCATGGGATTCGCGCGTGACGATCACGAGGATTTCCGGGCTGTCGGCTTTCCTCAACCGCCTGGCGAGAGTTCGCGCCACGCCGAAGGAGGCGAGGTACTGCGTCTCGATATAGAGATGACGTCTGGCAGACTTCAGCGCGTCGTGGGTCAGCCGGATCGCCTCGCGGTGGCCGCGATGGCCCTTCCATTTCCAGGCCTCGGTGAGCGCCAGGCCGGTGTTGCAGTCAGTCAGCGCCGGTTCCAGGTCTGCCGGCCAGGCATTTATGCCCGGCACATCGAGCGGTGAAAGGACCTGGCGGGTCGCCTTTTTCCAGCGGCGGCGTGCGACGTCGCCGATCAGCTTTGCCGTATCGCCGGTTACGATCGTCTGTATGTCGTGGACGGGGCCATAGGTGGTTCCGTCCGGCGCCCGGCGCAGCGGGTTGTCGATCGTATGGCTGCGGTCGTCCCAGCGGCGGGCGGTCAGGTCGATGCCGCCGAGGAAGGCGGTCCGGTCGTCGATCGCGACGATTTTCTGATGATGGCTGGCGCGCAGCGGATGGTCGAAATCGAAATGCAGGGAGATGCGCGGATGGTCTTTCCAATCCATCTTGCCGAACATCTTGAGGCTCTTGCCGGAATAGACAGGGCCCATGCCCCAGACCAGGATGCGGATTTCAAGCGAGGGCTTTTCCTCGACCATCTTGCGCAGCAGAGCACCGAGTGTTTCGCCGTCCGGGTCGCGCGGACGAAGGACGATGTCCGGATCGAAATCCCAGCCGATAATGAAGATCGAACGTTCCGCCAGCCTCAAGACCTGATCCAGCCGGCGAAAATAGTCGTCGCCATCGATCAGGAAGGCGAGCTTTTCCGCCTTCGCTCTGCGCCAGGCGTTCCGGCCGGGCCGGATGATGGGTTCGAATGAGAATCCTGTATCCCGCGTCAGGATCGATTGCGTCGCTACATCCACCTGGCCACCTCATCATGGAATGGCAGATGAACGCGCGGATTTTGTCCTTTGTTCCAAGGCTGTATTCCCGCACATAGCTGGATGGAGTGGCCGGATGGAGTGGAAGGTGAGGGCGTTACTCGATAACCGTTTGCTGAGCCGGGTTGGGCGCAATGAAATTGCTGTTGCCGTCTCTGAAGGCTTCCATTGCAACAATGAGCCCGAGAAGGATGAGAGCTGCCGCACCCATCAGCTTCCACAGCCCGCCGGTCATCGGTTTTTGCGGCCTCTCGTCCTGCGCTTGCCTGTGCTCTGCACGTGTATGGCCATGGATATTCATGATCGATCTACCGGCGCTTTCGCGCCGGTACCTCTTCAACTGGAGGCCAGATTGCCGGGCGGCATATAGACTGGCGGATTGGGATTTTCGTCGGGATTGGGCAACGGCGTCTCATCCGGCAGCCGATCCGGTTCCGGTTCGTCGATCGGTGGGTCCGGCTTCCAGATGGGCGCCGGCATGGGCGGGCGTTCACTTGGTTCGCGAGGATCGGGTATCATGGAAAACTCCCTGTTACTCATCTCACAACCGCCCGGCATGGCGATTGTTCCTCGCAAATTGACCCTAAGGGTTCGTGGAGCCGGTTCTGGTCGGGTCTGTCCCGGGAGCCGGCGCCGGCGTCTGCGCCCTATCGGTTGCCGCAGGAGGTGCCGGAGCCTGCGCCGTATCATCCGACCCGCCGGTGAAATAATAACCAACGGCCATCAGGAGGAGTACTATGGTAATCCCTCCGATGATGGAATTTGCCCTCATCTCGCGTGACATGATCTTCGCCTTTATGGCTTGTGAATTTACTACTGGACAATTCATAAAGGGCGGCAATGTTCCAGGCATCGAGGCGAAAAGGAACTTCGCCTGCTTTCAGGGGTTGAATCCGGTTGCCTTACGTTCCCAAAAGCAATCGATCTGGGCGACCAATTTGCGAGGAGAAGCGAATGACCCATGCCCGAGACAATTTCCTCGCGTGGCTGCGTGCCGCCCATGCCATGGAGGAACAGGCGATCACTACGCTTACCGCGCAATCCCGGCGAATCGAGAGTTATCCCGACCTCAAGGCCCGTATCGTACAGCACCTGCATGAGACCGAGGAACACGCCCAGGCGCTGAAGACGCTCCTCGATCATTTTTCGGCAACCGGCAGCGCTTTGGCGCTCAAGGACATGGCGGCGAAACTGGCGGCCAAGGCGCAGGGTGTCGGCGGCATGTTGACCAGTGACGAGGTCGTCAAGGGAGCGATGGCAAGCTATGCCTTCGAGCACATGGAAATCGCCAGCTACCGGGTCCTGATTGCAGCGGCCGACGAGCTGGATGAAATGGAGGCGAAGACGGTTTTCGAACGCATCCTTGGCGAGGAGATCGCCATGGCCAACTGGCTGGAAGCCAATCTCGACGCCATCACCCGCATATTCCTGATGCGTGACGAACGTGACCTGATGGCAAAGAGATAAGTGGCGAGCGCTAAGGAGGGTGGCCAGCCGCTGCGATGGCGGCTGGCGCGGGAGGTCAGGTTCTCAAGGGTGCGTCCGGATCCAGATGGATCTGCATATCTCGTGGATCGCGTACGCCCTGTTGATAAAGCTGGATGATCTGTGCTGCGAGATTGTTCGCGGCGAGGCTGCCGCCGGCAAGTCCACGCTCTGCGCAGATCTCGTCGAACAGGCGTTGAAGAAATGCCAGTTCCGTCGGTTCGAAAGTGTTGGTCAGGACTGCTGCATTCATCTTTTCAGCCTCCCAAATGGTGGCGAAAGCGCTTCCTGTCTTCCAGTCGCCAGCGCGCTCTTGTCATCAGCCGGCGATAGCCAAAGACTACTACTTCTCTTCCACTTTGCAAGGGAGGAAAGCGGGGTGGACGCAGCAGTGGATTGCTCGAAATCCTTTCTCAAGCAGTCGCGAATGTAAGTGATTTTTCAGTCGTTAAGATGGTTCGCCTCGTGATCGTGAAACTGTTCGGTCTGCACCGTTTTGCCATCCAGTCCGCGTTCCCTCGAATGCTGTGCCTTGTCCCGGTTCGACAGCACTTTGTTTTCGGGGAGGATCGCCTTGTTTACATCTGTCATGGCCCCGTTTCCGCTGTTTTTCCCCTGCGCTCCCGCGCCCATCCGCTTCGAACTCGCCTTGGCCATGATGTCTGTCTCCTGGTTCTTGTTTTCACTCAAAGAGTAGAACCGCGCAGGCGAGTTTTTGATCCGCGAAAAGTCGGATAGGAGAAATCTGAACGATCTCCCTGCACAGATTTTAAGATTTCAGCCCTAGGGTCCGGCGGATGAGGCACGAATTCAGCTCAGCTTTTCCAAAAGCTGCCGATACCCTAATTCCTTCGGGGAAGCGGATTCTCCAAATCGTAACCCATGACAAGATGGGGGGCGTGCGTACCCTTGTGCAGATGGTGGAGACCGGCTTGCACGCCCGCGGTTTCGAGGTACAGACGCTGCCTCTCGACACCGGTCGTGGAACGGTCGCCACGCTTCGCAATCTCGCACGCCTTGGCTGGACCATCCTGTCTGGAAAATACGACGCGATCTTCACCTACCAGGCTGCAGCCTCCGTCTTCGGCGGTTTTTTCGGGTTTCTGGGCCGCGTGCCGGTGCGCGCCGCCCATCACACCGCAGCGCCGGAGGGTATTCGCCGGCACTGGAAGGCACTTGACTGGCTGTTCGGATCGGCCGGGATATTCACCCATTTCGTATCAAATTCCGTTTCCACCAGCGCGTCGTTCGGCAAATGGCCTGCTGCCTACCGGCGGCGGTTCATTCTGATCCCGCATGGTGTCGATCCCATTCCGCCGGCTCGCGCAGCAGTCGACTGGCGGCAGCGCCTTTCCATTGCGCCGGATGCTTTCGTGCTGGTCGCGACGGGAAGGCTGGTGGATCAGAAGGATCACGCAATCCTGGTTGAGGCGCTCGGGATGCTGCCGGGCATGCATCTGCTCATCGCCGGCGACGGCCCGAACCGGGAGGCTCTGAAGGGCAAAGCGCGCACTGTGGGTGTGGCGGAGCGCGTCCATCTGGTCGGCTCGATCGAGCGGGATGCGCTCGGCGACATCCTGACGGCCGGAAATATCTATGTGTTTCCGTCGATCTGGGAGACTTTCGGCCTTGCCGGGGTGGAGGCTTCGATGGCGGGGCTGCCGGTCGTCGCGTCGGATCTCCCGGTTCTGCGGGAGGTGCTGTGCATCGGCGACGGACATGAGAACGCAGCCATGACGCGGTTCCATCCGCCCTGCGATGCGGCCAGCCTTGCCGATGCGGTCAAAGATCTCGCTGCGAATTATCCGGACGCGCAGCTTCGGAACGATTTTGCGCGATTACATCGAGAGCATCACAGCCGGGAGCTCATGCTGGAACGCTATACGAATTTCCTGCACTCCGAGAGCGGCGTCTAACCGCGCCGCGGATAAAAGCGCTGAAGCAGCGAGCGGGCATCGAACAGGTTCCAGCGCAGTGCGATATAGGCGCTGGCGATGCCGATCAGCACGAAGTTGATGGCGCTTGCCGCCGGCTCTTCCGTCAGGAACTGGACACCTTTGCCGACGGCGACCACAGCTATGCCGAGAGCCAGCAGCAGGCCCCCCCGGGGCAGGTCGAGAGGCATGCGCAGGTTTCCCGACGCGTAGACCAGGCAGATCAACAGCGCCGCCGCCTGCCCGAGCGTAAAGGCGATGGCGGCGCCCATTGCCGCGTATGAAGGGATCAGCAGGTAGCTCAGTGTTCCGGTGACCGCCAGCATCGCGACAGACGCGACCAGTTCCAGGTTTGTTGTCCCGCTGAAATAAATGATCTGGCCGAAATAGTGGGCGCGCATGACGAGAATGGCATTCGCGACGAGCAGGATCGGCATGATCTGCGTGACGACCGGCAGATAGCTCGGAGCAAGCAGGATCCCGAAGATGACGTCGCCGAGCAGGATGAAGGACGCGGTGCCAAAAATGACGATATAGCAATGCGTGATGAAGGCGCGCTTGAGAGTATGCCGCGCTTCGGTCCCTTTCCCCTCCGTATGGAAGTTCTTGGCGCTCGAAATATATCCTGCGCTGATCGCCTCGGCCAAGACCAGGAACGTCTGCTTCATGAGGTCGAGTACGGTCCCGTAAGGGGCGACGGTGCTGGTATTGTAGAGGCCGGCCAGCAGCAGCCGATCGACGTTCATGGCGGCAGCCGAGGCGCCGAAGGCAATGGCAAGCGGCCAGCCGTAGCGCCACATCCGCCGCACGTCGCTGCCCCTAGGCCAGACGAAGCCGGACGCCCATATGGTGCGGCTGAAATGCCGGAAAACCGGCACGGAGCCCAGCGCATAACCAAGCCCCACGCCTGCCAGCAATGCGCCGGGCGTGTCGAATTCGAGGACGGCGATGTAACCGAACAGCAGCGAGAAGACGGCGCGGGCGATGGTCGCGATTGCAACAAGCCGGACAAGAAGGTGGGCGCGGCTGATTTCGACGGCGACGAAATACAAGGTGAAGCAAACCACCAGCAGGCTGCTGCTGACCGCAACATCGGCATGCAATGTTCCAAACAGGTAGAACAGGTATATGAAGCCGATCGCCGGCAGCATCACTACCCCTGAAACCAGGAGCAGCGCCCCCGCGAGCCGATCGGCTTCCTTGGGGTCGTATCGTCCGAAATGGGCGAATACGATCCACTGGACGCCCAGGCTGTAGACCATCATGCATATCGAAAACCCGACAATATACTGGCCGTACACTTCGGCGCTGGTCATGCGCGTGAAGATGGAAACCGACACGAGATTGATGATGGCCGAGGTCGCCCGCGAGGCTAAATACACCGAGGCATGTCTATCGCTCAATTTCGTCGCCCAATAATATGCATTTGGTCAGAATTAACCGCTAACCCTCTAGGGTAGGCCCGATCGCCGGGAGTGACGTAGATCCTTCCTTAGCAGGAACAAACGCAATAATCATAGGGCATGTGATGATTATGAATAGCTCTCGGATTGTTGATCCGGTCGCAGCCCGAATCTGCTTTCTCGTGCGTGGTTTCGATGGCGGCGGTGCCCAACGCGACGCCATCCTGCTGGCAAACGAACTGCAGGGCCAGGGATTTCCAAGCGCAATCGTTACACTTCAGAGTTCGGGGCCGTTGCGGGACCTGATCCGCGCCGACGTGCCCGTTATCGATCTCGGCAACGGCCGCAAACTGCGCCTCGCCTTTGCGCCCGCCGCATTGCGAAGGTTGCTGGTCACGGGGCGTCCGAGGGCGCTGGTGTCTTCCGAGGCGGCGGCGAATGTCCTGGTGGTCCTGGCCTCGCGAGGGCTAGCGAGGGAAACGCGGCCGTCGATCGTCCTGCGCGAGGTGGCAAGCCCCCTGCAGGCGCGAACCGGCGATCCCTACTGGCAGAACCGGCTGGCCTACAGGCTGATCCGGTTTGCCTATCCGCGCGCCGATCTCGTCCTGACGTTGACGGCCGGTGCGCGAAACGACCTCATCGACCGTTTCGGGGTGCCGGCCGCGAAAGTCGCCAATCTAGGGACCAATGCCGTGCTGACACCGCAGATGCGGCGGCGGATCGAGCAGCTGGGCCGCGCGCCGGAACCGGGCCACATCGTCTCGGTCGGGAGGCTCTCCCCGGAAAAGGGGTATGCGACGCTGATCGAGGCCTTCGCGCAACTCAGGCAGATGCGCGAGGCCCGGCTGACGATCGTCGGGGAAGGCGATGAACGCGGCAACCTGGAGGCCTTTGTCGAAGCGCTAAATCTATCGCAGGACGTCAGCTTGCCGGGACACAATCCAGACCCGTTGTCGATCGTGTCGCAGGCCTCGCTTTTCGTATCGTCCTCCTCGCATGAGGGGCTGGGGAACGCACTGATCGAGGCCATGGCCTGCGGCGTGCCCGTCGTCGCGACGGATGCGCCTTACGGTCCGCGCGAGATCCTGCAAGGCGGGAAGCTCGGACGGCTGGTGCCGGTCGGTGATGCGACCGCGCTTGCGCAGGCCATGGCGATGACACTCGAACAGCCGCCCGAAAGCGCAGTTCTCCAGGCCCGCGCCGCGGAGTTCAGCGTCGAGAAATCGGCCGAAAGGTTCATCCACCTTCTTCAGGCGGCAGGGATCGCGGGAAATGCCGTTTCTGCGGCGCCGGAGATTGAGACAACCGTAAGTATTTGACATTATGTTCTGAAGCTCTGGGAGATCCGACTGCAATGGATGGGGGTAGATGAAAAAGCCGAAACTCTGGGAGATGTCCGGTTCCGAGATACTGGCGGGAGTATCCCGCAAGATCGGGCGGCACGTATATTTTCGACCGCACCTGTTGAAGCTGGATGCGCCTGTGGTTGCTTTCACGTTCGACGACTTTCCTGTCTCGGTCTTCGAAAATGCGGCGCCCGCTCTTGAGGATGCCGGCATGCTCGGCACGTTCTATCTGGCGAGCGGCCTGATGCAGCGCGTCGAAAACGGCCAGCTGATCGTCGATGAGGAGATGGTCGCGACGCTTTCGGACCGGGGACACGAGATCGGCGGCCACACCCATGGCCATATCAATGTCCAGAAAACGCCCCGTCGCGATCTCATGGCCGATATCAGGCGAAACGACGAGGAAATCGCCCGGATCGTCGGCTCCGCAAAGCCGGTTTCCTTCGCGTATCCCTTCGGAATGATTTCGGTCCCGTCCAAGCTGGCGCTGATGCATCACTATCCGGGCCTGCGCGGCATCAAGGTCGGCACCAATTCCGGCCTCATCGACCTTGCCCATCTGAAGGCGCAGGAACTCTATGACTGCAGCAACGATTCCGCGTCGATCGACAGGATGCTGGACGATGTCGAGCGGCGTTGCGGCTGGCTGATCTTCTATACCCACGACGTGCGCGAGGACCCGACGAATATCGGCTGTTCGCCGGCCTTCTTCTCGCAAGTGGTCGACAAGGTGCGCCGGCGCGGCATCAAGGTCGAGACGGTGATCGATACGCTGAAGCGGATCGGGGTCGCCTAACGGGTCTTGTCCGTGCCCGGTCGGTCGGCCGTCAGATCCTTATAGACGGCCCAGCAGAATGCCCAGGACGTGACGAAATATCGCCGTGCCAGGCGGCGCGGCTCGGTCGCGACGCGCCAGAGGAATTCCAACCCGGCTTTCCGCAGGAAGACCGGAGCACGCGATTTGACGCCGGCATAGAAATCCAGCCCGGCGCCGAAACCGAAGCCGTAGCAATCGGGAAGGTCGGCGCGGTGCTTGTCCATCCAGATTTCGGATTTCGGGGCGCCGATGCCGAAGAAGATATGCGTGACGCGTCTTTCCCGAAGCATCGCCACCAATTCGCGTCCGAAGGTCTCATTCTGCTCGAAAGCCGGGGGCGCTGTGACGATGACGTGCTCGGAAAAACCGAGCGCCTTCAGCTTGTCGTCGAGAATCGCTGCCGTGGTTTCGCTCGAGCATAAAAGCAGGGGCCGGTGGGTGCCCGGCTTCAGGCGCTCGATGATCTCGGGAAACAGGTCGGCGCCGGTGATGCGGCCGGGAACGGCAAGCCCGCGCAGCCGCGCATAGAGGAGCACAGGGGCTCCGTCGACAGTGGTCAGCCAGGCCTTGTCATAGGCGGCCCTGAAGGCGGGGTTCCTGTTCAGCTGCACGATGTGATCGAGATTGGCGGTCACCAGCAGCCGCAGGCCTTCACCGAGCGGCACCGGTTCGTTAACGATCGTGTCGACGATCCTGCGGGCGTCCCAGGTGGAGAACTCTATACCGAAGGCAGACGTTCGCTGCCGCTGTTTTACCGGTGCTTGCTCGGACATTTCAGGCGTACGCTGGTCCATAGGCGGGCTCGGCCTTCCTCGAGGCTATGATGCGGTAGCGGGCCTGGTAACCAAGGCCGAACATGGCAACCATCATCGTGAACCAGATTGGCCCCGACCGGGCAAGGAACACGCTTTCGAGGCAGGCGAGGAAGATCGAGAAAAGCCAGATCCTCAAGAAAAGCCTCGTGAGCGGCGTGAAGTTCTTTGCGGCGTCGATTGCCGCCAGATTTTTAAGGGGAGTAGCCAAGACCCATATCACCATCAATATCAATCCCGGTATGCCGGCGTTCATCGCGGCATCGACATAGGCATTGTGGGCATCCACCGCGCGCACGGCCCAGTTCAGGGTGCGCATGTCGCTGTTGACGAGGCTCTCCGCGCCCCAGAAAGAGCCGAAGCCATAACCGGTGATCGGACTCTGTGCAATAGCATCGAGTGCCAGCCGCCAGATGTCGGCGCGTGCCGTATAGGTGGTATCGATGCCGGTTGCCGCGACGATCTCCCTCAGCGGCGCGATCGTCGAAACGCCGACGGTCGCCAGGTTGAGCAGGCCGACCCCGCCGAAGACGACGGGAACGCGGATCCAGCGCCAGCGCTCGAAGAAAATGCTGAGGATGAAGATGCCGGGCAGCATTGCGGTCGAGGTCTTGGCGCCGGTTTTCAGCAGGAACAGGCTGCTCGCAGCAATGACCAGCAGTCCGATGATCCGCGACCATGCGGACATCAGGTAGATGCCGACGAAGCAGGAGAGCGCCATGACGACGCCGGTCTCGTTCTTCTGGACGTAAATTCCCTTCCAGAGCCCCGCATGTTGCGGCTCGAGAAAGTCGGTCAGCTGATGGACGGCAAGCCTCGGAAGAAACAGCACCCCGAAATAGCAAAGACCGACGATCAGCATCACACCGCCGCCGGCAAGCCGCGCAAACTGGCTCTCGCCCTTCGGCAGCATCAGAAATGCGCTGGCGCTGATGCAGACGGTGAGGGCAATCAGGACGCGCCTGACGGCACCGAGCGGATCGACCGAAAGTGCCGCCGTCAGAAACAGCCACCCGAATACCAACGCAAGCAGCAGGCGGGGCTGGAAGATGACGCTCCGCACCCTCGGGGTCATCGCATAGACAACCACGATCAGGAACAGCATATAGGCGAGCAGCTGGCTCCAGAGAGCAGGCTTCGCCAGGGCAGGATTGAGGCTTGTGTCGACGAAAGGCGTCAGGGTGATCCAGTAGAAGCACCCGACACAGCAGAACAGCAGCCTTGCGCCGAAATTTCCAGAAGACGCAACTTCGTCCGTGTCTCTCGTCATCCACCCGCCGCCGCGTTCTCTTCGCGCGCGAATCGTAACAGAAACCGCCGAATCTCGCCAGCATCCATATCCGGCGGCCATTGCTGCGACGTTCGTCGGAGTGGCCGAAGCCCGGCTTCGAAGCCCGTGACTGCGACGTTGCGAGATTTCGGCCATTCATCATAACTGCATAAATTTAGGTGGGTTGCTTGACCTTGACGGTATCGAACCAGAACTTGGCGCTCATCCTGCAATCCTTGGCAGGCTTGCAGGCGCCAGTGGAGATTTCGAATGCTGGGAATATTTTGTCGGCTTGCCGGATCTCTCATGCTGATGGCGCTCGGAATTGCCGGTGCGCAGGCGCAGAATTTCGTGCTGAAGCCGTTTTCCGAAGCCCGCGCGCCTGAAATTGCCGGATTGACTGCGGCCGAGCAGAGCAAGACGCTGGGGCGAGGGGTCAATTTCGGGGGGACGCTGGAGGCGCCGAGCGAAGGCGCCTGGGGAGGCAGGCTTTCCACCGAGCTGTTCGAGGCCGTCAGGCAAGGCGGGTTCCAGACCATCCGGCTGCCGATCCGCTTCAGCAGCCATGCGGCCCTTTCGGACCCCTACAAGCTCGACGAGGCTTTCATGAAGCGGGTCGACTTTGCGGTCAACAACGCATTGTCCCGGGGCCTCAACATCATCATCGACTTCCACCATTATCATGAGATGGATGGCGATCCCCTGGAGGCGGAGGAGGTGGCGATCGGCGTGGAGAAGAGCCGCGAGCGTTTTCTGGCGATCTGGGAACAGCTGGCGCGGCGATACCAGAGCCTCCCCAACGACAAGGTGCTGTTCGAGATCTACAACGAACCGCACGGCAAGACGGAGGAGGTCTGGAACGATCTGCTCGCCAAGGCGCTTGCGGTGATCCGCAAGACAAATCTTCACCGCTTCCTGATTGTCGATTCGGCGGAATGGAGCACGGCCTGGGGGCTCGAGAAGCTGGCGCTGCCTCCAGACGACCGCCGCCTGATCGTTACCATACACAATTATGCGCCGTTCAAATTCACCATGCAGGGCGCCAGCTGGATCGAAGGATCCAGGCCCTGGCTTGGAACTTCCTGCTGCGAGAAGGCGCAGATCGAGGAGATCAGGACGCCGCTCGACATGGCGGTCGAATGGGGGAAAAAGAACGAACGGCCGATCTTCGTCGGGGAATTCGGCTCCAATTCGCTCGCCTACTATCCCGACCGGGTGACCTACACGCGGATCATGCGGGAAGAGATCGAGAGACGCGGCATGAGCTGGGCCTATTGGGATTTCGCGTCCCACGAGTTCGGCCCCTGGGACCCGACCAGCAAGTCATGGCTGCCGGAATTGTACGAGGCGCTGGTTCCCAAGAAGTAGAAGCTTCAGGCGAACTCGCGGCCGGCTTCGCGCATATGGCCGAACAAGCCGAGTGTGAGTGCCATCAGCACGCCGAAAATGGCGCCGGCGAAAGCCCCTCCGATCAGCAGCAGCACCGAGCTCGGCGGCCAGCTCTTCGACTGCGGCGGCACCGGCGGCGAGATCACCCGGACATTGCTGGTGTCGATCTGCTGGCGCTCGCTAATCTGGTGCGTCCGCGACAGATAGGTTTCGTAAACGGCGGCCTTGGATCGGGCGTCCCGCTCCAGTTCGCGCAGGCGCACCTGCGCATCGTTTTCGGTAAACACGGTCGATCTTGAGGCGTCGGACTTGCGGCGCAGTTCCTGAAGGGCGCTGTTTGCCTGGTCGACATCGGTCTTGGCGGACTGGAGAAGACGGGCGGCTTCCTCGGAGATCGCGCGATCGACGGAAGCGAGCTCCGACTGCAGAGCGACGAGGCGCGGGTGCCGGCTGCCGTAGACGAGCGTCATCGAACTGATCTGCTGCTGCAATGCGCTATAGCTGGCGCGCAGGGTGACCATGCTGGCAGAATCGAACACCGCCGAATTCGCAACCCGCCTGTCGGCATAGGCCGCCTGGAGCTGCTTGTAGCGGGTATCGGCCTGGATCAGCCGCTGCTGAGCGTCGAGAACCTGGGTATCGAGAGCGCCGGAAATGCGGGTGCTGGTGAGTTCGCCGGCGGTCGATTGCAGGTCGTTCTGGCGCTTGAACTGCTCGACCTTCTCCTCGGCTTCAGTCACCGAGCGGCGCAGTTCGTCAAGCCGGCTGTTGAGCCCGATCGCAAGCTGACCGACGCTATTCGATGAGGATTTGAACAATTCGCCCTCGAAGGCCGAGACGATCGCGTTCGACAGCTTGATCGACTTATCGGCGTCGCCCGTCCAGACCGAAAGGACGACGACGAACGAGCCGTCGTCGCGGGTCGCGGCAATCTGCTTTTCGAGCTGGCGCAGGACGCTCAACTGCTTGTTCTCGGGCGCGGTCGGCGACGAGATGAGGCGGCGCAATCCGTCGAGCCGTCCGGGACGGTTGAATTCCGGGTCTTCGGTGAGGTTGAGATCGTCGATGACCTTGGTCAGCACGTTGCGCGACGTCAGGACCCGTAACTTGCTCTCGACTTCCAGAAGCTGGGAATCCCGTTGCGGGTTGGCGGAGAAGACGTCGTCGGAAACGAGGTTCAGGTTGGAGGGATCGATGATGATCTCCGTACTGACGGTATAGCGCGGCGAGGCAATGGCGGCGTAGAGCAGCGCAAGGACGGCGCCAAGGATCGCTGCGGCGATGATCCGCAGAAAGCCCCTGCGCAGCCACCGGATGATATCGGTGAAATGGATATCGGTCAGGCTGTGTAGCTGTGCCTCGATCCGTTTTTCAAACGGAATGTCCTCGTATCGCATCCGGTCGTCATCTTCCCGTTCGTGGGCGGGCGGCTCACGATGATAGTCCGAACGGGTTCGATAGTCAGGTACCGAAGAAGGACGAGGCCGGTTGCGCGGCGAGGGGCGTTCTTCCAGTTCTTCTTCAACGACTGGATGATCCAGGAGGGAGCTCTGGTATTCGCTGCGACGACGCAACGCCCGGGCCGATGCCGACCGCCGAGTATGTGGCTCCTTCGGCTCGTACATGGACTACCTCCGCCCTTCCGCCACAGCGAAAGAACCTACAATTGGACACACTCTGGCGATCATGCCGAATTGACGTGAATTTTAAGTTAATTGAAGATTTTCAAGAGCTAATAAGCAGCCTTGCGAACGGGATGCGCCTCGTCCGCGGCGGATCGGGTAAAACCCTTCAGCCAAAGCTGGGTGGACAATATGCCGACGAAAGCGGCGTTGTCGCGGAACCCGGAGACCGGGGCCAGGCGGCATTTCTGATGGAGTTTTGCAACGGCTTTCGGATTGAAGAGGCCTGAGGCAGCGATTGCCTGTTCGCCCAGCATCTCGCCGACATAAGCCTCCGCGTCATTGCCGGTGAAGGAACGGCTGTCCGGTGCGCGATAGGGCTGTTTCGGACGCTTGCTGATGACATCCGGCAGCAGGTCCCTGGCGACACGGCGCAGGATGTGCTTCTCGTCAAGGCCCTTGAGCTTCATGCCAGGCGTCAGGCGGCTGGCGAACTCCACAAGCCTGTGGTCGAGGAAGGGGAAACGGCCTTCAATGCCGTGCGCCATCGCCATGCGGTCGCCCTGGCTCGACAGGATGTAGCCGGGTAGCAGGAAACGGCTTTCGAGATATTGAGCCTGATGCAGCGGGTGCCAGCGGCCGAAATTCGCCGGCAGTCGGGAGGCAAGCTCTTCGGCCGCATCGTAGCTGCGGAGCGTGGCGCGAAGTTCGTCGGAATAGAAGATCTTGGCCGCGGCCGTCGAGCGGAAGCGCGGGCGATGGGAGAATAGCGGATCACCCGCCGGGTCGTTGCCGGCCCCGAAGAAAGCGGCAAGATATTCCGCCGACTGCTGCTTCAGCCCGGGCAGGTAGGGATAGAGCTTGCGGAAAAGATGCGGCCGCATTTTTGATCCCGGCTGGCGGGCACAGAAACGGCGCACGCGCGCCTCGCGAAAAATGTCGTAGCCGGCGAATACTTCGTCGGCGCCTTCGCCGGTCAGCACCACCTTCATGCCCGCATCGCGGACAAGGCCCGAGAGGCGGTAGAGCGGCGCGGGGGCGGTGCGCAGGACCGGCCGCTCGGTGAAACGGATCACATCCGGGAAACTTGCGGCGATATCGGCCGAGCCGCTGGCGACGGCGTGGTGACGGGTGCCGAGCGCTTCTGCGACCTGCCGCTGGAAGGCGCTTTCGTCGTGTTCGGCATCATCGAAGGTCACCGAGAAGGTGTTGAGGCCATTCGGAGCCATCGGTGCGGCGAGTGCCGCGATCAGCGAGGAGTCCAGTCCGCCGGAGAGGTAGGCGCCGACGGGCACGTCGGCGCGCATGCGCAGCCGCGTCGCATCGGTCAGCAGCGCCCGCAATTCCTCTTCCCTGACAGACTGGTAGGCTTCGGTGTGATCGCCCGCATCCGGAAAATCGAGCGCCCAATAGGGTCGGGTCTCGGTTCGGCCGTTTCTGGCGATCATCAGGTGGCCGGGTTCAAGCTCGAGAACGCCCTTGAAGGCGGTGCGCGGCGCGATCGGCGTCCAGAGCGTGAAAATCTGGTCGAGCGCCACGGGATCGAGTTCGGCCTCGATGCCGGGCACTTCCAGCAGCGCCTTGATCTCCGAGGCGAAATACAGCGAGCCCTTGTGCTCGGTATAAAAAAGCGGCCTGACCCCCATCCGGTCGCGGGCGAGCATCAGCCGGCGCTCGCGGTGATCCCAGATCGCGAAGGCATAATCGCCGTTGAGGCGTGAGAGGCAGGCCTCGCCATAGGTCGCGTAAAGCTGCAGCAGGACTTCCGTATCGCTGCCGGTGCGGAAGGTGATGCCGCGCGCCTTCAGTTCGTCGCGCAGTTCGACATAGTTGAAGATCTCGCCGTTGAAGACGATGGTAAAGCGGCCGTCGGCACCCGTCATCGGCTGCTGGCCGTCGGAAAGCCCGACGATCGACAGCCGGACATGCGCGAGGCCGATGCCGGGGGAGGCGAACACGCCTTGGCCGTCCGGCCCGCGATGGGCGATCGCCTGTGCCATGGAAGACAGCAGGGCCTCCGGATTTCCGGAGCCGAATGCCTCACCGACGAAGCCCGCAAAACCGCACATCTGTTTCCATCATCAACAGGGACACTGATGCTCACGGTCATAGACGGAAATGCTTGCCGGCCGCTTCAGGCGATCGATAAAATTGTAGTCGTGTCCCAAATAGGGTTTCAGGCCGGCTTCATTCCGAGCACCACGGTCGGCCAGAATTCCGAGACCGTCGGATGGATCGGCACTGCCCAGCGCAGCGTATCGTAGGTGGCGCGGGCATTCATCATGTCGAGCACGCCGTGGATCGATTCGTCGCCGCCGGTGCCGAGGATGGCGGCGCCGAGGATCTCGTGCGTCTCCGCATCGGCGACGAATTTCATCAGGCCTTGCGTTTCGCCCTTTTCGACCGCGCGGCCGACCCTTGCCATGGACTGACGGCCGACCAGAACCTTGCGGCCGGATTTGCGGGCTTCCGCCTCGGTCATGCCAATGCGGCCGAGCGGCGGGTCGATATAAAGCGCGTAACCGACCAGCCGATCGGAGACCTTGCGGCTCTCGCCGTCGAACAGGTTGGCGGCGATGATCTCGAAGTCGTTATAGGCGGTGTGGGTGAAGGCGCCTTTACCGTTGCAGTCGCCCATCGCCCAGATGCCCTCGACATTGGTCGAGAGGTCGTCGCCGACCTTGATGTAACCCTTCGCGTCCAATTCGACGCCGGCCTTGTCGAGGCCGAGATCGTCGGTGTTCGGACGGCGGCCGACCGCGAGCAGAACGTCGGAGCCGATCACTTCCGGAGCGCCTTGGGTGCAATCGACGCCGACGGCGACGCTGTCTTCGTGCTTGCTGAAACGGATGCATTCGGCGCCGGTGCGGATATGGATGCCTTCGGCTTCGAGGATCTCGCGGATCGCCTGTGAAATCTCCTCGTCTTCGCGCCCGACGAGACGCGGGCCTTTTTCGACGACAGTCACTTCGGCTCCGAAACGGCGGTAGATCTGGGCGAATTCCAGCCCGATATAGCTGCCGCCGACGATGACCAGATGTTTCGGCACCCGGTCGAGCAGAACGATGTCGCTGTTGGTCATGTAGGGCACGTCGCCGACGCCCGGGAAATCCGGGATTGCGGCACGGCCGCCGACATTCAGGAAGATCTGCGGCGCGGTCAGAAATTCGTCGCCGACGCGGATCGTGTTCCTATCCTCGAACCGGGCGTGGCCGCGGATCAGAGTGCAATTCGGCATGCCCTCGAGCCAGTTCTCGTTACTGTGGCGCGAGTCGAGCGTCACCTTGTGGGAACGCCGCATGACGGCAGGCATGTCGATCTTCACCGGGCCGTCGAGGACCACGCCATAGTCACTGCCGCGGCGGGCGACGTGGGCGGCATAGGCGCTGGCGACGAGCGTCTTGGTCGGCTTGCAGCCGGTATTGACGCAGGTGCCGCCGACATGTTTGCGCTCGATGATCGCAACCGTCTTGCCGGCGTCGTTGAAGCGCCCTGCGAGTGAGGGGCCGGCCTGGCCGGCCCCTATGATGATTGCGTCGAAGGTTTTCATACCGCGGCCGCGACAGGCAGGGACGCGATGATGAGGTAGGCCGCGACGATCGCGACAGCGTCCTCGATGAAGGCGGCCGGCGGATCCTTGCCGAAGCTGGTAGCCAGCTTGGCGCGGACGGCGGCGCCACCATAGGTACCGATTGCGGCGCCGACGATGCCGGCAACGAGACCGACAATCCAGCCGCCATAGGGCGTGCCGATCGCGGCACCCGTGAGCGCGCCCATGATCAGGCGGGCGCCGAACTGCTGCGGCACCTTGCGGCTCGGCGTCGAGGGGAGCTGGTCCGTGACCAGTTCGACGACCGCGAGAATGGTGAAGATGCCGACGGCCCAGATCGTGCCCATGAAGGAGAGCCACGACCCGGAGAGATTGAGCCAGCCGAGATAGGCGGCCCAGGCAATTGCTGCAGGTGCGGTCATGGCGCGCAGGCCGGCGACGATACCGATCAAAAGTGCAAGTATATAGACCATTAAAAACCCCTTGCGCCGCCCTTGCGGCTTTCCCCGTTTGCACCTGTGATCGAAGCACGATCAGTCGTGAAGTCAAGCGTCAGGTAGAAATTATTGCGAGAACACGAGGAATGCTTGCACGATTCGATCACGCCCGGTGGCTCCTCCAAATACCCCAGCGACCATCATCCCAGATGCCGGTCACACATGCCGGAAGGATTTTATGGAAATCAGCAGTGCAGCGGTTAGAATACCGCTTTCCCGTCATCTCAGGCGGGAAAAAACGAGCGAAGGAACCCGGGCCTGTTGAGATATCGTATTCTTCTGCCTTTGGCCCTGCTTGCGGCGGTCGGTCTTGCGCTGGTCTTCAAGGGCAGCGATATCCTCGCGCGGGGCTATATCGAGGAGGCCGAGGTCCAGGCGGGTACGACGCTGCGCCTGGCGGTGTCGGCGCTCGATGGCCATCTGAAGCGCTACGAGGCGCTGCCGGCTCTGATCGCCGATCAGCAGAATATCGAGGCGGTGATCCTCGATCCGAAGAACGAGACGCTGCGGGCGACGACCAACGCCTATCTCAAGGAGATCAACGGGCTTCTGAAATCCTCCGACATTTATGTGATGACGATGGACGGCGAGACCATCGCTGCCAGCAATTATGACAGCCCGGTCAGCTTTGTCGGCGAGAATTTCACCTATCGGCCCTATTTCCAGGATGCGGCGGAGGGCCGCCAGTCCCGCTTCTACGCGCTCGGCACGACGTCCTTGAAGCGCGGCTACTATTTCGGCTCCCCGATCGAGATCGGCGGCGCGATCCGCGGCGTGATCGTTTTCAAGGTGGATATCGACAGCCTCGAAGGCTCCTGGGGCGGCGGTGACGACCGGATTTTCGTGTCGGATCCCGAAGGCATCATCTTCATGACCGGCAGCCCGGAATGGCTTTATGCGAGCATCCTGCCGCTGACGCCCGACCGGATCGCCCGCACCGAGGCGTCGCGGCGATATGCGGACGCCAAGCTCCGCGAATTGCCGGTCGAGCGCGGCAGCTTCGCAGGGCGCGATGTCATGACCATCCGGGACGGCGGGATCGAGAAGGAATATCTCGTCGTATCACAACCGATGCCGGACGCGGGCTGGACCGTCAACGTGCTGATGGATACCGGCTCGGTGCATACCCAGGCGAAGACCGCGGCGGTTGCAGCACTTTTGACGCTCTGCCTTGCCGGCCTCGGGCTCGCCATCGTCCTTCAGCGTCGTGCGCGGCTCAACGAACGCCTGATACTGCAGGCCGAGGCGCGCAACGAGCTCGAGCACCGCGTCGCCGAGCGCACCGCAGATCTCGCCCGCGTCAACAGCCGCATCGAGGAGGAGATCGCCGAGCGGCGGCTCACCGAACAGCGGTTGCGCCAGACCCAGGCGGACCTCATCCAGGCGGGCAAGCTCGCAGGCCTCGGACAGATGTCGGCCGCCCTGTCACACGAACTCAACCAGCCTCTCGCCGCTGCCAAGACCTATGCGGAAACGGCCGGCGTGCTGATCGATCTCGGACGCACCGACGATGCGCGGGACAATGTCCGGCGCATTTCGGCGCTGATCGACCGCATGGCGTCGATCAGCAGGCACTTGCGCAACTTCGCCCGCAAGCCGAACGAGAAGCTCGGGCCCGTCGCGCTCGACGACGTGATGCGCGACACGCTGGAGATCGTCGCGGCGCGCCTGAAGGCGGCGGATGCGGAACTGGACATCGAGATCGATCCCGCCATTCCCGCGGTCAAGGCAGGCGCGGTGCGGCTTCAACAGGTGCTGGTCAATATCATCACCAATGCCGCCGATGCCGTCGAAGGCCTCGAAGACCGGCGGATCACGGTTTCCGCCGAGCAGGCGGGCAACAGGGTCATGGTGTCGGTGCGCGATCGCGGGCCCGGCGTCGCGGCGGCCATCCACGAACGCATCTTCGATCCTTTCTTCACGACCAAGGGCGTCGGCAGGGGTCTGGGTCTGGGTCTGTCGATCTCCTACAACATCATCAAGGATTTCGGCGGCAGCCTGAGCGTTGCCGATCATCCGGAAGGCGGCGCCGTCTTCCGGATCGAACTCGAAGTTGCCGACGGCAATCTTCTGGAGGCAGCTGAGTAATGCGCAAGTCAAGCGGCTTTTTGAGTTGGATCGAAGGTTTGCCTGGTTCTGAGCATCGTCCACAGGACGGTGACGCGTCGGCGGGCCAGAGCGATGATGGCCTGGGTGT